>JABWCA010000002.1 GCA_013359345.1 Ignavibacteriaceae bacterium
GGCGGAGCTTCCTCACACCCTGTTATAAGGAAGGATGAGGCAAACACCGTAAGGGCGGAAATCAGATAAAAGACAGTTCTTAAAGGGCGGATTTTCATAACTTTTTTTGTTATCAGTCTTAAACGCAAATTAACAATATATTGCCTTATGACCAACAAATAAATTCAGTATCTGTTCTGCGGAATGAGCATTTTCATCTCAGAGCCCACTTAATTCAGATACTTACTGATTTCTGATCCGGGGAACTGCAGAAGTTTAAAAATAATGCCCCGCTGAGAATCATCTCACAGGATTAAGCGCCCTGCCTGTTTCAAGATAACTGATAATATTTTCCGATGCCATTTTTGCCATTGCGGCTCTCGTTTCAGAGGTGGCACTCCCGATATGAGGCAGCAAGACCACGTTTTCAAGTTCATAAAGCTCAGGGTTTACCTGCGGCTCGCCATAATAGACATCAAATCCCGCCGAGAATATTTTCCCGGCCCTGAGAGCGCCAATGAGATACTTTTCATCTGTGATTTCACCTCTTGCGGTATTGATAAATATGCATCCCGGTTTCATCAGATCTATAATTTCTCCTGATATCATATGCCTGGTGCTTTCGTTAAGAGGCACATGAACTGAGATCACATCTGATTCTTTTACAAGATCTCTGAGCTGACGGCGCGAAGCGCCGGTTTTTTTCTCAAATTCCGGTTTATCAGAATTGGCTGAATATAATATTTTCATGCCGAGTGCCGAGGCCATCTCACCAAATGCAATACCGATTCTCCCGGCACCTATAATCCCGGCGGTTTTACCTTTGAGGCCTGTGCCAAGCATTAATGAAGGCATCCAGCCCGTGAATTTTCCGGCTCTCATGAACTTGTCGCCCTCTGCTATTCTCCTGGCACATGCAAGCATCAGAGCAAGGGCTGTTTCGGCGGTGGCTTCTGTCAGAATACCCGGGGTGTTTGTTACCACAATGTTTTTTGAGTAAGCATAATCAACATCTATGTTGTTGTAACCCACAGCGTAATTAGCTATTATCCGGCAGTTTTTAAGGGAATCTATCACCTCACGGTCTATTTTATCGGCAAGAAGGGTTATAATTCCGTCACACTCGCGGGCGTTTGATATAATCTCTTCCTTTATGAGAAGGCGTTCTTCTGTATTGAAGCTGAGATTATATCCGGCAGATTTAAAGATCTCTTCAAAGCTGCCGTGAAGGCGGGCAGTTGAATATATATTTTTACTCAATTTAAAACTCTTTATCTTATCTGACATCTAATTGAAAATATTAACAAAGTAAATATAGGAATCAAGTAAATGAGAATTTACCGCGTGCTTATACTGAGCCTGATTTTATTACCCCTGTTTGCTGCCCGGGCTCAGCAGGTTTCAATTGAAACTCCCGATGCAAAAGTTCTTTCGGTCACCGGCGGGGAAGTATCCCTTTCGGATTTTAAAGATAAGATAACGCTTTATGATTTCTGGGCAACCTGGTGTCCCCCGTGCCGTGAATCAATACCCCATCTCGTTTCACTGCATCAGGAATATAAAGATAAAATCAATATTGTTGGCATCTCACTTGACAGCGAGGATACCGCAGGACAGATTCCCGGATTTATAAAAAGATACAATATGGAGTATCATCAGCTTCTGGGAGATTTTAAACTTACCGAGAAGTTCGGGGGCGTGAAGGCAATTCCCACCATGTTTATTGCTGATAAAACCGGAAAGATTATTTACAAGCACGTTGGTTTTTCAAACAAGGAGGATCTGCTTAAACTTCTGAGGAAACTTTTTCCGGATGAGTTTGAGGGATAAAATCAGGTAAGCGTGGTTCTTTTCAGGCTGAAAATGTTTCTTCCGTCCTGATTTGAAACAAAAGAGACATCGGAACACAGGTTTGTGATTATCAGCAGACCAAAGTGTTCCGGTATCTCATAATCTTTTTCGGGGGCTCTTTTTCTTTTCACAAATTCAAGACTCTTCTCATCTTTTACCCTGCATGCCACTTCATAATCCATATCAGAGTGAACCATGAACTCGGTTCCGTGAATTTTTTTCGGATACGGAGGCAGATATTGCGTTTTGTTCGCCTTGTTTTTAAGGTCAACCGGCTTTACAATAAACCCCGGCCCGTGAGTTATCATCTGGATATCAATGTAAGAATCTTCGAAAGAAAAATTAAAAGTGACAGAATCACTGCCTGAATGGTTAATGGCATTTGTGTAAAGTTCGTGAATAAGTATTTTGGAGTCTGAAATATACTTAAAGCCGCTCTCACGGTCACGAAGCAAGACTTTTGATTTTATTAACTGAATGAATGCTTCAGTAATAAACTGGAGATAAGAGTGGGATGCAGGCAGTGTCACTGTCACAAAGTCGCTGTTCATATTTTCAGCCGGCCGCCAGTGCTTCACTCTTGTCTTTAAATATCTTGAAAATGTTATAAAGTCTGGTGGACTCAAAAACAGATTCAACCATGGGGTGAAGCCCGAAAACCCTGAGTTCTCCGTTTATCTGTTTTGTTTCTTTATACAATCCTACCATTGACCCGATAAAGGAACTGTCTATATAGTCAACAACCGAAAAATCAACCAGAAGAAGTTTTGGCTGCTCTTTATCAAGTAATTCCTTAACGGACTCACGGAATTCGGACGATATAACCGCCGTTGCTTTGGAATTCAGTATCTTTATTATCTGAATGCCGTTTTCTTTATGTATTTTGAAGTTCATATAGCTCTTGTTTGTTTTGTCACTCGATGATAAGGTGCAAATTAATTAATTTAGCCGTAAAGAAAAAAGATAATTCAGCACTAAAATTTTTAATTTCCAAATATATGTTAATAAGAAATAAGACAATTATTGTTGCCGACGAAAACATTGAGATGCTTCATGAGGCTTTTTCCGGTTTTGGTGAGATTATTGCAATGCCGGGAAGAGAGATCACCCCCGAAATAATCAGAGATGCTGATGTTCTTCTGATAAGATCGGTCACAAAAGCCGACGCCGCACTTCTAGAGGGGAGCAGCGTAAAGTTTATTGGCACGGCAACCATAGGCACAGATCACGTTGATACTGAGTATCTCGCAAAAAAAGGAATTGTTTTCACGGATGCCAAAGGGTGCAATGCCGATGCTGTTGCGCAGTATTTCATTACACTCTACTCAAAATATATAGTCGAAAATGACAGACCCTCAGACCTCATTACCGGAATTATAGGTGCCGGCAATATCGGCAGCAGAATAAAAAATTTTCTTGAGGTTTTTGACAAAAAGTATATTCTTAATGATCCGCCCCTTATGGAAGCGGGAACAACTGATTTTAAGTTCAGTTCACTTAAGGATGCCCTCTCAGCTGATATAGTTACATTTCACACACCGCTGGTCACCTCAGGCGCGCATCCCACGCTCCGTCTCCTGAATGAACACAATATAAAGTACCTGAAAACCGGTTCATACATCATCAACAGCTCACGCGGCGAGGTTGCTGAAAACAAGGCGCTGCTTGATGCCATTACCATTTTTGATTCAGTGATTTCTGCTGATGTATGGGAGGGTGAACCTGATATTAATATACCGCTGCTGGGAAAAAGCTTTACTGCAACCCCCCATGTGGCGGGTTATTCGCTTGAAGGAAAAATTAACGGAACCCGGATTCTTCATGAGAAGCTCGCACGTTTCCTCAAAACCGATCCATATTTTACCCCGAGACTCCCGAAAGTTGAAAATCATCTTATCGAAATAAATTCAACGCTCCCCACTGAGGAGATTCTTTACAGGATAACCAGGCATATCTATGATATTGATGCCGATACGGCAAAAATGAAAAAACTGAAGTTTCTTGCAAAAGAAAAAAGGGCGGGTTATTTTGATGATCTCAGAAAAAATTACAGCCTGCGGCGGGAGTTTTCAAATTACAATATCAAACTGACCCCGTACAACAGTTCTCTTACCGACCGGCTGAGGGCTCTCGGGTTTAAGGTATACTGAAAACCACATCAAAGACGAGCTGAGAGTTTACCGGCACTCCCGCAAGTATCGCAGGGGTGAATCTGGTATATTTTACCGTCATGAGTGCTATTTCATCACACCCGTAGCCAATTCCCTCTATAAGCTCAGTGTTTGTGACAATTCCTTTTTTATCCACAAAAACCTTAATCTTTACAGTTCCCTGTATATCTTCATCGAGCGCATTTTTTGGGTAAACAATTCTTGAATAAAACTCCTCCATGCCATCTCTCGGCACGGCCGCGCTGTCAACAGTGGTGTAATATGCGGGATCATCTTCAAGCGGAACCTGTTTCTTCGTCACAACAGGCGGAACGGGCTTTGTGTCATGCACTGGGTTCCAGCTGTCGGGCTTTTCCTCGGCGGGCTTTGTATCCTCAATTTTTTTGGTTATATCGGTGATCCCAGGGTCAGATTTCTGATTAAACACATCCTCGAGTGCATTTTTATAAACCTGTGCGCCATCCTGGAAAATGACAGATTCTATATATACTCCTGCGGTGTCAAAGTAATCGGTGGGTCCGTTTCTTCTGCCGTTTTCAATCACAAACATTTCGGTGAGTTTGCCTGCTTCACTGTAAATTCTCACCGCACCCTCAATTCTTCCGGCATAATAGGTAACTTCTTTTTTAAGGGTTCCGCCGGGGTAATAAAATTGTGCAAGACCCTCTCTGAGGTCGTTATAATATGGTATTGCAGATTCTATCTGACCGTTATCAAAATATGTTTTAATCGTGTCAGTGTATGAAAATGCCTGAGCGGCAAGCACTGCAAAAAGAAGTATCGTTTTTATGCGTATCATCCGTAAAATTTATTAGCCGTATCGTTTGGGTCGTCTGTTAGGGGCCTTTTTACATTCATCTGAGCAGCTGTAATCATATTTCACTTTGCATTCATGGCAGCAGACTATAATTTTATCACAATCAAGGTTATGGCAATTGATGTGATAAGCTGTGGGAGTGCCGCAGTGAATGCATTTAGCGGTGTATCTCAGGTCTTCACGGGTATTTGCTTCAACAACTCTTCTTTCATCAAAAACAAACATTCCGCCTTCCCAGACGGTATCGGGACACTCCTTAAGAAATGTCACTATTCCGCCGTCAAGCTGATATACATCCCTGAAACCCTGCTCAACCATATAAGCAGATGCTTTTTCGCATCTGATTCCGCCCGTACAATATGTTATGACTGTTTTATCTTTATATTGTTCCAGATTTTTAACAACCTCAGGCCATTCCCTGAAATTTGTAATTTCGGGAAGCAGAGCATTTTTAAAATGACCTATCCTGCTTTCATAGTTGTTTCTGGTATCAACTATGATAAAATCACGCCCCTCCGAATAAAAACCGACCAGATCTTTTGGCTTGAGTCTTTTGCCTCCGTTTTTCGGAGTAAGCCCGGGAACGCCAAGATTGACAAGCTCATTTTTTATTCTTACAAACAATTTGCTGTATGCAACAAAACCGGTGGTGTCTTCCTTAAAAATCACATCCCTGAAAAAGATTATTGATCTGATGTAATTTTTAAAATTATCAACCGCTTCTGCGGAACCTGATACCGATGCATTTATACCTTCGGATGCAACATAAATTTTACCTTTAAGTCCGTAAGAACCGCAGTAATTAAGGAGTTCTGACTGAAGCAGCAGGGTATCGTCTATATCGACGTATTTATAAAACGTCACTAATTTGTATTGTACGGAGTCCTGATTCATTGAAGTTTAAGGGGGTTTTCAGAATTGAAATTAAAAGAGTTATGGTTCCCCGCACAAAAAGTGCGGGGCACTCATAAACTTATTTTGTCTCAGCAGCTTTCTGCTGTTTTTTTAACCCTCTTTTTTTCTGCATAGAGGGGCGGCTGTTGCCGTTTGAGGCTCTGAAAATTTTACCGCGTTTTGTTCTGCGATCACCTTTGCCCATGGTTTACCTTTCTCTTTAAAAAATGACTCCAAAGTTACGATTTTATAAGAACTTATTCAAGATCTTATAACAATATTTTATTAAAACAGATTCATGAATTCATTGCAATGTACAATGAAGTGTCAAATTTTCTTTTGCAGCCGTTGTAATTCATATATCTTATTTTTCCGTACACCGGCCTTTCGGTCCAGGCTCTGTCGTGTATTCCCCCGATTGACCACGCCACTCCCGTGTATCCGTTGGGATCACGTCCGTCAAGCTCGTATTTGTCATTCAGATAAACAGCAATTCTCAGGGCCTCTTCAGGACTTTCGCTCCATTCAAGTATCTTTTTAGCCCAGTACATTCTCATGAAGCCGTGCATTTTACCTTTTTTAATCATTTCTTTTTGAGCGGCGTTCCAGAGGTCTTCGTGGGTTTCTCCCTTCTCAAACTGCGCTTCATTATAGATATAATCCCGCTTATCATCACGGTGATCATTCAGAGTCTTTTTAGCCCAGTCTTTAAATCCGTCAAAAAGGTCATATTTTTTATTAAAGTAGCAGTAATTATCAGCCAGCTCTCTTCTTACAATAAGTTCCTCCAGAAAAGCCTGCTTTGATTCTGATTCGGGAGCGCGGGTGAATGCCTCCCACGCTGCCCGCTGGGGTGATAACTGCCCGAAGTGAAAATAGGGTGAAAGATCTGACTGCCCCTTAAGCGTGGGGTCATTTCTCTCCTCTGAGTATCCTCTGAGTTTTTTTGAAATAAAAAGCTCGAGATTATTTTTCCCCTCTGCGCTTCCCGGTTTAAGCCATTTTACAGGCTTAACTTCTTTATCTGTATTGAGTGATGCAAGTATCTCTGTATAGTTATTGGCCTGTTTAATTCCGTGATTATTCAAAGCATAAGGCTCGGGTGCCGGTATATCAGTGAGGAACTCCCCCAGCTTTCTTGTTATTTTGGGCCTTATTGTGTACGCTCCGAACTCCTCCTTGTCGGTGACATGGAGAGCGGGGACCACATTGTGTGAATCAACTTCCCAGAATCGCGCTTTGGTATCCCTTGCAAAATCCCTTTTCCAGACCCTTTTTATCTTAAGCGGATCAAAATCTGAAACAACATCAGCCGCACCGGTTTCCCTGACAAACTCAGCCATTTCCTGCGGCGGATTTCCTTTCAGAACCACAAAAGGTATGTTCAGGGCTTCAAGATTTTTTTCGGTTTCTGCAAGCCCGCCGAACATAAAATCATACTGTCTTAATGTTGCCCCGAGGAAATCACCGGCAAGGGTGAAAACCGCAATGAGAGGTTTCTGATTCTGCAGCGCAAGATTAAGTGAAAAAAGAAGGCCCCAGTTATCTTCGGCGCGTTGTTCACGGCTCATCCAGTATATTACGGGACCTGCAGCGGAACCGCT
This sequence comes from Ignavibacteriaceae bacterium, assembly GCA_013359345.1. Lineage (GTDB taxonomy): Bacteria > Bacteroidota > Ignavibacteria > Ignavibacteriales > Ignavibacteriaceae > JABWCA01. The sequence goes on from JABWCA010000002.1 coordinate 7,317, forward strand.
GCCATCCTGCAGGAGTCTGTATCGTGCCGGGTTTATTGTGTATTTTTCTGACATATTGATGATCCGTTATAAAAATTCAAAGGCAAAATAATAAAACTGCAGCGCAATAATTCAGAACAAAGGGTTAAAATCAGATTTTTTTTTCGTAAATTTTGCTCCCCAAAAAATTAATGTCAGGTTCAGATAATTTAATTTGACTCAATAATAACCTCTTCTTAACTTTGACATAAGAACACGGGTGTAAAATTTGTGGATAACTTGTGGATATTTTCCCCGCGTGAAAATGTTTCACGATACAGAAGCAGGAATAAACGTCGTTATTTGCGATTAAACCCTGCCACATATAAGTTTATAATTCATAACTCATTATATTATAATAAGTTAAACCCTCTTAATTAATTAACATTTTTTTAACACATATAATAAAGTTCTGAATATTCTGATTTTAATAATTTAATTAAACAGTTCAGGTTGTGGATAACTTATGACACATGAGTCTCTTTTTACACAGGAGAACATACATAAAGCAGCAGTTGCATGGAAAGAATGTCTTTCCATAATTAAGCCGGAGGTTCCCGAAGGAACGTTTAACTCCTGGTTCAGACCCATTAAAGCTATTGATGTAAATGACTTAACCCTCAAGATACAGGTGCCCAACAGTTTTTTCTGGGAGTGGATTGAAGGCAGGTACAGCAAACTCCTTCATAAGGCTGTAAAAAATGTGCTTGGTCACGAAGCGAGGCTTGATTACGTTATTCTTGAGGAAAAGGATTCACCGGCTCCTTATGTTGAATCTGCCCCCAAAAGCAGCAGAATCACGATTTCAGAGGAGCCTTCAAAAGCCAGCGATTATTCTGAGAGCAACCTTAAACCTAACTATACGTTTGAAAACTTTATCAAGGGCGAGGGCAATCAGCTGGCAACTGCCGCAGCTATGGCCATCAGTGAAAATCCGGGGGGCACTCCTTTTAATCCCCTTTTTGTTTACGGCGGCGTTGGTCTTGGGAAAACACACCTGATCCAGGCTGCGGGAAACTCAATCTACGGAAACTTTCCCGAAAAAAAGATTAAATATATCTCAACCGAGCAGTTCACGATTGATTTTGTTGATGCTATCAAAAAGAATATGCATAATGAGTTTTCAAATGTGTACAAGAATTATGACGTCCTGATTCTTGATGACATTCAGCACCTTATCGGGAAAGAAAAAACACAGGATCTCTTTTTCCACATATTCAATATTTTTCATCAGAACAAAAAACAGATCATCATTTCAAGCGACAAACCGCCGAAGGACCTTAAAGGTCTGAACGACCGGCTTATTTCGAGGTTTAACTGGGGACTCACTGTTGATATTCAGCCCCCCGATCTTGAAACAAGAATAGCCATACTCAGCAAAAAAGCCGAATCGTTCGGGATCATGCTCTCAAATGACATGGTTGAGTATATAGCAAACCATATCACATCAAATATCCGTGAGCTTGAGGGCTGTCTTATAAAGATTCTGGCGAATGTCTCTCTTAAATCAGCCGATATCAGCCTTGAACAGGTAAAAAGAGCCGTCAAGGAGGTCTCAACAGCAAAAAGAGTTAACATCTCCATTGATGTCATAACCAGAACGGTGGCCGAGTTTTTCACAATTGACGAAAAGAAAATTCGGGATAAGACCAGACGGCAGGAAATTGTTCATGCGCGGCAGGTGGCCATGTATCTTTCAAGAACCATGACAAAATCAGGCCTGAAAAACATCGGCCTGCACTTTGGGGGCAGAGATCACTCAACCGTTATTCATGCGTGCGAGTCGGTTGAAAAGATGCTTACCGATGATCCTTCATTCAAAGACACCCTCAATGACCTTAAAATAAAGATAGAACTGGCCTGTTCATAAAATGTTGATAACTTAAAAAACAGGTGTTGGTAAAGTTGTGGATAACTTAACACTTATCCACAATGTGAATAAACTGATTTTCTGAGCCGGGTTTTCCACCCGGCTTTTTTGTTTTTTGCACCCGTAAAGCCATGCGTTTCTGTGGTTTGCGGGATTATCAACATATCCACACGCTACCAACATAATAATATTTTAAATTTTTTAAAAGAATATTAATAGATAATATGAGAGGAAGTGTGGATAACTCAGGGTTTTCAGTAAAGCTGTGTATTTACATCCGGTTATTATCCTTTTTAATGTGTGATATCAGAGAGTTAAGCTCATCTGTTTGCAATCGGTTATTGAACATCTCTTAATTTTTTCGTAAATTACGCAATTGCATTCGGAGGAAAAATGAAGTTTAATATTAACAGTAAAGAATTTGATAAAGTACTTTCTAAAGTGGCGCTTGCTATTCCTGCAAGAACCGTGTTACCGGTACTCTACAACGTACTCATTGATATAAAAGATAATGTTTTATCAATTACTGCTTCTGATAACGAAAATACAATTAAAGCGGTGTTTCCCGTTAACAGTGAATCTGACATGAGCCTTCTGCTGCCCGGAAAGCTGCTTACCGAACTGGTAAGAAACCTTCCCGACAGCGCACTTACTTTTGAAAAAGTTGATGACAGCCTCCTGAAGATAACCAGTGAGAACGGTGAATATGATCTTAATTATCTCCCCGCTTCAGAATATCCTCAGGTGCCTGAATTTTCTGATTTCGCCGATGCAGATAAAATAACTTTAAGTCCCGCAAATCTTAAAAGAATCATACATCTCACAACATTTGCCGCTTCAAAAGATCCGGTTAAGCTTTCTCTTACAGGTGTACTTTTTGACATGACCACAGAGGGAACAAATTTTGTTGCCACAGACGGCCATAAGCTTGTTCAGCTGTTCAGCCCTGTTCTGGTTCCTGAAAAGAGCGGAGATATGATCATCCCCGAGAAAACCCTGAACCTCCTTGCAAAAATCATGGACCTGGGTGATGTTGAGATATTCCATATAGGAAAGGATAAGGTCCTTTTCAGAATGGAGAATATTCAGCTTATATCAAGGCTGATCAAGCAGAATTATCCCGATTACAGAAATGTGATTCCGGCAGAGAATAACAATATTGCAACACTCAGCAAAGATAATCTCCTTTCAACTGTAAAACGCGTTTCGGTGGTATCATCACAGTCAATGGTTGATCAGGTTAAATTTGTTTTCACGAGAGATAATCTTGAGATAACCGTGCAGGATATTTCATCCGGTTCAAAAGCGACTGAAAATATGATGATTGATTATGTGGGTCAGGATCTGACCATCGGATTCAAAAGCTCTCATCTCATTGATATACTTTCACACATGGAAGGCGATAAAATAACAGTGCATATGGATACGCCCACGAGAGCAGTTTTAATAAAACCTGTTGAGCTTAAGGAAGGAGAGACTTTACTTATGCTCTCTATGCCTATAAGGCTTAATTACTAAAAAATGATTGTTAATTCGTTACGACTTAAAAATTTCAGAATACATAAAAACTCAATTTTCAACTTTTCTGAAAAGCTGAACTTTATAGTTGGTGGTAACGGACAAGGAAAAACGACCATTTTAGAATCAATTTATCTGATCTGCACAACAAAGAGTTTTAAATCATCGTCAGATTCCGAACTTGCCGGTTTTGAGAGCGAGGGTTATGAAGTCTCGGCAACGGTAAGTGAAAAAACAGAATCTGATGTTAAAGTAATCTATCTGAGGGATGAAAAGAAAAAAAGGTACCTTAGAGATTCGAAAAATATTACCCGGATTTCTGATATAATCGGAAAATTTCCTGTTGTTCTCCTTACTCCTGCTGATTCCGAAATCACCCACGGCTACGCCACCGAGAGAAGAAGGTTAATCGATTCTATAATTTCCCAGTCAAGCGAACTCTACTTTGAAATCCTTATGGATTATTCAAAGACGGTTAAACAACGGGCTGCCCTGCTTAACATGATCAGGGAAAAAAGGCTCAGTTATCTGTTTGATGAGCTTGATGCCTGGGATGAAAAGCTCGTTAAAGAGGGTATGGAGCTGATGAAATACCGTGAGAAATTTCTTACGGGCTTTAATGAATATGTAACAGATGCTTTCAGGCAGGTAGTTGAGCTTAAGGAAACACCAGTTATCAGGTATGATTCTATTTATGTTAATGGTTATGATACTCCTGAAAAATTTTCAGAACTCCTTAAGAAAAACCGCGATAAGGAAATTTACCGGGGGGTTAACCTCTACGGACCGCACAGAGATGAATTTCTTTTTTATCTGAATGATAAACTGCTTAAGAGCTACGGCTCGCAGGGGCAGCATAAAACTTTTCAGGTGGCTCTCAGGTTTGCACAGTTCTTTTATCTGAAGCAGATTCTTAACAGAACACCTGTTTTTCTGCTTGATGATGTTTTCGGGGAGCTTGATCAGAACAGATCTGTTAAGATAAGCAGTTTTCTATCTGAGATAGGACAGGCTTTTATAACGCTGACTGATTTTTCAAATTATCAGAGCCTCGTTTCAGATACGGGTAATTCATGCTTTAACATTGAAGAAGGTAAAATAAGAGCCTGAAATGTTTAAGAAATTCGGCGATGTGTTTTATTCCGATCCGGCTTTTGAGAATATCAGAAAAACCATTAAAAATGCAGAGATAACCGAAAAATTTCATGAGATTTTTCCCGGACTTGAAGACCATGTGACGGTCACAAAATTCAGAAACGGGGCACTCTCTCTGTATGTTGATAATTCGGTTCTGAAACATGAACTTAAAACTAATGACCAGCTTATGATTAACAGGATTAACACCTGGTTTAAGGAAGAAGTGGTCACAGAAATAAAATTTGTAAATAAAGTGTAATATTATTGCAGGCAACAGAATGACAAATAACAATCAGGAATACAGTGCAAAGAATATCAACGTCCTGAAAGGACTTGAAGCGGTGAGAAAACGACCCGCCATGTACATTGGCGACGTTGGTACCCGCGGTTTGCACCATTTGGTTTATGAGGTTGTGGATAACAGTATTGATGAGGCGCTTGCCGGATTCTGTGATACCGTGCTGGTTACCATCAATCAGGATGGCTCGGTAACGGTTGAAGATAACGGAAGAGGTATTCCGGTTGATATCCATCCGGAAGAAAAACGTTCAGCTCTTGAAGTGGTGATGACAGTGCTTCATGCAGGGGGCAAATTTGATAAAGATACTTATAAGGTATCGGGCGGACTTCACGGAGTTGGTGTTTCGGTGGTTAATGCCCTTTCATCATGGCTTAAGGTGGAAGTTACCAGAGATAAAAAAGTTTATTATCAGGAATACCGCCAGGGCATTCCCGTTGCTGCCGTTAAAGAAGTGAAAACCCTTGCTAAAGATATCTCAGGCACAAAGGTTACTTTTATGCCGGATGATGAGATTTTCAAAAACACCGAATTCAGGTTTGACACTCTTGCCGGAAGAATGAGGGAGCTCGCTTACCTTAATAAAAATATAACCATCAATATTAAGGATACCCGCGAGGAATCAAAAGAGGAAGAAGTTTACCACTATAAAGGCGGTATCATTGAGTTTGTAAATTATCTCGATGAAGACAGAAAACCTCTTCATAAACCGATTTATATTGAAGGCGAAAAAGACGGCACCCCCATTGAAATAGCTTTTGAGTATAATGAAAGCTACTCTGAGAATATATTCTCGTATGTTAATAACATTAACACCACTGAGGGGGGCACTCATCTCGTGGGCTTTAAATCAGCCCTTACAAGAAGCCTTAACAACTACGCCCAGAAAAACAATCTTGTAAAGAACACAAAAGTTACTCTTTCGGGTGATGATTTCAGGGAAGGTTTAACTGCGGTTATATCTGTTAAGGTAATGGAGCCCCAGTTTGAAGGGCAGACCAAAACAAAGCTTGGCAACAGTGAGACAAAAAGCGCGGTTGAAACCCTCGTTAATGAAAAACTGGCTGAGTTTCTTGAAGAAAATCCCGGTGTCGGTAAAAAAGTCATTGAAAAATGTCTCCGGGCAGCAGAAGCAAGGGAAGCCGCCAGAAAAGCCCGCGATCTTGCAAGAAGGAAAAACGCCCTTGATAATTTTGACCTCCCGGGAAAACTGGCCGATTGCTCAATAACAGATCCCGAACATTGCGAAATGTTTATTGTTGAGGGTGACTCGGCGGGCGGCTCTGCAAAACAGGGACGCGACAGAAGATTCCAGGCTATCCTGCCGCTCAGAGGCAAGATTCTGAATGTAGAAAAATCAAAACTTAACAAGATTCTTGAAAATAATGAAATAAAGGCGCTTGTTGCCGCAGTTGGCACAAGCATTGATTCCGAATTTGATGTCACTAAACTCAGATACGGTAAAGTTATCCTTATGACTGACGCGGATGTTGACGGTTCACACATCAGAACCCTTCTGCTCACATTCCTTTACCGATACATGAAAGAACTGATAACGGCCGGAAAAATCTACATTGCCCAGCCCCCGCTTTATAAAATCAAAAAAGGACGTGAAGAATTCTACGCCTATGATGATAAAGAGAGGGATGAGGTTCTGAAAAGACTTAAGGTGGGCAAAGCCAAAGTTGAAGAGACCGAAGATCAGCAGTTTGACGAAACCGGAAGCCCTAAAGGCGTGGTTATATCCCGCTACAAAGGTCTCGGTGAAATGAATCCCGAGCAGCTGTGGCAGACCACTATGAATCCGGAAACCAGGACTATTCTGCAGGTTAATCTTGAATCGGCTGCAAATGCAGATAAACTTTTTGAAGTGCTTATGGGCGACAGCGTTGAACCGCGCCGTGCATTCATTGAAAAGCACGCCAGATATGTAAGAAATCTCGATATTTAAAGAATAATACAAACTATGAATACACTTTTTGATAAAATCATTCCGATAAATCTGGAAGATGAGTTAAAATCATCTTATATCGATTATTCAATGTCGGTCATTGTTTCAAGGGCGCTGCCCGATGTGAGAGACGGTCTTAAGCCGGTTCACAGAAGGGTTCTCTACGGTATGTATGAGCTCGGGGTTCCTTATAACAAGCCGTACAAAAAATCAGCAAGAATTGTGGGTGAGGTTCTCGGTAAGTACCACCCTCACGGTGATACTGCCGTTTATGACACCATGGTCAGAATGGTGCAGGATTTCTCACTGAGATATCCGCTCGTTGACGGACAGGGTAACTTCGGGTCTGTTGACGGCGATTCACCTGCGGCAATGCGTTACACCGAGGCAAGGCTTGCGCGTATTGCAGATGAAATGCTGCGCGATCTCGACAAAAACACAGTTAATTTTGCACCCAACTTTGATGATACCCTGCAGGAGCCGAGAGTATTACCCTCTTATCTTCCTAATCTGCTCGTAAACGGTTCAAGCGGTATTGCGGTTGGCATGGCAACAAACATTCCCCCTCATAACCTGACCGAAGTTATAAACGGGCTTGTTGAGGTTATTGATAACCCCGCAATTACAGTTGAGGATATCATGAAGCATATATCTGCTCCTGATTTCCCCACCGGCGGTATCATATTCGGTTATGAAGAAGTTAAAAATGCCTACCTCACGGGAAGAGGCAAAATAATTCTCCGCGCCAAGGCAAACACCGAGGTTCAGAAAAACGGAAAAACAAGCATTATCATATCTGAGCTTCCTTACCAGGTTAACAAGGCCACTCTCATTGAAAAGATAGCCATGCTTGTTAAAGAAGGAAAGCTGACAGGTATTTCAAATATACGCGATGAATCTGACCGCGATGGTATGAGAGTGGTGATTGAGCTTAAGAAAGACGGCCAGCCCGCAACTCTTATGAATCAGCTTTACAAGCACACCCAGATGCAGGTAACATTCGGCGTTATAATGCTTGCACTTGTTAACGGCGTGCCAAAGATACTTAACCTTAAAGAGATGATGACGCACTTCCTTGATCACAGAATGGATGTGCTCATAAGAAGAACAAAGTTTGATCTTGATGCGGCCGAGCGCAGAGCTCATATACTGGAAGGTTATATAATTGCTCTTGATAACATTGATGAAGTTATTGAGACAATAAAGAAATCAGCAGATGTTGAAACTGCTAAAAACAACCTTATGTCAAAGTTCGGACTTTCAGAGATACAGGCAAAAGCAATTCTCGATATGAGACTTCAGCGCCTTACAGGTCTTGAAAGAAAGAAGATTGAAGATGAATACAGAGCAGTGATTCAGCTTATCGAAAAACTCAAAAGCATTCTTGAATCTGAAGAACTCAGAAAGCAGATCATAAAAGAAGAACTTCTTCAGCTTAAAGAGAAATACGGTGACGGCAGAAAAACAGAAATAGTTTACCAGTATGATGAATTCTCGATTGAGGATCTTATAGCCGAAGAGGATGTTGTTGTGACAATTTCTCATCAGGGTTACATCAAGAGATTCCCCGTGAGCGGTTACCGCAAACAGAAACGCGGAGGCAGAGGAGTTACCGGAGCAGGCACCAAAGATGAAGATTTCATTGAAACGATGTTTATTGCTTCAACTCATCATTATATTCTCTTCTTCACTGATAAAGGAAAGGTCTACTGGCTTAAAGTGCATGAGATTCCGGATGTCGGCAGAACAGCAAGAGGCAAATCGGTCATCAACCTTATTGAAAAGGAAAAAGATGAGAAGATTAAAGCATTTGTGGCCGTTAAGGAATTCAGAAACGACCAGTATCTTATCATGTGCACCAAAAACGGCACAATCAAAAAAACAGTTCTTTCTGCCTACGGCAATGTGAGAAGAAATGGTATAAATGCCATTAATCTGGTTGACGGCGATGATCTGATAGCAGCTAAAATATGTGAAAAGGGTGATAATATCATCATTGGCACACATGAAGGTCTTGCAATAAGATTTGATGAGGCAAAAGTGCGCGATATGGGCCGCACAGCAACAGGTGTTAAGGGTATCACCCTTGAAAAAGGCGACTTTGTTGTGGGCATGCTTGTGATCAAGAGACAGGGCACCATTCTTGCGGTTACCGATAATGGTTACGGCAAGAGATCTGATGTTTCTGATTACAGGGTTACCGGCAGAGGCGGCAAAGGTATAATAACCGTTAAAACCACCGAAAAAACCGGTAAACTCATTGCCATCATGGAAGTAACCGACAGCGAAGAGCTTATAGTCATAACTATTCAGGGTATGGCAATAAGAATGTCAATGAAGGATATCCGTGTGATGGGCAGAAACACCCAGGGTGTCAGGATAGTAAACCTTTATGAGGGTGATAATATCTCTGATATTGCCAAGTATGTGCCCGAGGATGATGAAGAATAGTCTTAATATTTAAGATGCGAAAAAAAAGGCGGGTCACCCCGCCTTTTTTATTTTCAGCATGAATCTGCAGTTTTATTGATGATGAATAATTGAAAAAAAATTGATATTTTTAATAATTTAAGAGTCAGAATGAGGTGTGGCCATGGAAGGATTAAATTTTATTATTGATAAAAACGGAAAAAAGATAGCTGCGGTACTCGATTATGAAAAATATAAAGAGGTTATCGATAACCTGATAAAAAAAGAAAAAAAGAAGAAAAAAACCCGCATCAGTGATTTTGCGGGATACATAGAAAAAGATCAGTTAAAACAAATTTCTGATGCCATTTCAAAAGATTGTGAAAAGGTTGACGGGGATGAGTGGCAGATAACTTCTTGATACAAACATCATTATTGCATTATTTAATAATGAACAGGAAATAGTTGAGAAACTTAAATCATCAGATTACTTTGCGGTAAGCAATATCAGTATGGGAGAATTATTTTATGGAGCTGAAAAATCTGAAAAATCGAAACAAAACATAAAAAAAATAAATGACTTTGCTGAAATAGCTTAGCTATTGGAATTAAATCTTATTACAGCTGCATATTATGGCAAAATCAAGAATAATTTAAGATTGAAGGGTAAGCCAATTCCTGAAAATGATATTTGGATTGCGGCAGCAGCACTTCAAAATAATTTAACAGTTATCACAAGAGATAAACATTTTCTGGAAATTGATTTAATAAAATCAGAAATCTGGTAAAAAAAGGCGGGTCACCCTGCCTTTTTTATTTTCTCTTTGCAATTGCGTGATGGTACATCAGTTCATAGCGCTTTGCAGAAACCTCCCATGAATAGTCTTTGGCCATTCCGTTCAGCATAAGCTTGTGCCATGCATCCCTGTGATGGTAGGTTTCAATAGCCCTTTTAACAGTGGAGACAAGAGCCGGTCCTGTGTAATCATAAAATGAGAATCCGGTACCGTCCTGTGCCCCGAAATGTTCATGCCAGTCCATTACTGTATCTGCCAGTCCGCCCGTTCTTCTTACCAGCGGCACAGTGCCGTATTTAAGGCTGTATATCTGATTAAGTCCGCAGGGTTCATAGAGAGACGGCATAAGGAACATATCAGAACCCGCCTCAATAAGGTGAGCAAGCTCCTCGTTTTTTCCTCTCCAGATACCCACTTTGTCAGGAAATTTATGATGGAGCAACTCAAAAAGATCTTCATATTTCTGCTCGCCGCTGCCAAGCACCACAAACTGAGCGGGGAGCTGCAGAAGTTCTGCCACCGCATCGGCTATAATATCAAAACCTTTCTGCCCCACAAGCCTTGAAACCATTCCTATTACAGGAGTGCCGTGGTGAAAAGGCATATGAAAATATCTGAGAAGGTATTTTTTGTTTTCTGTTTTGCCTGAAAGGTCATCTCTTGTGTAGCGGTATGGGATCATGGGATCGCGGTCAGGATTCCATACAGAATAATCAACACCGTTGAGTATCCCGAAAAAGTCATTGATCCTGTAATTAAGCACTCCCTGCAAACCTTCGCCGTAATCAGAGGTGGTTATCTCACGGGCATATGTCATGCTTACGGTATTGATAACGTCAGAATACATCAGACCCGTTTTCAGAAAACAGAAACTCCCCCATACTTCAATGGGGCTGTTCTGATAAAAGAGTTCCGGGCGTATCTCGGCCTTATAGATAGTATCTTTTGAAAATCTGCCCTGATACCCTATGTTATGAATAGTTATTGCTGTGGCAGTTTTATCAAAAAAACGGTCCCAGCTGTAATTATCCCTGAGCAGCAGCGGAATAATAGCTGTTGGCCAGTCGTTAACGTGAAGAATTTCAGGCGCCCATTTCAGCCTCTGGATTGTTTCGATAACCGCTTTTGAAAAATGGATAAATCTTTCATCTTCATCACCCTGGCTCGTATAGATAAGGTGTGTGTTTTTGTAGTCTTTCCTGTGATAATAGTGGGGGCAGTCAATCAGATAAACTTCAACCGCTGAATCGGGAAGGTTAGTCTTAAAGACCCTGGTAGTATGAGTGTTTCCGGCAACTCTTACGGGCATTTCTCCAACCTGATGAACATATTCAATATGGTGCCCGAACTCGTTAATTGCAGAATATCGGGGCAGAAACACTTTCACATCGTGACCCAGCGATGTAAGAGCTTTCGGAAGGGCACCTGATACATCACCAAGACCGCCAACCTTTGCAAAAGGGAAAACCTCAGAAGAGGCAAAAGCAATTCTCATAAAATCATACCTTTTTATCTATATGGTTTTTTATTCTGCCGAAAGTTTTTTCCGCATTTCTGATACATTCCCCAACCGGCACCCCGCCTGTAAAGGTGCCTGTGGCAAAAAAGCCCCTGTTAATCTCTTCAAAGTCATTAAGATTCCGGAGAATTTTATCATAACCTTTGTGATACCGTGGAACGGCGTTTTTCCAGATCCTGAGATTGGTTGTAACAGGCTTGTTTTTAATTTTCAGTATACCGCTGAACGCGCTTATAAGTTCTTTCTTGATTTCGGCCGGCTCCTTTTTCAGCAGGTCTCCGTTATCTTCCCCTCCGAACAATATAGTGAACGCCGATTCATCAGGCGGTGCAGAAGCCGTATTAATTTCAGAATTGCACAGCACTGTGAGAAACGGCATCTTTTCAGCACCCGGAATCATGATTGCAGAACCGTCAAAAGGTATTCCCAGATCTGCTTTCTTAAAAGTTACAAACAGAGAACCAAGAGAGCTGTATTTTATTTTCAGGAGATCTTTTTTCAAATTAGAGTAATTTTCGCCTAAAACCGCAGAAAGGGCGTACGCAGGAAGCGCCGAAACAACGTAATCACAATCATATCTCTTTTTGCGGCCGGTATGAAAAAAACTGACCGCAAAACCATCCTCATTTTTTGTGACGCTTTCAACCTCTGCAACTGTTGTCAGGTTTATCCCCAGTCTTGAAATCAGAGCATTTGTAAATACACTCATGCCATTCTTAAAAGTGATATAATTACCCTGAAACCCGGAACTCCTGTTTGATTTCTTTTTTGATTCAGCGAGCGCCTTCTGTATTCCGGCAATTATGCTCCCGTATTTCTGCTCAATTGCAAAAAGATCGGGATAAGAGGAGGCGATATTTATATCTGCACCGCTGCCTGCATAAACGGAGCTGACAAACGGCTCAAAATAATAGTCAAAAAATTCAGGCCCCAGCCTTCTGGTGATAAAATCCTGAACTGTCACCGCGTAGCCGTTTTTTGTTCTGGGCACAAAAGGCTCGGCAAGAATTTTCAGCTTGCTTTTATAATTAAAAAGAGGGGTTGAAAAAAAATCGGTAACGGTTGAAGGCATCGGGAAAAGAGACCCGTTTTTAAGAACAAACCTCTTAAAAGCAGAAACTGAAACGAGTTCATTTTTAAGCTGAAGGTCTTTAATCAGTTTTAAAGTTGCGGGAGTGACGTCAATAAATCCGGCTGCCCCTTTGTCAATCACATAACCTGATTCCCTCGTTGTTTCTATCATACCGCCGGCGGTGCTGTTTTTCTCAAATACCGTAACTTCATAACCTGAAGAGAGTAAAAGGTACGCAGTTGTAAGCCCCGTTACACCCCCGCCGAGAACAGCAATCTTGGGTTTGTTCATAAAATTTAATTAAGGGAAAATGGAAAAATGATAAGATATGAACAGTTAAATGTCCGTTAAATTTTCTTTTATCTAAAATTTTGTAATGAAAATTAACATTTTTACTAAAAAGATTTGTAATTTAGTAACCTATTTTTGCAGGTTTAACGGGTTTTAATTCATTTACGCCCAATTAATTGCATAATCAACCTCGTTCAAAAATATAAATACAGAGAAGATGAGCTACTATCATAACAATCAAGGCCAGAACTTCGATTGGGAAACCCATTTCGAAAAAAGCGGCTACCTGGAAACCCCATCTTATAACACGACAATTGAATATTTCACGAGACTGGCCGATAAATCCCCCTTCGCAAAGATTGTAAATTTTGGTGTAAGCCATCAGGGCAGGGATCTTAAATGTCTCATTTGCTCAAGCACAAAAGAAATTCAGCCGAAAAAGGCTAAACGAAGCGGACGTGCTATTATTTTTATTCAGGCCGGTATTCATGCTGGTGAAATTGAAGGCAAAGATGCCTCAATGCTCCTGCTGCGTGATATAATAGTCACCCGTGAAAAAGAGCATCTGCTTGAAAATACAATTCTCGTTGTTATTCCGTGTTTAAATCCTGACGGACACGAAAGAATGGGTGCTAATAACAGACCAAATCAGCTGGGTCCCACCCTCTCGGGCTGGAGAACCAACGCGCTTAATATTGATCTCAACAGGGATTATACTAAGGCTGATTCGGCTGAAATCAAATCGCTTCTCAGATTATGGTCAATATGGACACCTGATTTTTATATAGACACACATACAACCAATGGTCTGGATTATCAGTATCATCTGTCATACGGAATTGAAAGACATCATAATCTTGACCCGAGACTGGTGCAGTTCGGCAACGAAATGATGATACCACAGGTAATTAAGGGAGTTGAAGACAAAGGATTCCTTATCTCACCCTATATTGAGCCTGTTTCCGAAAATATCACAGACGGCATCACAAGCTGGTCATATGAACCGCGCTATTCAACAGGTTATGCAGCAGCCCAGAACAGACTCGGCCTTCTGGTTGAGGCGCATTCTTTAAAACCCTATAAAGACAGGGTTTTTGCCACCAAAGCCATTCTTGAAGAAACAATTGAGTATATCAACACTAATTTCAGGGAACTGAAAGATCTTAACAGGTTTGCTGATAAAAGAGCGGTTCAGAAATTCTTCATGGAGAAAAAGAGATATCCCATTCTGCTTGAAGGAAATTCTGAAAATGAACCTTTCCTCTTTAAAGGCTACAAAACAAGTGAAACCGAAAGCATTATCACCGGCAAAAAGGTAATTCAGTACACTGATGAAAAAACCGAATTTGAGATACCTCACTACAATAAAACCGAAGTGATAAAGACCGTAAAGGTTCCTGATGCATATCTCATTCCGGCTGAACTGAAATGGGTTCCGCGGCTCTTAAAGCTTCACGGAGTTATATTTAAGGTGCTCGACAGAGATATAACCTGTGAAGTTGAAAAGTATATGTTCACTAACGTGAAGTTTAAAAATTACCCGAGCGAAGGCAAGATGCAGGCTGATTTTGAAGTGATCGCATTCCAGGATACTGTTAAAATTCAGCGCGGCTCATACATGGTTCCTCTCAGCCAGAGAACTATAAGGGTGCTGCTTAATCTGCTTGAACCTCTTGGCCCTGATTCACTTGCAAGATGGGGCTATTTCAATTCATGCATGGAAAGAAAAGAATACGTTGAAGATTTCGTATTTGAGCCGATTGCCAGAGAAATGCTTGAAAAAGATGACCGTCTGAGAGAAGAGTTTTACTTTACATTAGAGGAAAACCCTGAATTCAAGGCTGATTCAACAGCAAGGCTTGATTTCTTTTACTCAAGATCAGAATTTGCAGATAAAAACGAAAACGTTTATCCTGTTATGAGGCTTTTTGAGGCAAAACGTTATTTCAGCTACTTTGACAGAGTACAATAAATAAATTTTTCGGGGTTAATTTTCACTTAACCCCTTTTTCCCTTGACAGATTAATTGTCAGGGTTTATATTTGTGACACAAAAATTGAAAATGTATCAAGAGTTTTTTCCCTTGCGGGAGAAACAGCAACCGGGTTACGGGCCCACGGTGCTAAAATGATACGCAGATGATATCTGAAATAAACCCGGTTTAACAAAGACCGCACATTCATGATGTCATCTGAAAGACATCCCGGATGTGCGGTTTTTTTATGGCCGCAGTGGAATTTGTGCCGTATTGCACCACTTAAAAAATGCTAAAAAGGTTGTAGCCCTTACAGGTTGCTCCTTTGAAGCCTGTAAGGGCTTCTTTTTTTTGCGGCAGTTCACTTTTTATTCTTTCACAAAATTCAAAGGAGTATTGCAATGAGCAATAACAGCAGTTTAAGGTTTGAAACACTTCAGTTACACGGAGGCCAGTCGCCTGATCCCGCAACAAATTCAAGAGCGGTTCCGATCTATCAGACCACCTCTTATGTTTTTGACAGCGCAGAACATGCCGCCAATCTGTTCGGACTCAAAGAGTTCGGAAATATCTACACAAGAATCATGAACCCGACCACAGATGTCTTTGAGAAGAGAATAGCTCTTCTTGAAGGAGGAGCCGCGGCACTGGCTGTTTCATCAGGGCAGGCAGCACAGTTTATAGCGCTTAATAATATTCTTCAGGCAGGAGATAATTTTGTAACATCCTCGTTTTTATACGGCGGCACTTATAACCAGTTTAAGGTTGCATTCAAACGCCTTGGCATTCAGGCAAGATTTGCCGACAGCGATGACCTCAGAGCTTTTGAGAAACAGATTGATGAAAACACAAAAGCGATATATATTGAAACAATCGGGAATCCCGGACTCAATATCCCCGATTTTGAAAAAATAGCGGCACTCGCCGGAAAATATGACATACCCCTTGTCGTTGACAACACTTTCGGATGTGCCGGGTATGTAGGCTCCCCCATTAAACACGGAGCTGATATTGTGGTGGCATCAGCAACTAAATGGATAGGAGGTCACGGTACAAGCATAGGGGGCGTTATTATTGACGCAGGAAAGTATAACTGGGGCAACGGCAAATATCCCCAGTTTTCGGAGCCGTCCGAAGGTTACCACGGACTTGTATTCTCCGATGTTTTCGGAGCCGGCAGCCAATTCGGTAATATTGCATTTATAATCAGGGCAAGAGTTGAGGGCCTTAGAGATTTCGGGCCGGCAATAAGTCCTTTTAATTCATTTCTCCTGCTTCAGGGCCTTGAAACTCTTTCACTCAGGGTTGAGCGTCAGACAGATAACGCTCTAGAGCTCGCAAACTGGCTGAAAAATCACCCGCTGATTGATGAAGTGGTTTACCCGGGGCTTGAAGACAATCCGTATCATGAAAGAGCGCTTAAATACCTTAATAAAGGATTTGGTGCCGTGCTTAACTTCACTGTTAAAGGGGGCAGGGAATTTGCTAAAAGCGTTATAAATAATCTTGAGCTGGTTAGTCACCTGGCAAACGTGGGCGATGGTAAAACTCTGGCAATTCACCCTGCTTCAACAACCCATGAACAGCTCACAGAAAAGGAACAGCTTTCTGCCGGTGTGAAGCCCGGTCAGATAAGAGTTTCTGTCGGCTATGAGCATATCAGCGACATAAAAAGCGACTTTGAAGCAGCATTTAACAAAGCTATTGCATTAACCAACTGATGAAATAAAAATGATAAAAGGTAACTACAGGGCTGAAAATCCTTTCATTACAGAAGGCGGCATTGAAATCAGGGAGCTGAATATCCGCTACACCACTTACGGTAAGCTAAGTGAAAAAGAAGATAACGTTATATGGATTATTCATGCTTACACTGCAAACTCGGAAGCACATGACTGGTGGAGCGGACTGGTGGGAGAGGGTAAACTCTTTGATCCCGGCAAACATTTTATTGTATGCGCCAATAACCCCGGCTCCTGTTACGGAACCACCGGACCAACTTCCGTCAATCCTGCTACAGGTAAAGTTTACGGAAAGGATTTTCCCCTTGTTACCGTGAGAGATTCGGCCAGGGTGCTTGATCTGCTGAGGCAGCATCTCGGAATAAGTAAAATAAGGCTTGTTACGGGAGGCTCAATCGGCGGGCAGATAGCTCTTGAATGGGCGGTGATTAAACCTGAATTATTTGATTACCTTGTTCCCATAGCAACAAATGCCAAACAATCTCCCTGGGCAATTGCCTTTAACGAGGCTCAGCGCATGGCTCTGGAGGCCGGCTCTTACGGGTTGCAGGCTGCACGGGCTGTAGCGCTTCTTTCATACCGGGGCTATTCAGCTTTTAATCTTACTCAGTCAGAAACAGAAGAGAAAACAAACGGATTCAGGGCTGCTTCATACCAGAGATATCAGGGTAAAAAGCTTACAGACCGTTTTGATTCAGAAACTTATTACACGCTCAGCAAAGTGATGGATTCTCATGACCTTGGCAGAGGGAGAGGCTCCCTGGCAGATGTGCTAAAATCAATAAACGCTCAGACCCTGGTTATTGGTATAAGCTCCGATATACTCTTTCCCGTTTCTGAGCAGAAGTTTCTTGCCGATAATATCCCCGGAGCCCGGCTTGAAGTGATTGATTCAGATTTTGGCCACGACGGATTTCTTATTGAAAACGATAAACTCACAGCCCTGATCAGGGATTTTACAGAAGAGAAGGCACAGAACGATGAGTGAAAAGTTTAACAGAATCAAAATTATTAAGTTTGGGGGTTCATCTGTTGGCTCTCCGGCCAGAATACGTGAGGTTATTCAGGTGTGCAAAGATCTGATAAACAACGGTGAAACTGTTTCTGTCGTTTTCTCGGCATTTCAGGGTGTTACCGATACACTTATCAGAACAGCCCAAACTGCTGCCGCCGGTGATCACTCTTACGTTAATGAGTTTGAATCGCTGAAAAAAAGGCATACTGACGCCTGCCGTGAGCTCGCCGGAGAAGATGCGGCAAAAGAGGAAAAATTCAGCGGGCTCCTGAACGATCTTGAACAGGTGCTTTACGGCATTTATCTTCTGAAGGAATTAACCCCCCGGAGCCTTGATTATGTTATGAGTTTCGGAGAAAGGCTCTCATGTCTTATAATTTCCGAAGCGTTTAATGCCTCGGGGCAGCAAGCCGTTTACACAGATGCCCGCCTTCTTGTTAAAACAGATGCGGCTTTCGGCTATGGCAAAGTGAATTTTCAGGAAACCAACAGACTTATAAGAGAATATTTTGCCGTATCACCGGGGCTTAATATTATCACCGGGTTTATCGGGAGCACGGCAAACAATGAAACCACCACGCTCGGCAGGGGAGGTTCAGATTACACGGCAGCAATTTTCGGTGCGGCACTCAGAGCCGAAGAAGTGCAGATATGGACCGATGTTGACGGAGTGCTCACGGCTGACCCCAGAAAAGTTAAGGCAGCTTTCACGATTGATAGCATCAGCTATTATGAAGCAATGGAAATGTCCCACTTCGGGGCAAAGGTTTTATACCCTCCCACTATTCACCCAGTGCTTCATGATAATATTCCTATAAGAATCAAGAACACTCTTAATCCTTCACACCCAGGAACCCTGATCACGGGGTCTGATTCAAGCGGAAAAAGGAAAGTGACCGGCATATCATCAATTGATAAAGTCACGCTTTTTAAGATAAGCGTCACTGGTCTCGCCTCAATAACCGATATAACTTCAAGAATATTCAGCGTTTTATCTTCAAGATCTGTCAGTGCACTTCTGGTATCGCAGGCATCATCAGAACAGTCTATCTGCTTTTCCGTTTTACCTGAAAACACCGAAAGAGTTACTGAACTTGTTCAGAATGAACTCAGGCATGAAATGGCAGATGGCTACATACGTGAATTTATATGTGAAACTGGGGTTTCGCTGCTTGCCGTTGTCGGCGAAAACCTGCTTAATAATCCCGGCATATCAGGACAGGTGTTTCAGGCTCTCGGAAAAAACGGCATAAGCATTCTTGCTGCAGCGCAGGGTTCTTCCAGACTGAATATTTCAACTGTCATTAAAACGGAAGACCTCTCCAAAGCGCTTAATGCCATTCATGATACATTCTTTCTTTCAGACCGTAAAAGAATTAATCTTTTTATTGCCGGTACGGGACTCATAGGGAGAACTCTCTTCACTCAGATCAGAAATCAGCTTAATTTCCTTCTTGAAAACCTGAACACAGATCTGAGGATTATCGGTATAGTAAACACACGTAGAATGCTTATTGATCAGGAGGGAATTGATGTGAATGAGTGGGAAGAAAGGTTTGAAAGGGAAGGAGTTGAAAGGCAGAACGGTGCCTTTTTCAGCAGGATGATATCATCCAATCTGCCAAACTCCATTTTCGTTGACTGCACCTCAAGCAGTGAAGTGATGGAAAAATATCTGCAGGTGCTTTCGGCTTCAATATCAATAGTCACTCCCAACAAGAAAGCTAATTCAAGCTCTTATGACTATTATCTGCAGCTTAAAAAAGCGGCAAGACAGTATAACGTTAAATTTCTTTATGAAACAAATGTGGGCGCAGGTCTGCCGGTTATAAACACAATAAATGATCTGGTGCTCAGCGGCGACAGTATCCTCAGAATAGAGGGTGTTCTTAGCGGAACCCTAAGCTATATTTTCAATAAATTCTCTGAAGGAGGGCGTTTTTCGGATATCCTTAAAGAGTCGCATAAAATGGGATACACCGAGCCTGATCCGCGGGAGGATCTCAGAGGCATTGATGCTGCAAGAAAACTTCTGATCCTGGTGCGGGAGGGAGGATACAGGCTTGAGCCTGAAGATATTCAGACAGAGAATCTTATTCCCCCGGGAATAAGTCCGGATATAACGTCAGAGGAGTTTCTTGAAATTCTTCCCCGCTATGATCACATCTTTGATGAGCTGAGAGAAAAGGCCCGTTCTTCAGGGGGTGTTCTGAGATATATTGCATCATGGGAGGAGGGTAAAGCTTCTGTAAAACTGAGAGTTGTTGATAAAACTCATCCGTTTTACTGCCTCAGTTCAAATGATAACGTTATTTCTCTTAAAACAGTCTATTACAATGAGCGCCCCATGATTGTTCAGGGACCCGGAGCGGGTGCCAGGGTTACCTCAGGCGGTATCCTGGCAGATATTGTCAGGATTGCAAATTACCTGCAGAATAACGGTTCATGATAAGATCGTAGTACTTTTTATCGGCTTTAAATGAGATAATCACTTTATCTTCGTCATACTGTGTGTCCAGAACCTTGGCGACTTCATGAATGGTTGATATGGTTTTATAATCATTCATATTTATGCTGAGAGTCTCCCTGAAAAAGTTCTGCTCAGAGGCTGTGAGGATTTTATCTTTCAGCTTTGTAACCCCGAATCCCTTTGTGGCGGATATCAGGATACTCTCAGGATATTTGTTTCTGAGGTAAGAAAGTTTATCGCTGTCATCAATAAGATCTATTTTATTAAAGACTTTAATTATGATTTTATCCTCACACCCCAGATCTTTAAGTGTCTGATTCACAACGTTGATATGGTCTTCATAAAACTCATGGGGGGTATTGATTACATGAAGCAGAATATCAGCCTCTCTCACTTCGCTCAGAGTGCTTTTGAATGAAGCCACAAGGTGATGCGGCAGCTTTCTGATGAACCCGACAGTATCGCTCAGGAGCATATTCGCGTTTTTCTCGAGATTTAGCTGACGTGTGGTTGAATCAAGCGTTGCAAACAGTTTGTCTTCGGCAAGAATTCCGGCATCGGTCAGCAGATTAAAAAGAGTTGATTTGCCTGCATTAGTGTAACCCACCAGTGCAATTTTGGTATAATCTTTTCTCCCTTTAGTCTGCGTGAGGCGGTTTTCTTCAATCTTTTTTAATCTGTCTTTTAACACTTCTATCTTATCGCGAATAATACGGCGGTCTGTTTCAATCTGGGTTTCACCGGGTCCTTTTGTGCCGATGCCGCCGTACTGCTTTGAAAGGTGGGTCCATGCCCTTGTCAGTCTGGGGAGCATATACTCAAGCTGGGCAAGCTCCACCTGATTTCTCGCTTCCTTTGTTCTGGCTCTGAGTGCAAAAATATCAAGAATAAGACCGCTGCGGTCAAGCACCTTTTTGTTGAAAAGCCGTTCAAGGTTTCTGACCTGCACCGCAGAAAGATCGTCATCAAAGATTACGAGATCGATATCATTTTCATCAATATAAAGTTTTATCTCTTCAGCCTTCCCTTTTCCGATGTAGAAGGCTGAATCAAAGTAGCTTCGGTCCTGAATAATTCTTAATACCGCTTCACCGCCTGCGGTTATTGTCAGTTCTTCAAGTTCATCGAGGTGATCATTCACCAGTTCATCGCTGATATCCCTTGTTTTGACCGCAACCAGTACGGCCTTCTCTTTTTTCTGGCTGATTATTTCTATCATATATTTGTGTTCTGTCAAAAATCCTTATTTAAGTAAAACCATTTTGATAACTGATTCGCTGCCGCCGGATATCAGTCTGCAGAAATACACTCCTGAGTTAAGTGAAGCTCCGCTGAATGTGAAGCTGTGCGATCCCGCTTTCAGATACCCGTTATGCAGCAGTGCAACTTCACTGCCCGCCACATCATAAACCCTGATACTGGTTTCGCCCCCTTTAACGAGATCAAGCCTGATGGCTGTTGAAGGGTTGAAAGGATTCGGATAGTTCTGATAAAGCCTGTATGACTTTATGCTGCTTTCCCCGTCCTCAATACCCAGCAGAGGCGAAATATCTGCCATATACATTGATCTTCCGTGAGTTGCAGCCACAAGTTTTTTAGTCGGTTGATGCAGTATCAGATCAAATACGGGCGAATTCGGCAGGCCTATACCGGCAACGCTCCATGTCGTGCCCAGGTTTTTAGTGTAAAACACACCGGCATCAGTACCGACTATAAGCAGTGAATCAGATGAAAAATCGACCTGAATTGAGTTCACAGGTATATCGGGAAGGTTGCCGCTGATATCGGTCCAGGATGCTCCGTAATCTGTTGTTCTGAACACATGCGGGTTTGTGTTATCAAGGTTGTATCCTGAAAGAGTGACGTATGCTACCGCGGGGTTTCTTCTGTCAGCCACCACATCAGTGATGTAACGGTTCGGAAGATTGCCCGTGACATCGGTCCATGTCGAACCCGAGTTGGTTGAGACCGATACTTTGGCATCGTCGGTGCCGGCATAAATAACTCTGGTCTGGGTTGATGGGATCAGCTCTGCAGAGATTGTGGTTATTGTTCCGAGTCTGCCGTTTGGACCGCGGGTAAGATCGGGGCTTATTGCAGTCCAGCTGTTTCCGCGGTTTGTTGTTTTGAATAATTTGTATGAACCGAAGTAAAGTATGGTCGGTTCGGCGGGGTCAATGATATAAGGTGACGACCAGTTTGTTCTGGTGAGGTCGAGTCCGCTGGTGATTGAGCTGAAGTTGCTGCCTCCGTCTGTGCTTCTTCCGAGACCGCCAAACTGATACTCCGCATAAATTATATTTGAATTAGTATAGTCAACCTGGGTATGGAAGCCGTCACCGCCATAGATAAAATCCCAGTCTGAAAGTCCTCCGGTCCATGTTCTCATGGTGCCGTTGTCCTGGGTTCCTCCGTAAAGTCTGTCGGGATTCAGATAATCAATTGTTGCGGCATAAAACTGAGAGATGGGCAGGTCATATTTTTTATTCCAGATATTACCGCCATCGGTTGAAATAAAGAACCCGCCGTCATTTCCGACATAAATCACATTGGTGTTCTGAGGATTGATCCAGAACGGATGCTGATCGGGGTGCTGCTGTTCAAAAGTGCCGCTATAAGAGTTGGTTATGTTTATCCATGAAGTGCCGCCGTCGGTGCTTCTCAGAAGATCAATTTCTCCTAATATAATCTTATTGGGATCATCAGGGTAAACCTCTATTTCGCCGAAGTACCAGCCGAAGTTTGAGAACTCGCCCGGCAGAATTCCGTTTGGCATTCTGGTCCAGCTTGCTCCTTTGTTGGTTGATTTATAAAATCCGTAGAATACATTTATCGTGCCGTTTGCAGAATTTGAAGTTTTGTAAAGTGCATAAACAATGTTGGGGTCAGAAGGTGCAACAGCAATGCTTATTCTCCCTATTGTATTGTTATTGACGGGTAAGCCTGTTAACTGGTTGGTCCATGTGGTGCCGCCGTCGGTCGACAGATATATTGATGAAGATGCTCCTGCCGCTTTACGGAATGTCGGACCTCTCAGCCTTTCCCACATGGCGCAGTAAATTCTGTTGGGGTCAGTGGGGTCGAGTTCAACGTCAATTGCTGAAGTTGAATCATTAACGAATAACACTTTGTTCCATGAGGCGCCCGCATCGGTTGATTTATAGAGGCCCCTCTCGGGGCCCTTTGAATAAAGCCCGCCTGAAACTGCAGCATAAACAAGATTTGAGTTTAACGGATGTACTTTTATTTCACCGATGTGCCGGGAGTTTTCAAGCCCCGAAAGGAACCAGGTTTCACCTGCATCAGTTGATTTCAGCATTCCGAATCCCGCGTATGAATCTGTACTGATATTTGCCTCTCCGGTTCCGAGGTATAAAACGGAGGGGTTATTGGGATCAATTTCAAGCGCGCCCACAGAAAGGCTGGGGAAAAAGTCAGTTTTGGGTATCCATGTATTTCCGCCGTCAGTTGATTTAAATAAACCGCCCGCCGCAGCGCCTATGTAAATGGTGTTTATATTCGTGGGGTCAACTGCAAGGCCTGTTATTCTTCCGCCTATGTTATATGGTCCTGCGGGCAGCCATTCAACTGTTGAAATCCTGTCGGCCTCCCTTACCATTTTTTCTTTATCCTGCATTGCTTTGAGATATCTTTCATGAGGAATCTCTGTTCCGGGATAAGCTCTCTGATAATGAAACCATTCAGAGGGGATAAATTTTGCTTCGGCAGGCTTTTTATATTCCGTGTTTCTGATTAAAAATAAAGCCGGCAGCAGAATCAGTACCGACGCAAGGAGGAGCACAGTTTTTTTCATTTAGATTTAAATCCGTTAATTTTTTTTATGTCAGTGTTAAATTTAATCATCTTGGTACAAATTATTTTGGGATTAATTAATGAACCTCAGTGAAATATCAGATCCGGCATTACTCCGTATAATAAATGCTTTCAATGGCTGCAGATAAAATCAGGTCGCCATCTTATGCGTATACCTGATAACAGAAATCAGCAGAAGATTTTTATTAAAAACAGAATAATCCTTCTTAATTTTGTTTATCTCAAATAAATATTGCGGGTAATCTTAATGAACCTTGATCAATTGCTGGCTTCGGTCAGAGAGCAGACCGGATATAATCTTAAACGGCTGGAAGAAAAATTTTCCGGTATGGATGAAGAAACTCTTAATAAAAAACCTTCGGCAAATAGCTGGAGTCCGGCTGAATGTTTTAATCATCTTATTGTATCAAACCACCTCTATCTTAAACACTTTCCCGGTATAACAGATAAAAACAGGGATAAAATGAGGACCTCATCTGAATACAAGCCGACGCTCACCGGTAAGATTCTTGTTTCAATGGTCAATCCGGAAAATGTTAAAAAAGGAAAAGCCCCGGGATTCATGGATCCTTCAAAAAGCACTGTTAAGGCAGGTGTTGTTGAAAGGCTGCAGGAAGACTGTAAAAAGATACTCAGCATTGCTGATGTTTCAGAACAGCTGGATCTTAATAAAATCAAAGTGCCTCTGAGTGTCACATCGCTGATAAAGCTTTCTCTGGCAGACACCCTCCTGATGCTGGCTCACCACTGCACAAGGCATATTAACCAGGCTGAGCGTGCGGCAGGAATCAAGTAAAAATTTATTAAGAGCAGGAAGTCTTTAAAGCAAAAAACCCCGGCATGACCGGGGTTTCTTTTATCTCATAAACTTTGGTTCTTCAAGAGTCAGGATCAGGGAAATACGATGGCTATCGGGGAGCCTTTCATTTTCAGACATATTGAATCTTGCGAAAGAGTAATCTATATTCAGTTTGGGGAGTTTAACGCCGGCACCTATAGTGAACTGTTTAACGTCGTTATAACCGGCTCTTATCATGAAGAGGTTTTTGAATGAATATTCAAAGCCTATATGGGGATCAATGCTCACGGGACCAAGGTTAAACTGTGAAGCAAAATTTCTTCCTTCAAATCTCATATCAAGATCAACCGAAGGCATAAGCACACCGCCGGGCACATTCAGTCTGTAAGCAGCACCTATTTTTGCTGTCGGGCTTACCAGTTCATTTCTTCCTGTGCTCCATGCCACCAGCGTGGTGGTTGCGTCCTGCAGATTGGCGCCCAGATAGAGATTTTCCATCGGCATGTAGATTGCACCCACATCAAAACCGAATCCTGTTGCGCTGAATTCTGCGATGTCTCTTTTAACCACCTTAAGGTTAACGCCAAGATAAAGCTCGTCACTTATTCTTTTTGCACCGGTTAAATAGATTGCCCAGTCCTGATTGCTGAATTCGGAGATTTTGGAGTAATCTAGCCTGTCATCTTTGTTAATATCAAGTATGCCGTCGCCATTGGCATCATACAGAGCGTTTCGTGTGTCTTTTATTCCGTCAACGGCAAGCCTTACTGCGCTTACGCCAAAAGAAAAATCTTTGCCGTATGGAATTGCAACTGCACCATAATTGTAATTTACAAGGTTTCCGTAGCGCTCGTCATGCATAAGCGAAAGCTGCGGATAATTGATGTGAGCAAGCCCTGCCGGATTGTAATAACCAGCAGTGATATCATTGGCAACGGCAACAAATGCTCCGCCCATTCCGAGCGGCCTTCCGCCGACACCGATAGCCATGAACTCACCGGCATATTTACCGATCACAGTCTGCGCCTGCAAAGGAATTGCAAAAAACAGGCTTAATATTAACAGGACTTTCTTACTGTTCTTTAAGAACATCAAATCTCCAAATGATTATTATCAGGGGTGTTAAGTTTCAGAATTTAAAGTTAATAGTCAAGTCTTTAAAACAGTATTCATGAAACTAAAATAATTAAATCTCATCTAACGGACAATAAAGAATTTAATGGTACAAATGAGAAAACACTTAACAACCAAAAATATACTGAGAACTCTGGCAATTCTTGGCGGTGCCGCAGCCGGTTATGCATACTATTATTTCGTCGGATGTTATAACGGCTCATGCGCAATTCAGAGTAATCCCTGGTTTTCAACCTTTTACGGCGCGTTCATTGTGGCCGTTTTAGTGATACCCGTTAAGAAAAAGAGCAGCCCGCAGACTTAACCCTCTGCGGCTTCTCCCCTCACTTTTTTATCTCTCAGTTCCAGCAGTTCAGATATCTCAGCAATAAATCTGGTTACATACTCAATCATTTTTTCGGGCGACTCAAATTTAGCGTTTATAACCAGTTTTACAGATTCTTTTTCCTGCCTTATTTTAACCGTGCTGTAATGACGCTCCATGATGTGTTTCATCACCACCGGGAAATCCAGTTTGTAAAACTCTTCTTTATCTGCAGAGGGAAGAACTATGATGATTCCCTGTCTCTGCAGAATCACCCTTTCGAGCTGAAGTTCTGCCGCGTGAAACTTGATCACTGCTACTCCCATGAGCCTTCTTAAGTTTACGGGCATCGGTCCGAATCTGTCCGTGAGTTCTTCTTTAATATCTTCGAGGTCACTCAGATTCTGAAGACTCAGAAGGGCGGTGTAGAAGCTGAGCCTGTCTGTCTGCTCGGGCATATAATTAGCCGGAATGCCGATATCAAAGAAGGTGTCGATCGAAGGATCTGTTTTCTGCTTCTGCTTCGGTTTGTCTTTGAACAGATCATAAAATTCCTGATACTTCAGTTCCTCAACCGCCTCATTCACGAGCTTCATGTACATATCAAAACCGACTTCATTAATGAATCCGCTCTGCTCTGTGCCAAGAAGGTTTCCTGCTCCGCGTATTTCCAGATCACGCATCGCAATGCTGAATCCGGAGCCGAGATCTGTGAATTCCTCAATAACCTTCAGCCTCTCAATTGTCTTCTTCTGAAGTCCGCTGAATGTCGGTACAAGAAAGTATGCATAAGCCTGACGGTCAGATCTGCCAACCCTTCCCCTTAACTGGTGAAGTTCAGCAAGACCGAATCTGTCTGCACGGTTCACAATTATCGTATTTACATTAGGGATATCAATTCCCGACTCAATGATTTTGGTTGAGAGAAGAATGTCATACTTTCTGTTCTGAAATCCGTGGATCACATCCTCAAGCTCAAGGGGTTTCATCTGTCCGTGAGCAATCCCCATTTTAATTTCGGGAATGTGTTTTTTCAGATAGTCTGCAAATCTGTAAATTGACTGAATGCGGTCATGAACAATATAAACCTGTCCGTTACGCTTCATCTCAAAGTGAATCCATTCCCTGATCTTTTTGATATCAAAGACCGCAACCTTTGTGTAAATGGGCTGCCTGTTAGGAGGAGGAGTTCCGATTATGGATAGATCCCTTGCTCCGTGCAGTGAAAAGTTCAGAGTTCTTGGTATGGGTGTCGCAGTGAGAGTCAGGGTATCAACGTTGAGCTTTTTCGATCTGAGGTTCTCTTTTGCCTTAACCCCGAAACGGTGTTCTTCATCTATTATCAGAAGTCCGAGGTCATGAAAGGTCACATCTTTTGATAACAGCCTGTGTGTGCCCACAAGTACATCAACCTTGTTTTCCTTGACACCCTGAACTATTTCCTTTTGCTTCATTTTGGTCTGGAACCTTGAAAGGCACTCAACCCTTGCCGGAAACTGTGAAAGCCTGTCTCTGAATGTATTGTAATGCTGCTCGGCAAGGATTGTTGTCGGTACCAGAACAGCAACCTGTTTTCCGTCCTGAACAGCCTTGAACGCGGCGCGCACAGCAATTTCAGTTTTACCAAAACCGACATCACCGCACACAAGCCTGTCCATCGGACTTGGTGTTTCCATATCTTCCTTGACTTCGGCCACCACCTTTATCTGATCAGGAGTGTCTTCATAAATAAAGCTTGCCTCAAGCTCTTTCTGCCATACTGTATCTGTGCTGAACTGAAAACCCTTAGCTGATTTTCTTCTCGCATAGAGTTCAATGAGATCCCGTGCGAGCTCCTTGATTTTTTTCTTTGTTCTTGCCTTGGCGTTAAGCCAGGTGTTTGAACCAAGTGTTGAGAGTGAAGGAACAGCCCCTTCTTTTGATGAATATTTTTTAACGAGATGGAGATAGTTTAAGTTTACGTATACAATTCCAGCTTCATTAAAAATCAGTTTCATTGTTTCCTGCTCGGCTTCGCCTATTTTTATCTGGCTCAGCCCGGCATATTTTGCAATGCCGTATTCTTCGTGAACAACAAAATCACCGGGAACAATTGAAAGAAATTCTTTTTTCCTTGATTTCTTTCTGTTTTTGATGTTCGGAATTTTAGTGCGGTAAGGTTTCCCGAAAATCTGGTAATCGGTCAGGAAAAGCATTTTTTCAGATCTTGATGTGAATCCTGATTTCAGCGGGAGTGTTTCAAAATGAATCGTTCCGTCTGTTATAAAGTCGGCAAGTTCCTGTCTCAGTTCCGTGAAGAGATCGCGCAGACGACCCGTCTGAATATCATTTTCTGCAGTGATAATGATTTTGAAATTTTTATCAAGGAATCCTTTAACCTGCCCGAACAACATTTCATAACTTGAATTTATTGAGGGGGCAGATGAAAACCCGAGATCATATTTCACACCCGGTTCGCTGATTTCACTAATCAGAATCCAGCGGCAGTTATTTCTTGAAAGGACGTAACTGATAAGTTTTTGATCTGATACCTGAATGTCATCTTCTTCACCGTCTGATAAATCATCATCATCCGGAAAATCATCAAGATAGATGTTTTCATCTGTTTTCCCCCCATCCTGCGGTTTTTCTTCTTTTTCAGGGAGAACATAGTCTGTCAGCGACCGGTCAAACTCATGTTTATGAGCAACGGTAAGTAATTCATCAATATATTCAAAGATGTCAGATTTTTCCTGATTTTCATCAAGGAAGAGTTTTTCCATATTTTCGGAAACCACGGATTCATCAATCTTTTCAACTGATCTCTGGCTCTCCGGATCAAAAACTCTGAGCGATTCCACAAAATCACCGTCGAACTCAATTCTTACCGGGTTTTTTTCGCTGTAAGACCAGAGGTCAATGATTGAACCTCTTACCGCATAAGTGCCCCGCTCTGCGACAAACTTCTCTGACCTGTATTCGAATTTATCAAGCAGATCTGTGAGATAAGAGTATTCAATATTTGCACCCATTTTTATGGAATACAAATTTTGCTCAACCTGTTTACGGGGAGGGAGTTTTACTGTCAGCAGCCTGAAAGTGGATATGATAAGCGCTTCTTCAGATTTAAGAATTTCGCTTATTTTTTCCTGGATTGCTGTTACTGTGAATTCATCAATCTGAATTATCTTTTTATCAGGATAAAGAAGAGTTAATTCAACTGCGAATTCATTTACGGTTAGCTGCTTTTCAAAAAGAAAAAGTATTTTATCATATTTACTGATCAGCGAGCCTGCAAGCAGTGCGTTTGAGGATCCGCTTACACCTGTAACTTCAAATACTTTTTCTGTGCTGTCAGTTAATCCGGTGAGAAATGATTTTACTTCCGGAAGATAACTGAAGTCATTCAAGATGTTAAATTTTTTCATCCTCGGAGAATCAGTTAATCGGGATTGAAATTCTGAACAGCGGCGGGGGAGGAGCCGCTTCTTTTTCTTTTAATTTATTTTTATGGCGATCATTAATAAACTGAGCCGTCAGATATCCTATCGCTGAGCCCATAACGGTGTCGCTCAACCAGTGAACGTTATTGTATACGCGTGCAAAAGCCCCGAGAGCCGCAACAGTGTATAATGCCGTCTGAAAGTATGGGTCACTGTTTTCGCCGGCAAGTATCCCCGCAACAGCCCAGATAAAATTGCTGTGGCCTGAGGGAAAGGAAGTTTTTTCCCAGCTTGTCTGAAAAAAATTAAACTCACCGTTATCATCTGTCTTAAACGGCCTTGTTCTCCCGGCGGTCATCTTTATTATGTTTGTTATAAGTGTTGAGTAGACTATCGATTCGCCTAATCTCAGGCCAAGCGACTGGTTCTTCCCGTTACCGGAAATAAGTCCGTGAAGATAGAGAAGAGCAGTGCCTGCTCCCAGCACTTCGATGTAATATTTATCGAAAACAAAAACCGCATCCAGAAACGGTGTTTTATTATTCTGTGTGAAATGCTTCATTTCTTTATCTATGAAATACGAAGCAGTGGTAAGTGAAAGAGTTGTAAGATACGCTATCGTTTCCTGCTGTTTATCCGGCGGAATCTCTTTTAACAGATCCGCACCTGTATTTCCGAACTCTTTCAGATCCTCACCGAATGACTGACTGTATGTCTCTCCGGCGGCGAGAATAAATACCAAAACTAAAAAGTATGCTCTCAAATCAGACCGTCATCTCAATTGCGTTTCTTACAAAACCATCGCTTAACTGAAGCCTTCTTCCGGCTTCTTCTTTCGTTACGCCGGCCTTAATCATAACCAGTGCTGTTTTTACATGCCAGTCTGCCGCGTTCAGGTAAGAGGTTGATTCTTCATAAGAGAGACCGGTAATTGTCATGACAACTCTCTTAGCCCTTTCAACAAGCTTCTTGTTTGTCATCTGGAGATCAATCATCATGTTCTCGTATACCTTGCCGAGCCTTATCATTGAAGTTGTTGTCAGCATATTCAGTACCAGTTTCTGAGCGGTGCCGCTTTTCATTCTCGTTGAACCCATGACAACTTCAGGTCCCACATAAGGACACATTGCAACATCAACGCCCTCAATGTTAAAGCTTTCTCTGGGTGTGCATGTGATATACAAAGTTACAGCACCAAGCTCTTTGGCTTTTTTGATTGCCCCGACAACATAAGGGGTTCTTCTGCTTGCGGCTATTCCGCAAACCACATCTTTTGATGTAACACCGGCAGCCACAACGTCTGCTGCTCCGCTTGATTCCTTATCTTCGGCGCCTTCCTGTGCCTTGAACATTGCCTCCTTGCCGCCTGCTATAAATCCCTGTACCATCTCTGGAGGTGTTCCGTAAGTGGGGGGGCACTCTGATGCGTCCACCACTCCTAAACGTCCGCTGGTTCCCGCACCGAAATAGAGAAGCCTGCCTCCGTTTTTAAATGCCTTTACAATATGGTTTACTGCTTCTTCAATGTAGGGAATTTCATGCTCTACAGCGAGAGGTACTTTTTTGTCTTCGCTGTTTATTATCTCAAGAACCTCCCTTACAGATTTTGCATCAATTTCCATTGATGCGGGATTTCTTTGTTCTGTTGCAAGGTTCGCAATTTCGTGAAAAAAACTTTTATTGTGCTCAGAAGAATTCATTTATTGATCTCAAGAAGAACAAGCTTCTTGCCTTTCACATTTTTAAGATTAGTGGGCTTGTAGTGTAATTCATAAACTGTGTGCTTTTTGATGCAGTGCTTGAACTTCAGATACATGGCATCAAACTCTTCGGCTATGTCGCCGCCCTTCATGGCGAGAACCCAGGCTTTCTGTTTAATTAAAGGGAGAGCGTAACGCATAAGTACTATGAGAGGTACAGTTGCCCTTGATACGACAAGATCAAAGGAACCGTGATGACGTGCAATGAATTCAGGATCTTCAACCCTTGAGTTTTCCACCTTTACATTGATGAGCATGAGTTTTTCTATGAACTCTTCAACTGCCGTTGTTTTTTTTGCAATTGAATCAACGAGCACTCCCCTCATTTCCGGTTTTACGATTGCTACCGGGATTCCGGGGAAGCCTCCTCCGGTTCCGATATCGATATAACTGAAGCACCGTTCAGGAATAAATTTGCTGATATATGCCGATATGAAAATGTGATTTTCAATTATCGACTGGATATCCTTTCTGGACACCAGATTTATAACGCTGTTTTTGTTTATAACGAGTTCTGCAAACTGGATCAGTCTTTCAATCTGTTCCTCATCGGGGCGAAGGTCATTTTCCCAGTAAAATGTTGTTAACTGGCGGTAAAGATCCTGCTCCTGTACTTCCATCGTTCTCCCGGAATAATTCAGATTACTTGCGTAAATATACCAATAAAATACTAATGTCTGAGGGAGTAACCCCTGAAATTCTGCTTGCCTGACCTATGGATCTTGGCTTATGTCTGATCAGTTTTTCTCTTCCTTCTGCCGAAAGTGCTTTGATCGTTCCGAAATCAAGCTCCGACGGAATTCTGAGATCCTCATATTTTTCAAGCTTTGCAACCGCCTCATGCTGACGCATAATGTAGCCGTTATATTTGACCTCAATCTGAATCTGTTCGCAGATTTCATCATCCGCCAGAATTTCAGTGAGTTCACCTGATCCGTTCCTGTTGCCTAGCAGACCCCTTATATCCGAGAGTTCCACTTCCGGTCTTTTGCTTAGTTTTTCAAGCGTCTCTGAGAATTCTATTTCTGATGTTCCTTTTTCCTTCAGATAGTAATTAACTGCCAGCGGTTCCAGTTTTACTTTTCCGAGCAGATCAAGTCCTGAGATTATCAGTTTTTCCTTGGTTTCAAGTCTCTCCAGCTCATCGTCACTTACAAGCCCGATTTCATGTCCGTAGCGTGAAAGGCGTCTGTCTGCATTATCGGCCCTCAGCAGAAGCCTGTGTTCTGCCCTTGATGTGAACATTCTGTACGGTTCATCCGTTGATTTATTAACCAGATCGTCTATGAGTACACCTATGTAGGCCTCACTTCTTTTCAGAACAAAATCTGGTCTTCCCTGAATTTTAAGTGCCGCGTTTATTCCGGCAATCAGGCCCTGGGCGGCCGCTTCCTCATAACCTGAGGTTCCGTTGATCTGACCGGCAAAATAAAGGCCTGATACCATCTTGGTTTCAAGCGTAAGATCAACCTGATGAGGAGGAAAGAAATCATACTCCACCGCATAACCTGCTCTGATCATTTCAACTTCTTCCAGACCCTTTATAAGCTTAAGCGCTTCAAGCTGTACTTCCGCAGGAAGCGAAGTTGAAAAACCATTCACATATATAAGATCAGTGTCAAGACCTTCCGGCTCAAGAAAAAGCTGGTGTTTTTCTTTATCGGCAAATCTTACAATTTTATCTTCAATAGAAGGGCAGTATCTGGGACCAACACCTTTTATCAGACCCATAAACATGGGCGATCTGTCAAAACCCGTTTCAAGAATTTTGTGGACTTTTTCATGAGTGTAAGTAAGATGGCAGTTTACCTGCGGCAGAAAGGGAAACTTACTCTTATCAGTTTTATGTGAAAAAGGTTTCGGATCTGTATCTCCCGGCTGTTCTTCAAGAATGTCCCAGTTTATTGAATCTTTCTTTAACCGCGGCGGAGTGCCCGTTTTTAATCTTCCTGATTCAAAACCTGCTTTAACCAGGCTCTCTGTTATTCCCGTTGCGGGATTCTCCCCGAATCTTCCACCTTTTACTGCGCTGAGGCCTGTGTGCATAAGTCCGTTAAGAAAAGTGCCTGAACATAAAACAACCGCCCGGGCCTCAATTATTTCCCCTTCGGCTGTTCTTACTCCGGTTATTTTATTGTTTTCAATTTCAATACCTGTTATTGATTTTGCCGTTATATAAAGGTTTGGTACTGATTCAACATATTTTAATGCTTCGGAGCTGTATATTTTCCTGTCATTCTGGCTTCTTGGTGACCAGACAGCCGGTCCTTTTGATCTGTTTAACATCCTGAACTGAATACCGGAGTTGTCTGCAATTATTCCCATAGCTCCGCCAAGGGCATCTATTTCTCTTACGAGGTGGCCTTTAGCGGTGCCTCCTATAGCAGGATTGCATGACATTCTCCCGATCGCATATTTATCCATCGTTACAAGAGCGGTTACACAACCCATCTTTGCGGCTGCAGCTGCAGCTTCAATTCCCGCATGGCCGCCGCCTATAACAATCACATCAAACTTGTTCATTAATTCTTTCTGTGTTTCACGTGAAACTATTTAAACTTGATTTTTTGAATCTGCAAATATACTAAATAGTGAACAGCCGAAAGGTCAAAATAATTTCAGAGGGATTGCGAAAAGTGCCAGGTGCAGAAAATTACACCTGACACTGTTTCACGTGAAACTATTATAAACGGAAGTTATTTGCCTATGCAGAAGTTTAGGAAGATGTTGTTGAGAATGTCATCTGTTGAGATGGCACCAACAATCTCTGCCAGGGCAGCTTCTGAATTTCTTATATCAACCGAGATAAACTCACCAGTTAAGCCAGCACGGACGGTTTCTTTTGCAGTTATGAGGTGCTGACGGGCTCTTTTAAGGCAGTCAAGGTGACGGGCAGAGGTAATAATTGCAGTTTTTTCTGTGTAGGTGGTTTGTCCGCTCACTTTATTTCTCATGTAGTCAAAGAGGTGATTAATGCCGGTTCCGTTTTTAACGGAGATATAAATATCAGCATCAGGAAGTGTTTCACCCCCCGCAAGATCTGTTTTATTCATTACCCGTATGACATTTGAAGGATCAGTTAGTGAGGTCACCTCCTGATAAAGTGTGCTGTTAAACTGCTGAACAACATCACTGATGAAAAGAACGAGATCAGCGGAACTGATGGTTTCACGGCTCCTGATAACGCCTTCGCTTTCTATAACGTCGGATGTTTTCCGGATTCCGGCAGTATCAAAAAGGCGGTACATAATACCGTCTATCACAACATCCTCCCTTATAATATCTCTGGTCGTTCCGGGAATCTCACTTACTATTGCTCTGTATTCCTTGAGGAAAAAATTAAGGAGTGAAGACTTCCCAACATTCGGCATGCCGACAAGAGCCACATTCACGCCATCTCTCAGCACTTTACCGTATCTGAAAGAGGAAATAAGAATATCAAGCTCTTTTACCACGTTATCAATTTTTCCGGTGAGAATATCTTCAGGGACAAACTCAAGATCTTCCTCGGCAAAATCCAGCTCGAGTTCAACCAGTGAAGAAAGATTAAGGAGCCGCTCTCTCAGATCGTTAACTTTAGATGAAATAAACCCGTCAATCTGATTTCGGGCGCCTCTTAACGATGCTTCACCAGATGACTGAATCACTGAAACCACAGCCTCAGCCTGGGAGAGGTCCATTCTCCCGTTAAGATAAGCTCTTTTTGTAAACTCCCCCGGCTCTGCCTGTCTTGCACCTGCTTCAAGAAGCAGTGAAATAATCTTCTGCACAATGAGAGGTGAACCGTGGCAGCTTATCTCAGCAGAATCTTCACCGGTATAAGAATGGGGTGATCTGTAAACAGAAACGACAACATCATCAACAGTTATCCCCTCACTGTCAGTGATTTTTCCGTAATGAAGGGTATGGCTTTTACACGCGGCAATTTTTTTTCTGCCGCTGAAAATTTTATCGGTAACCGCAAATGAATCGGGACCCGATAATCTTATAACCGAGATTGCCCCCACTCCGGCGGGAGTGGCAAGCGCAACAATTGTTTCTTCTTGTTTTTTCATAACCGAAAATTAGTCAAGGATACACTCATTAACAAAAAAGGAACATTTGTAAAAGAATTTTTGTCTTAATGATGTATAATTATACATTGGCTGACATGAAAAGAACTCAAATATACCTTGATGATGATATTTACGAGATACTCAAAATAGAGAGTAAGCTGAAAAAGAAAAAAATTTCATCACTGATAAGAGACGCATTAAATGAGAAATATATCGGCAGGAATGAAAAAAGCGATATAATCGGGAATCTCTGCGGAATCTGGAAAGAGAAGCCGGGTGAGCCTGAACATCTCACGGATAAAATGAGACGGAGTAAAAGCTGATGGAAATCATTCTTGACAGCGACGTAATTATCTCTCTCTTAAAGGGAGAGCGTATCGTTACCGGCAGATTCATGGATATTCTGAACGGTAACAGGGTTTTTGTGAGCGCAGTTACTGTTTCAGAGATCATGTCAATTTCAGAAGAGAATGAAGCTGCCGTGATAGAAAAACTGTTTGAATTACTGAACGTACTTGAAGTGAACAGGGAAATAGGGAAACTTGCGGGCAAATTTCTGCGGGAAAGCAGATTCAGTGACGTGCATATCAGCACCGCGTTAATTGCCGCATCATCTGCTTACCACAGGTTTCCGGTGTGGACTCTGAAAAGGGACAGATACCCTATGCTTGAAGAAACACTTATAGTCTTATAAGAAAAGGAATAACCGAAATGGCATTTAACTTTAATAAACTTACAATAAAAGCACAGGAAATGGTGCAGGAAGCTATTGAAACTGCACAGAATTATCAGAATCAGGTAATTGAACCGCTTCACATACTGGCGGCAATGATTCATGAACGCAGTGGTATAACTGATTCAATAATCAAAAAAACAGGAGCAAACACTGACCGGCTCAGAATAAATGTGGCCGGCGCGCTTGAAAAGCTATCTAAGGTATCGGGAAGCACAGTTGGGCAGGCATCGCTCTCGTCGAACTCGGCGGTATTATTTGATAAAGCAGCCAAAGAAGCTTCGGCGCTTAAAGATGAGTTTATTTCCACGGAACATATACTGCTTTCTCTTACAACTGATAGTTCGCAGGCAGGAGAGCTTCTGCGTGAAACGGATGTCACCAAAGATTTTGTGATGAAGGCGCTTAAGGACGTCAGAGGCAGCGCAAGAGTGACTAATCAGAATGCTGAAGATACTTACCAGTCGCTTAAAAAGTTCGGACGCAACCTTAATTCTCTTGCGCGCGAAGGTAAACTGGATCCCGTGATAGGGCGTGAAGACGAAATAAGAAGGGTGATGCAGGTTCTGTCAAGAAGAACAAAAAATAACCCTGTCCTGATTGGTGAGCCCGGGGTTGGTAAAACCGCCATAGCAGAGGGCATTGCGCAGAGAATTGTATCGGGAGATGCACCTGAAACACTTAAAACGCGTGAAATAGTGGCGCTTGATATGGGAGCGCTTATTGCGGGAACGCAGTTCAGAGGCCAGTTTGAGGAGCGCCTTAAGGCAGTGATCAAGGAGATTCAGGATTCAAACGGACAGGTGATTCTGTTTATTGATGAGCTGCATACGCTTGTGGGAGCCGGCAAGACAGAGGGCGCAATGGATGCTGCAAACATTCTGAAACCCGCCCTTGCAAGAGGCGAACTGCACTGCATAGGTGCCACGACACTGAATGAGTATAAAAAATACATAGAAAAGGATGCTGCCCTTGAAAGAAGATTTCAGCAGGTGCTTGTTTCTGAGCCCAATGAAGAGGATTCAATCTCGATTTTAAGGGGTCTGAAGGAAAAATATGAGGTTCATCATGGTGTCAGGATAACAGACGGCGCCATAGTTTCGGCCGTGCAGCTTTCCCAGCGCTATATAACCGACAGATTTCTGCCGGATAAAGCCATAGATCTTATAGATGAAGCGGCATCAAGACTCAGAATTGAGATTGATTCAATGCCCGAGGAGCTGGATAATTACGAAAGAAAGATAAAACAGCTTGAAATAGAGCGCGAAGCTTTGAGGCGGGAGAGTGACGAGGCAAGTAAAAAGCGTCTGACAGACCTGGAAGCAGAGCTGGCTGAGTTAAGCGAAACCAGAAATCAGATAAAACTTCAGTGGGCAGGTGAAAAAGAAAGAATTCAGCGTATAAGAACAATAAAATCAGAGATAGAACAGTATAAATCTCAGGCTGAAATTCTTGAAAGAGAAGGTAATCTGGGCAAGGTTGCAGAGATAAGATACGGTACACTTATAAATCTTGAACGTGAACTCAAAAAGGAAACGGAGGAGCTGAGCAGGCTCAAAAAGGAAAAACATTTCCTTAAAGAAGAAGTTGAATCGGAAGAAATAGCCGGAATTGTATCAAAATGGACAGGAATTCCCGTATCGAAAATGCTGGAATCTGAGCGCCAGAAGCTTCTCGGACTCGAAAAACAGCTTCACGGAAGGGTTGTGGGTCAGGATGAAGCGGTATCTGTTGTAGCAAACGCGATAAGAAGATCAAGAGCCGGGCTTCAGGACAGTAACCGTCCCATCGGCTCCTTTATTTTTCTGGGAACCACAGGGGTGGGTAAAACTGAGCTTGCAAGAGCGTTGGCGCAGGCACTTTTTGACGATGATCATGCCATGGTGCGTATAGACATGTCTGAATATATGGAAAAGCATGCTGTTTCAAGGCTGATTGGCGCTCCTCCCGGCTACATCGGATATGAAGAAGGCGGTCAGTTAACCGAGGCGATAAGAAGAAGACCCTATTCTGTGATTCTTCTTGATGAGATAGAAAAGGCGCATCCGGATGTCTATAATATTCTGCTTCAGGTGCTTGATGACGGAAGGCTGACAGATAATCAGGGGCGTACTGTAAATTTCAAAAATACGATCATAATAATGACTTCAAATCTCGGTTCACATCTTATTCAGGATAAACTCTTCACTCTTGAAAACGATGATGCAATTGATGCAGCCATGGGTGAACTGAGGGCACAGATGAGTGAGATGCTCAGAAAAACCATCAGACCGGAGTTTTTGAACAGAATAGACGAGGTTGTTCTTTTCAAGCCGCTTAAGAGAAAAGAAATAAGAGGAATTGTTGAAATACAGCTGAATCATCTGTTTGCCATGCTCAGAGGAAGAGAAATAACCCTGAAAGTTGATGAGGAAGTTATGGACTGGCTGGGTGATCTGGGTTATGATATATCGTTTGGGGCGCGTCCCTTAAAGCGTACTATTCAGAAATATATCATTAATCCGCTTTCACAGGAACTGATTGCAGGTAACATTTCTGACGGCGACTCAGTAAGGGTGAGTCTCACTGATTTCGGCAGGATTCAGTTCACAAAGGAATAGTACATTTAATCAGTAATTAATGCCGTTTGTAACATTAAAAAGACTTTAACAGACGGCATAGCTATCTTTGTACCAGATAATTATTAATTCAGAGGTGCAAAATGAAAACGGTAAGGAACTCATTAACAATTCGTCTTTCAGCTTTGATTCTTCCAATGCTGTTATTTGTTGCCTGTTCAACAAATACGGTGGCAGATGATGTAAAAGTTATTGCAAAAGGCGAGTATACCGTTTCCGCAGGCGGCAATCTTAAGGTAAGCGCCCCGAGCGGTAATGTGACCATTAATTCATGGAATCAGAACAAGGTTGAAGTGAAAGTATACGGCAATGAAGTTGCTGAAAAGTATATTGATACACGCCTGGTTCAGGATGGAAATGATATAACGGTAAAGCTTGAATGGAAAGGCGGAAACAATTACGGCAGAAATCTTGAAATAAGTGTTTCAGTTAACGTGCCGGAAAAGTATAACACCAAAGTGAATACTGCCGGCGGAAATCTGAGCCTCACAAATATCAGCGGAGACCATAGCCTGACCACCGCGGGCGGAAATATTTCACTTTCCGGAATGAGCGGAACAATGAACTCAACCACCGCAGGAGGAAATATTTCTGTAAGCAAATTTACAGGTGAACTGAAGGCAACCACCGCGGGCGGAAACATTTCCCTCTCCGGTGTAAAAGGTGATACAAAAGTATCAACCGCAGGCGGCAATATGGACATTGAAGTTGCTGACGGTGAAGTTGAAGCAGCAACCGCAGGCGGAGAAGTTACAATGCGCTATTCAGGAACGGTAAAAGGAATTGATATTGCCACCATGGGCGGTGATATTGATCTTTATCTCCCTTCGGACGCAAAAGTAACCCTTAAATGCGCGACAATGTCGGGCGAAGTTAATACTGCATTCTCAGGAGATTTCAAAAAGACCGAGACAAGCCTGAAAGGTGATATTAACGGCGGCGGAGCAAAAGTTGAATGCTCAACCATGGGCGGAGATATCAGGATTAAAAAAGGATCATAAGTTACACACTCCGGAAAAAGGGAGACAAGTTGTCTCCCTTTTTTTTGTCCACGCCCTGATTTAAGCACCTCTGCAGAACTACCATCCAATCAGAATTTTCTGACCCCCGGTATCCGGTATCAAAGAAAAAAAAGATAAATGCATTTTATAACAACAAAAGTGTTAATGACCTTTCAATATGTTAACGATAACAAAAGGCATTTGCCGAAGCGGGTGTTTACAAAGGTTTGTTATGACGGCAGCAAAACGTGCTGTTATAAGGTATAAAATTACATATTGCCATTCGGGGGAAGCTTCCACCGAATAGTTAACCAACGTTAAAATGCGCATTTTGAGGATAATGTAAAATTTTTTGCAGTCAGCTGAAGCAATCGGCAGGAATATACGGCCTTAAAATTAAATCAGGTCTTGTGATCACACAACAGGGTTGTTCAGAAGTTCACAGTGATTTGCCACAGCGAATTCAGAAGCCACCCGCTTAGAGAGCAGTAAACATCAGCAATCCTGCGAGCAGTATCTTTCAGTTGCTGCATCCTGAATCAACAATCTCGTTTATCCTCATTTTCCAGTTTAATACTGCTTAAAGAAGCACCACGCACTCCTGCACAAAGAACGTTTTACCCGTCTGAGCTGCTTAACTAAGTACACAGCACGCCAGCACGAAGAACGTAGTACCCGTCTGAGCTGCTTAACTAAGTACGCAGCACACCTGCACGAAGAACGGTTTACCCTGTGCTTCACGATAACTTTTTACACAGAATCAGCAGATACTATTTCAGCAGAATCATCTTCTTGGTATCGGTGAAAGTTCCTGCCTGAATCTGATAATAGTACACACCGGAAGGCAGGTGAGATGCATTGATTTCAATTTCATTTTCACCCGGTTGTTTTTCTTCATTCACAACCGACATGACAAGTTTTCCCGCAGCATCAAAAATCTTAAGTTCAACATAAAGCAGACCGGGCCCGGCTTTGAGGCTTTTTAACTCCGGCACGGTGAACCGTATCTTTGTAACAGGATTAAAAGGATTGGGATAGTTCTGCGATAATTCAAAATCTGAGGGAGCGGCAGGATTTTCTTTCACTCCGGTGGAAAGCTGACCTGTGTATTTATAGATGGTCTGTCCCGAGGCAAACCCTGAAAGCTCATTGATAAAGAAAAACCTGTTAATCCTGACCCCGAAATTAGCGGGTTCCCAGGTGTCGCCGCCATTGGTGGACATCAGTGTGGTCTGAATGCTGTTGCCCCCTATCCATCCGAGAGTATCATTAACAAATCCGATCCCCTGCGAAT
The DNA here is from genome assembly GCA_013359345.1 of Ignavibacteriaceae bacterium. Taxonomy (GTDB): domain Bacteria; phylum Bacteroidota; class Ignavibacteria; order Ignavibacteriales; family Ignavibacteriaceae; genus JABWCA01. Next base: position 48,353 of record JABWCA010000002.1, read on the forward strand.
AGTAGTTGGTCGGGTAGAACTGCTTTTCGAAAAATGAGGTACCCCCGTCAGTTGTCTTAATAAAATTGCAGGGAGATCCCTGATTTCTCTGCAGGGAGATGTAACCGGTGTTTCTTGAGGGAAATGAAATTTTCCAGCACCATTCACCTGCACGGGATGACGAGTATTTTGTGCTCCAGTTTTCACCGCCATCAGTAGTATACAACACCACTCCTCTTGACTGTGCGTGCTCAGAGTTTGTTAAACCAACCGCAATCCCGGTATCAGGGCTGAAAAAATGAACATCAACAAGTCCTGCGGCCAGAGATGACATATCTTTTGATGTCCAAGATAAACCGCCATCGGTGCTCTTCATAAAGACGCTCGGGCCTCTCACCCTGCCTACCGCAAATACGAGATTGCTGTCAAGGGCATGCATTCCGCAGACACCCCTGCCAAGCGGACCGCTGATATTTGTAACCGGTCTCCATGTTGTACCGCCGTCAGAGGTTCTGTATATCAAGGTAGGATCTGTAATGGAAGCTCCGCCGTATTCATCGGGTCCCAGATTACCAAGAAATCCGATACGCTCATTACCAAAAGCCACGCTTCTGAAAAAGGTTGAATCACTGTAGAACATACGCGTCCAGGTAACCCCGGCATTGGTTGTTCTGTGAGCCTCACGCGCTCCCGAAGCGGTAAAACCCAGCTGAGGAGTAACAAAAACGAGATCATTTTTCCTTGAACCGAAAGGGGCGTTAGGAACATCGCTCCACGAGGGGATGATCTGTGAATAAATTAAACAGGTGCTTAAGAAAAAAAGAGCTGTAAAAAGAGAAATTCTCATTATAAATCCATTATAAAAATTAATCGGTGTAAACATAAAATAGGAATAAATATGATCAATGGCTATATCCCGGATTTAATCTGAGAAGAGTTATAAGTAAGCCTGAGGGAACAGAGCTGAAGAATCGGGTTGAAGACGTTAATAAGATGTGATAAAAGTCGGTAAAAGCGCAAAAAGAGCTCAAAAAATGCGCAATAAGTTCAGAGTCTGTCAATTTTTGATTAAATTAATTCTGTCTGATAAAAATTTGCTTTATTACAGCCACGGCATCAGAAAATTAACAGAATGCACAATCACGGTAACAGAAAACCTGGTGAAAATTGACTGAAAAAAAACAGCTCCTTTTATTCCGGAACGAAGGAAAACTGCTTGCCACGGATATCGAAAATGTTATTCGAGTACTGAAGGCGGTTTTCATAACCCCTCTTCCTGATGCACCGCAGCATTTACGGGGAATCATCAGATACGGGGAGGAGGTTTTGCCGGTCATAGATGTATCTGTTAAACTGGGCGGGGCGAAAAAGAAAGTTGATTTATCAGACAATATAATACTGATTAAGAACAGCAGAGGAAAGTTTGCACTGCTGGTTGATGAAGTTGAAGGTATCACGACCGCCGGAGAGCTTACAGGTGATGAAAAGACCTTCTCTAAAGGTGACCTGATAAAGGGTGTGGCGGTTTCGGGTGAGGAGTTAGTGTTCCTTGGTGATTCAGAAAAGTTCTTCATTGAAAGCGACCGTGTTCTGGTTGATGAGGCAGCAGAAAAAGTGACGGTAAGGTTGTAAATGGGAGACAAAGGAACTGATATCACAAAAAACCTGCAGAGTAAAATCAAGCGACTTAAAGAGGAACTGAAATATATTACTCTTTCAGGCAGGGAATATTCTGATTCAGAAACGGAAAGCATACTCAGGAAACGTGCCGCGGAGCTGTATGAATCGGGTTTTGAAAATACTGAATCTGAAAACGGAACTGAGGCAATAGTATTTAAGACCGGTAACGAAACCTACGCGGTTGATACAAACTATCTTTCGGAAGTGTTTCCTTTCAGAGAGATAACCAAGATTCCTTGCACGCCTGCATATATTCTGGGAGTGGTTAATTACCGTGGCAAAATAATATCGGTTACTGACCTGAAAAAGCTGTTTGACATTCAGGGTGACTTTCTGAATGAAAAAAACAGGATTCTGATCCTGAAAAAGGATAAGATGGAGCTGGGTGTTTTTGCAGACGAAGTTATCGGGATGATTTTAATTGATGAAGATAAGCTGCAGAGGTCTCTTTCGTCTCTGAAAGGAATCAGGGAGCGGTATCTCAAAGGCATAACCCCTGAAAGAATTGTTTATCTTGATGCAGGCAAACTGCTGGGGGATCCAAAACTGATTGTGAACGAAACCATTTAATAAAGCAATAGATGCGGAGAAATGATGAAATTCTTTAATAATCTGAGCACAAAAATAAAACTGTTTGTCAGCTTCGGAGTTATCATAGTGATTTTTATATCACTGGAGCTTAACAAGACATTTCAGACCGATGTTATCTGGGAAAAACAGCAGAAGATCTCTGAACAGTACTTTGAAGAAGTGATAAAGATCTCCAGCATAAAAACCAATCTTGATAAAATTAAAACCTCCGGTCTTGAACTTGTTCTTTCATCTGAGATGGATGCAAATGTGAAAGTTGCTGAAATACAGAATATTGCGCTGCTTCTTGAATTTGAGAGTCAGAACCTGCTGCAGACCATCAGCCCTTCTTCCGCATATTCGGATGAGGTAAGAGCCCTGCTGAGTGAAATTAAAATTTATGCAGATCAGTTTAACCTTGAAATCATCCCCCTGGTTAAATCGGGTAAAAGCGCAGACGCAATAAGGCTGGAGCAGAAATACCGCAATGAAACAAACACAAAACTCAGCAAGCTTGTTGACACGATAATAAATTCAATAAAAAATGAAACCGGCACAAACCTCACGCAGAGCAGAATAGATCTTGACAGAACCGAGTTCATTTCACTTATTCTGATGCTGGTTTCAATACTTCTCAGCATTTATCTTGTGATCTTCTTAAACAGCTCAATATCCGCACCGCTGAAAAAAATTGCTTACGATTCAGACAAGCTTGCACAGGGTGATCTGGATGTGAGCCTTGAATCAGAAAAGAGAGCTGATGAAATAGGCACGCTCACCGAAAGTTTTGGCAAAATGATCAGTTCGCTTCAGGATGTGGCTTCCTTTGCCGGAAGAATTGCCAAAGGTGATCTTACGGCAAAGCTGGATTCAAGATCAGAGAGAGATATTCTTGCCAATTCACTCAACATGATGGCAGAAAATCTGAAAAATATCACAAAAGAACTTCTGCAGGCAGTGAGCGTTGTTTCATCTTCATCTTCAGAAATTCTGGCGGGCACATCTCAGCTTTCGGCAACCGCAACAGAAACAGCCACTGCTGTGAGTGAAACCACGGCAACAGTTGAAGAAGTGAAACAAACCTCATTTGTAACGCGCAACAAGGCGAAATTTGTAGCAGAAATCTCACAGAAAGCGGTTGAAGTTTCGATCTCGGGAAAAGATTCAACCCAGGCAACAATTGAAGGAATTCATAAGATCGGCACTCAGATGGAGATGATAGCAGAGAGCATTATCAAGCTGAGTGAACAGAGCCGAGCCATCGCTGAAATAATATCTGTCGTTAAGGATATCGCCGAGCAGACCAACCTTCTTGCGGTTAATGCTTCAATTGAAGCCGCAAGAGCAGGAGAACAAGGAAAAGGCTTTGTTGTGGTTGCTCAGGAAATCAAGAGTCTTGCCGATCAGTCGAAACTGGCCACTACTCAGGTAAGAACAATTCTTAATGAAATCCAGAACGCCATCTCGGCAACAGTAATGGCAACAGAGCAGGGCAGCAAGACCGTTGAAGCAGGAATAAAGCAATCAACCATTGCGGGTGATTCAATAAGAACCCTCACAGATACAATTGAAGAAGCCGCACAGGCAGCATTTCAGATTGAGGCATCAAGCCAGCAGCAGTTTCTCGGTATGGATCAGGTGGTTGCAGCCATGGAAAATATTAAAGTTGCAAGCTCACAGAATGCATCAACCACACATCAGCTTGAAGGCTCGGTGCAGAATCTGAAATCGCTTGGTGAAAATCTCAGAAAACTTACGGATCAATTCAAAGTTTAGGTCTGAATAATGAGCCCCCAGAATGAAGAATTTCTGAAAAGACTTCGTGCAACGTTCAGGATTGAGGCAAGAGAACATCTTGAAACAATCTCGGCCAGTCTCCTCGGGCTTGACAGCCTTGCCCCGCAGGAGATCACCGGAACGGTTGAGCTCATTTTCAGGGAGGCTCACAGCCTCAAGGGGGCAGCGCGCGCCGTAAATGAAAATGAAATAGAGCTGGTCTGCCAGTATATTGAAAGCATCTTCTCACTCCTTAAAAAATCGGAAATCTCTTACTCGCCTTATATTAAGGATATGCTTATATCTGCCGTTGATCTGATGACCATTTATATGAATCTGACCGAACCGGAAGATCAGAAGGCGCACGGTAAAGATCTGAAAAATCTGGCCGAACAATTAAAGAGCTTTGCTGAAGGCGGTCATCAAGTGGCCGGGGTCCACGCTCATAAGGAGATTCCTTCCCACAGGCCTGTTGAAATGACAGGTGAAAAAACTCCTCCCGTTAAAAGGGAGCTGAAAAAAGTGGTGATTGGTTCTGCAAGGGTACCGGCAGCTAAAACTCAGCCCGTATCAGCAGAAAAACCCGCAGAACCCCGCCCCGCTCCGGCTGAAACCATTCTGCCCGCAGAGAAACCGGCCACCGCAACAGAAAGGGAGAGCGTAAGGGAGACGCTGAGAATTGCCTCTGAGAAAATTGACACCCTGCTGCTTAAGACTGAAGAGCTGCTCAACATTAAGCTGATGATCGGCGAGTATGAGAAACAGCTTAATGATTCCCTCTTTTATTTTCAGCCCTGGAAAAAAGAATGGGAAAAAATACAGACAGAACTCAGATATCTGAAAAACAGAATCAGTCTTAATGACGGAATGGATTACAGAGACAAAAAAGCAATCACAGAAATTCTCAATTATATTGACTGGAACCATTCGCTCGTCTTCGTTGTAGATTCAAAACTCTCAAAATCTGCCAAAGACCTCGCCAGAACCAGGCACTCCGTCTCACAGATGATAGATTCAACGCTTACCGATGTAAAAGATATTATGATGATGCCTGCCTCGTCAATGCTCAGCATACTTCCAAAAATGGTTTATGACATTTCAAGAGAACTCGGTAAAGTGGTGGATCTTGACATAAAAGGGGGCGATATTGAAATTGACAGGAGAATTCTTGATGAACTTAAGGATCCTCTCATACACCTTGTGAGAAATGCGGCTGACCACGGACTTGAAAAACCCGAAATAAGATTAAGAAGAAAAAAAAGCGGAGCGGGAAAACTTAGGGTGATTCTTTCCAACATTGACAGCAGCAAGTTTGAGATTCTCGTTGAAGATGACGGTAACGGAATTGATGTTGAAAGGGTAAAGGAGAAGGCGGTTAAAAACGGTCTTATAACCCAGAAAGAAGCCTTTGAAATGTCGCTCACAGATGCATACGCCCTGATTTTTAAATCTGATATTTCAACCAGTCCCGTAATCACCGATCTTTCAGGCAGGGGGCTGGGCATGTCGATAGTTCTTGAAAAAGTTGAAAAGCTCGGCGGAAACATAATCACAGAATCAGAACCGGAGAAATTCACAAGATTCAGGCTGATTCTGCCGCTTTCGGTGGCAACTCTTAGAGGAGTTCTTGTAAAAACCGGAGAGGATCATTATGTTATTCCCTCATCGGGGGTTGAAAAAGTGCTGAGAGTGAAAAACAATGAGATAAAGTCGGTTGAAAACAAGGAAACGGTTTTTTACTCAGGTAAAACCATACCCCTTGCCCCGTTAAGGGGACTGCTTGAGCTGCCCGATACCCACAGAAAGGAAGAGCCGGTGCATACAAATGTGATGGTTCTGTTCAACTCTGAGAATATGGTGGGAGTTTCTTTTGATGAGCTTGTGGATGAAGCCGAGTTCCTGATAAAGCCCTTTAACCGTCAGCTCCAGAGAATCAGGAATGTTTCTGCGGCAACGGTTTTGGGTTCAGGCCAGATAGTGCCCGTGCTGAATATATCAGATCTTATAAAGTCATCTCTTGAATTTGCGGGAGAATTAAGAGTGCGGAGCAAAGCGGCAGAACAGCCAAGCCGTGAGGAACACAATATCCTTGTGGTTGATGACTCAATAACCTCACGAATGCTGCTTAAAGATATTCTGGAATCGGCTGGGTATAATGTTAAAGTCGCCATTGACGGGGTTGAAGCCCTCACTGCTCTCCGGTCTGATAAGTATCATGCCGTGGTCACTGATATTGAAATGCCGAGAATGAACGGGTTTGAGCTGACCTATCAGATAAGAAAAGAAGAAAAACTTAAAAACACACCTGTTGTACTGGTTACGGCTCTCTCTTCTCCCGAAGACAGGGAGAGGGGTATTGAAGCCGGCGCCGATGCATATATAGTTAAAAGCAGTTTTGACCAGAGCAATCTGCTTGATATTGTTGAAAGACTGATATAGGAAAAAAATGATCAGAGTACTGATTGCTGATGATTCTGCAGTATCACGTGATCTCCTGAGTTATATACTTGAATCGGATCCGGGAATTAAAGTGGTTGGCACAGCCGTCAACGGCAAAGAGGCCGTGGATCTCGTAAAAGAATTGCAGCCCGATATCATCACGATGGATATTGAGATGCCGGTTATGGACGGGGTGGAGGCAACCAGAAGGATTATGGCAAACAACCCCCTGCCGATAATCATAGTAAGTTCTTTCTGGAACACAGCCGATGTCAACCTCAGTTTCAGGGCACTTGAAATCGGGGCAATTGCCATTGCGGATAAACCAAAGGGACCCGGAGCCCCTGAGTTTGAAGCTGAGTCAAAAAAGCTGATAAAAACAGTGAAACTGATGTCGGAGATCAGGGTTGTAAAAAGGATCTATAAGCATAAACAGGAGAGCATTAAATCTGTAACCGGTGCAGCGGGAAAAGCAATGCCTCCGGAAAGAAGCATTAAGATTGCCGGAATAGGTGCCTCAACCGGAGGTCCGCAGGTTCTTGAAAAAATACTCAGGGGGATCAGGAAAGATCTGAGCATACCCCTGCTGGTGGTGCAGCACATAACTCCCGGATTCACGCAGGGCTTTATAACCTGGATGAACCAGTCATCGGGAATTCCGGTAAAACTTGCAGAGCACAATGAAAAATTAAAAGGCGGTGTGTGTTATGTGGCTCCTGATCACAAACATATGCTGCTTGAGAGCGGCTGGCGGGTATATCTTTCGGACGGGCCTCCGCTTAACAGTCACAGGCCATCCGTTTCGGCACTTTTCGGATCCCTTTTAAAGGAGGCAGGCGCCGGAGCCATGGCGGTTCTCCTGAGCGGCATGGGTAAAGACGGTGCGCAGGAAATGAAAAAATTAAGAGACGCAGGAGCAACAACTGTTATACAGAATCAGGAGAGCTGTATAATATTTGGTATGCCGGGTGAAGCTAAAAAACTCGGCGGGGCTGAGTTTGAACTGACGCCCGACCGTATAACGGATTACCTGAATCAACTGAACTGAGATCACCACATTTAACCGAAAGGCAAAAATGCAGTCGGAAAAATATATTTTAATCGTTGAAGACAGCCCTACTCAGGCTGAAAAACTAAGATTAATTCTTGAAGACAGCGGCTACAATGTCAAAACCGCATACAATGGTGTGGCAGCCCTTGAGATTATCAGGCTGGAAAAACCGCTTATAATCATCAGTGATGTCATTATGCCCGAAATGGACGGCTATGAACTCTGCAGAACCTTGAAAGACAGTGATGAATTCAGGAATATTCCCTTCATACTCCTGACAGCCCTTTCGGATCCCAAAGATGTTGTAAGGGGACTTCAGGCCGGAGCTGATAATTTCCTGACTAAACCTTATAACCAGAAGTTTCTTCTCTCAAGGGTGCAGTATATACTTGCAAATCTTGATCTCCGTAAGAATATGGTTTCGGATATGGGGATTCAGGTGATGTTTGCCGGTCAGAAATATTATATCAACTCCGACCGCATCCAGATCATTGACCTTCTCCTCTCCACTTATGAAAATGCGATTCAGAAAAATGACGAGCTTGCCATTGCCAACCAGGAACTTATGGAAATTCAGAGGGAGATGGCCATTAAAAACAAGGAGCTTGAAAAACTGAATGCTGAAAAAAACAAGTTCATCGGTATTGCGGCTCATGATCTGAGGGGAAGCATGGGGAGCATTCTTTCATCAAGTATTCTGCTTGAACAGGAATTTGACACAATTGACAGAGAAGAAGCCATTGAGTTTCTTAAACTCATACGTGATTCGAGCGATTTTGTTCTGGGTATGATTAATGAGCTTCTTGATGTCTCGGTCATTGAATCGGGTCAGCTGAAAATGAAGCTGACAGAGTTCGATCCGGTTGAACTTCTTATGAAAAATCTTCAGCTGCACAGGCATGCTGCCGAGCAAAAACAGATCACCCTTAATTTTTACACTTCTGATAATGTAAAGACAATCATTGCAGATCATAATAAGCTTGAACAGGTTTTCAGCAATCTGATTTCAAATGCGATCAAGTTTTCTTTTCAGGGGAAAGAGGTTGATGTCACGCTTGAAGATTCAGGTGAAAAACTCCTTCTCACCGTGAAGGATCAGGGGCTTGGAATACCTAAAAATGAGATCGGGCTTCTCTTTAAGCCATTCCCTAATACATCGGTAAGGGGTACTGCAGGTGAAAGAAGCACGGGACTCGGTCTTATGATCGCAAAAAAGATTATTGACGCGCACGGAGGCACAATCTGGGTTGAAAGTGAACAGGGCAAGGGTTCGGTTTTTTATGTTGAGCTGCCCTATGAGGCGTTCACTTACGAAGATATGCTCAAATACGACTGAAAGTTTATTTGTTGTCAATTGAGAGGCTGATCTCAACGCCCAGGTTGAATCTTTCCTCTTCAGCAATTATGGGTTTGAAGAACCATGATATTTTACCGTCGGAGGTTATGGGTCCTTCAAACTCGAGGGTAAGTGAATGCCCGAACACATAAAAATCATCAGTCAGCTCACCCCTTAATCCTATTTTCTCATCGGTATAGTTATAATAGGCAATCATTGTTACATAGCCGGCAAGGCTGCTGTGGATATGAACAAGCGGATCGGTTGCCAGGGTAAGTCCGTATGACCACTTCTTTGTGCCGGTGTTGTGAAGCCCCTCGGCTGTAAGAACCAGTTCGTCTCTTTTACCCGGCATGAAAGTATATCCCGCTTCAGATCTGAGATACGTTTCTTCGTTAAGTTTTTCAAAAGAAAACTCACCCTTAAAATTATCGGAGGGAGTGAAATTAAGTTCGGTTTCAGTGAAATTCAGAACCATCTCCCTTTCAAACAGATTCGGCTGATTAAAATCGGCTTTGCTTCCTGCCAGAAATTCGATGCTTGCCCAGGGCAGTTCATAAACAATTCTGCCGCCGTCAATCCAGCCGTTGCTTGCAAGGCCGGTGCTTGAAACTCTCCCTTTCACGGGCGGAATTGCTCCCAGCTGAACGCGTCCCCATGAAAAATCTCTCTGGAGATAAAGCTGCCTGAGGTTAAGCTTGAATGTTCTGAATTTTGAGGGATCATTAAAATTTCTGATCGTTTCCCATCTTGATGTGAATCGGCTTCCGCTTGAAAGGAGGTTTATCAGCTTTATATCTTCAAAAAGGTTAATAGTAAAGTTCAGTCTTAAGGCAGCCTCAAGCCTGTTTTCTCCGCGCCCGCTTTCAATGTTATCATATCTGGTTTCCCAGGTGAAACGGACTCTCTCAAGGCACTGTGAATAAGCCGCGGTGGCTGCGGTAAGTATAATTAAAAATACAAGAAACATATTTCTTTGATCGCTGTGTTAAGATTAATATTTGAAAATGAATCAGCCTGATCCGGTGATCAGATTGATTTAAAGAAGCTGCATAATCAGATAACAAAAATAGTGCATCCATTAATTCATTATTGATGCGGCATGGGCAGGAAAGGTTTTGAGGATAATATGATCCCGGTTTGATCTGTGCGGAACAGCCACAGAGAAAGGAACTGAGTATTGCCGGGACTTATTTATTAGCTCTGAATGCTATTTTGTCAGATCGATGATATAGTTCTGTTTTGCGCTTACCGATATTTCTTTTCTGATCGGTTTACCCGCATTGTCAGATGATATCAGGATGTATTCACCTTTTGGTAATCTTATGACCGGCGGAGTATCGAATGTGGAACCGAGTTTTATCACCCGTCTCTTCTCATTATCCAGAATCTCAACGCCCTTATATAAGATTCTTTCGACTCCGTCATCATAGACATAATCTGAGGGAGTCACAATCTCAACTATTGAGAATGTGCTGTCAGGAAGAACTGCGGCTGCCTGACTGGCATTTGCCGGTAAAAAAAGATAAAACAGTGGGATGAAGCCTGAAAGCAGCCTCTTTAATTTCATAAAATAAACTCCGGATTATATGCTGCAAAGTTAATCTCACAGTATTAACAAAATGTTAGGGTGCTGTTAAGTGAGTGTTAAATCATCAGGCGGATTCTGCACAGGGTGGGAACAGAATACCGTCATTTATAGATTAAAAACTATTTTTTTGATTAAAAACAGGCCGTCAAAGATAATTCTTATTAAAAACCCGGTTGATATAGAAATTAAAAACTGTAATTTTAAATCTGAATTTTAATTATTACAGGCCTTTATCAATGAGCCGGATATCAGAATTGAAAATCCAGACACTTCTTACAACACTTGTCGTTTTATTAAGCGGAAGCCTCGGGGCGCAGGATCTTGTTAATCCGCTGAGGATATCAGGTCTGGTGTTCGGGGATTATTTTTATAATCTGAAACGTGATGCAAATATTATTCAGGCAAAAGATGTTGCAATCGGGGGTAATGCAAAATTTAACGGATTTCAGTTCAGGAGAATAAATCTCACCTTTGATTATAACATTTCATCAAGATTTTCAACCCGGCTAAGATTTGAGGCCGACCAGCAGTCAAACACATCAAATGGCAGGATAGGAATTTATGTAAGGGATGCCTTTATAAGATGGAATGACATTTTTAAAGGGAGTGATCTCATTCTCGGAATTCAGCCGGTTCCCGCTTATGAGATAAGTGAATCATTCTGGGGGCACCGCTTTATAGAAAAAACCATTATGGACCTTCGGGGGGCCGTCTCTTCCCGTGATTTTGGCCTTTCGCTAAGAGGCAGGATAACTCCGGGCGGTTCATTGAACTATGCGGTTATGATCGGTAATAATTCAGGTAACAGGCCTGAATACGATAATCATAAAAGAATTTATTCTCACATACAGTTCTCCCCTGATGAAAACTTTTCTCTCACCGCTTACGGAGATTACAGCTCCTCCGATCAGATTCGTTATCAGGTCGGCAATGAATTAATGATGTTCAATGCCGATGGTTATACCATGGCTCTTTTTGCGGGTTACCGTAAAAGGGAAAAAGTTTCTGCCGGTGCAGAAGTTTTCAGGCAGACAGTTATGAACGGTTTTAAGCAGAACGAAACCGTCAAAGATAAAAATATGCACGGCGTTTCACTGTTCGGTACATGGTTTTTTAATAATACACTGAGCCTTGCCGGCAGATATGATTACTTTGATCCAAATTCAGATACTGACGGCGATTCAAGAAACATCTGGATGGTTTCATTTGACTACACCACTGAAGAAAGAATAGTTATCTCACCAAATGTCATTTATGAGACTTATGAGGAACCCGCTCCCGGAGTGAATACCGACCCCTCGCTCACTCTGAGAGTGACATTCTTTTATACATTCTGATTTAAAACCCTGACTGCACAGTTCATTGAAGGCCCGGCAAATACCTGCTCCCTGCCAGGTTGACATCCCGGGTGATTTTTCATTAAACCACATCATTCCCCTGATCAGACCACTTTATATTTGAATAATTGAAATATTAATTCATTAAAATGAACTCATCGTTATTGCAGACGGTTAAAATTTATACTCTCCCTCTTAAACTTTTTATAACAAAAAACCGGTAACCGATGAGCGAAAAAAATGATGTGAAAAAAATACCTGATGCAGGTATTGGTGAAAAGGTTTTAAATCTGGTGGAGCGGCTTGGTAATAAACTGCCTGATCCTGCCATTTTATTTCTTATATCTCTGCTGAGTGTATGGATTCTTTCAGCCTTATTATCACCTGTGGTGTTCAGTGAAATAGACCCGAGAACAAAAGAACCCCTTAAGATTGTTAATCTCCTTTCCGGTGAATCGCTGGTTGCGTTCCTTTCAAATATGGTGACCGTATTCACGGGATTTGTGCCGCTCGGGGTTGTGTTAGTGGCAGTGCTGGGGGTTGGTATAGCGGAACAGTCGGGTTATGTGAATACCGGACTTAAGCTGCTGATGAAAATCACCCCGAGAAAACTCCTCACCCCTATGATAATATTGGTTGCTATTGTATCACACACTGCGGTTGACAGCGGTTACGTTATTGTGATTCCCCTTTCGGGACTTATATTTTATACAGCAGGCAGGCATCCCCTTGCAGGTATTGCAGCGGCTTTTGCCGGAGTATCGGGCGGATTCGGAGCTAACTTTGTTCCCTCTGGAATTGACCCGCTGCTTCAGGGTTTCACACAATCTGCCGCAAGAATAATAGACCCTGAAATATTGGTTAACCCTCTTAACAACTGGTACTTCACAGCGTTTTCATCCGTCTTTATAATCTTCCTCGGCTGGTTCATAACCGACAGAATTATAGAGCCCAGACTCAATTCAAAGTTTAAGTATGAAAGCGCCGGGGAAACAGAATCAGACATGAGTACAATAACACCAAAAGAGAAAAAGGCATTTTACCTTTCATCCCTTCTGATGATCAGTATGCTGATTGTTCTGGTTGTGACTTCAATGAGTGGCGATTCTCCATGGCGTGATAAAGACGGCAACATTTCGTCATTCAATGCCCCCCTTATGAAATCAATTGTTCCGCTGATCTTCCTGATTTTTGCTCTGCCCGGTGCGGCATACGGATATATCTCAGGGTCATTTAAAAAATCCAAAGATGTCATAATGGCGATGGCAAAATCCATGAACGGCATGAGCTATTACATAGTGATGGCATTTTTCTGTGCGCTTTTCATAGATGCATTCTCAAAATCAAACCTCGGAGCTCTTCTGGCGCTTAAAGGTGCGGAAATTCTGAAGCAGCTTGCCCTGCCGGGTCAGCTTACTATTATCGGAATGATTCTGCTCACCGCTCTGGTGAATATATTTGTAGGGTCGGCTTCAGCCAAGTGGGCGCTCATGAGCCCGATAATCGTTCCCATGCTGATGGGACTCGGTATTTCTCCCGATTTAACTCAGGCAGCGTACAGAATCGGTGATTCATCCACAAATATTATCACACCGCTCCTGGTTTATATGCCCCTTATAGTGGTTTTTGCACAGAAGTATGTAAAGGAGACAGGCATAGGCACGCTTATATCAATAATGCTGCCCTATTCTATTACATTCATAATCGGGTGGACAATCTTCCTGCTCGTTTACTGGACCCTGGGTATCCCGCTCGGCATACAGGCTGTTTACACCTATACACCATAACAGAGGATAACCAGTCTTTAACCACCCCTTAAATTAAAAGTGCCGCTCACAGCGGCATTTTTTTTGCTAATGATAATAACTGCACCGCCAGTTAATTCCTGTACTACTGTAAAAAATTGTTTACACTGCCGAAAAGCGTTTCGGCAGTGTGTAAAGGCTACGCATGGCAGTGTGCAAAGGCTGCCCCCGGGCAATATTAAAAGGTTACCCCAGAGCAGTGTGTAATGGCTGCCCGGCAGTTAATTCCTGAATCCCGTATTCCTGCGTCCTGAATCCCGTATTCCTGCGTCCTGAATCCCGTATTCCTGTGTCTTGAATCCTGTATTCCTGAGTCCTGAATCCCGTATTCCTGTGTCTTGAATCCTGTATTCCTGCGTCCTGAATTCCTGCGTCCTGAATTCCTGAGTCCTGTATCCTGAATTCCTGTGTCTTGTATCCTGAATTCCTGAGTCCTGTATCCTGTATTCCTGTGTCCTGTATCCTGTATTCCTGTGTCCTGTATCCTGAATTCCTGAGTCCTGAATCCCGTATTCCTGTGTCCTGAATCCTGAATTCCTGAGTCCTGAATCCCGTATTCCTGTGTCCTGAATTCCTGTGTCCTGTATCCTGATTTCCTGTATCCTGTGTCTTGTGTCCTGTTTTCCTGTTTACTAAGCCGAAGGCGTTTCACTGCTCACTACTCACTGTTCACTGTTATCCTGTATTCCTTATACCGGCAGAAATACCGTTAACTGTTGAGCGGAGCAGGGTAAGAATCTGTTCATCCTTCTTTTCGGGGTTGCTGCGGTATTCACGTATAAATCTGAGCTGGATGAAGCTGATGGGATCAAGATAAGGATTCCGTAGTAAAATGGTTCTCTGAAGAGCTTTATCGCTGTCAAGCAGGTACTTGTGACCGGTGATTTTAAGAACGGCGCTCACAGTTAAAAGGTACTCTTCCTTTATACCGGAAAAAATCCTGGCTGAGCCGGGTGAACTGCACAGAGCCGCATACTCCTCGCCGATTATGAGGTTGGTTTTTATAAGAATCATCTCAAGATTATCGGTAAGAACCTTGAAAAATTTCCAGCTCCTGTAAATTTCCTTCAGCTTTTCCCAGGTGGTGATATTTTCATTTACCGCATTGTGAATTGCAGTACCGAAACCATACCAGCCGGAGATTGTCTGCATATTCTGATTCCACGAAAACACCCACGGAATTGCCCTCAGGTCTGAAATTTCCTTTGTTTTCTTTCTTGCGCTCGGCCGTGAGCCTATTTCAAGCTGTTCAATGATATCAATAGGAGTGGCTTCCCTGAAATAACCGATAAAATCATCATCTGTTACAAGAGAGCGGTATTTCTCAAAAGCTGACTGCGAAAGACCTGAGAAAAGTTTATAGTACTCTGCCGGTGCCCCTCCGGTTTTTCTGCTGAATCTGGAATTATAGGAGGCTGAAATAACAGCCGAAGTAATCATTTCCAGGTTTGAGAGAGCAAGATCAGGCAGAAGATACTTTGATGAAATCATCTCTCCCTGTTCAGTGATCTTGATTTTGCCGTTAACCGTACCAACCGGCTTGGCGAGAATTGAATCATACACGGGTCCGCCGCCGCGTGAAATAGAGCCGCCCCGGCCATGAAAGATGATCATTTCGATCCCGGCTTTTTCAGAAACATCCCTCAGGTTCTTCTGTGCCTCAATAAGCTCAAAGTTTGAAGTGAGATACCCGCCGTCTTTGTTGCTGTCGGAGTAACCTATCATTATTTTCTGAATATTACCCCTTGCGTTCAGCTGACTCCGGTAGAGAGGAGTGCTGTAAAGTTCATCCATTATATCATGGCACTCCCTGAGATCGGAGATGGTTTCAAACAGAGGCAGTATATTGATGACAGAAGATGCAACCCCGTTTCCTTCAATTTTCACGAGTCCAGTTTCCTTGGCAATGAGCATGGCCGAAAGGACATCGCTCACACGGGAGCAGTTGCTTATGATATAATCTTTTCCCGCCCACACAGAGATTGTCTCATCCGCCCATTTAATGAGTGAAAACTCCTCCATTATCTGCAAAGTTTTCTGGGAAAGAGATGAAAACTGATTAACCAGGGGTCTGGGGCTGCTTATCTCATTAAGAAGTATCCGGTTTTTCTCAAACTCCTCAAAAGAGGAAAACTTTCTGATTCCGCAGCTTTTATCCAGTATTTCCTCAACCGCAGCCCTTATTAACGCCGAGTTCTGCCTTATATCGAGTTTGGCAAAATAAAAACCGAAAGTTTTAACTTTATAAATCAGGGGCAGAACTATAGTTTCGGTAATCTCGCGACCCTTGTTTTCAAGCAGAGAGTCATAAATAATCTCAAGATCATCAATAAGTTCATCTTCATTTTTATAAGCCGCGGGGTCATTTTTATCAATACCGTTGAGTTTGGAATATATAAAAAAGAGTTTGTGACGGTAAACTTCGCCGGGATCTGTAAACCGGGATGCTTCTGAAACATCAAGCAGTTTCTGGTCTCTGGCTATCGATTCCTTTAATGCGGGTGATGCGCTGGTCTGATGCACTGAACTGCTGAGGTAGATATAAAGAGTATCGAGTTCAGCCTTATAAAGCCTGATTATCTGATCACGGTTCTGCAGAAGAGTCTCGCGCGTTATTTTCGGGGTAACAAACGGATGCCCGTCGCGGTCACCGCCTATCCATGACCCAAAACGAATAAGCACAGGGGATATCCCTTTTTTAAGGCCTGCTTCTTTAAGATGATAATTTATTTTAGAGTAAAACCTGCCTATAACAGGATAAAGAACATCCTTGAAGAAAAACAATCCGCGCTGCACCTCATCCTGGATAGTGATTTTATGAAACCTGATTTCGTTTGTCTGCCAGAGGAGGGTAATTTCAGCTTTCAGTTTGCGGTTAATCTGGTTGATTTCAAAAGGGCTCTGCGTATTGAATTCCCGCTCGGTAAGGAGCTCGCTTATTCGCAGAATCTTTCTCAGAATTGTCTGTCGGGTTGCTTCGGTGGGGTGAGCAGTAAAAACGGGGGTTATTTCAATATTTTTGAGGAAAGCACCGGCATCAACAGTTTTTGATTTTGAGCTGATCTCAGAAAGAATCGTGTCAATTTTTGAGCCTCTCAGATAGCCTTCGGCTTCATT
>JABWCA010000056.1 GCA_013359345.1 Ignavibacteriaceae bacterium
GATTGAATTTGAAGGGGTTACCGGTTACGGCGAGGCTTCAATGCCCCCATATCTGGGCGAATCACACGAAACAGCAGCAGCCTTCCTTTCAAAAGTAGATTTATCAGGCTTTAATGATCCCTTCCTTATGGATGATATACTGGCTTATGTAGAATCGGTGGATAAAGGAAACTACGCTGCAAAGGCATCGGTTGATATTGCGCTGCATGACCTTGTTGGTAAACTCATCGGGAAGCCATGGTATAAAGTGTGGGGATATAACCCTTCAAAAACCGGTTACACAAGCTTTACGATCGGCATTGACACTGCTGAAGTGATCAAACAAAAAGTCGCAGAAGCAAAAGAGTACAAAATTCTCAAGGTGAAACTGGGCCGTGAAAATGACCGTGAAATGATTGAGACAATAAGATCGGTAACCGATGTTCCTATGTGCGTTGATGTTAATCAGGGCTGGAAAACAAAGGAGAGCGCTCTTGAGGAGATTCACTGGCTGAAAGAGAAAGGGATTGTTTTTATTGAACAGCCCATGGATAAATCAGATTATGACTCTCATGCATGGCTTACCGAGCGCAGCCCCCTCCCGATCATTGCCGATGAGGCTCTGCAGGGTGTGAAAGATGTTGTTAAGTGCAGAGGCGCTTACAGCGGTATCAATATTAAACTGATGAAATGCGGTGGTCTGAGAGCTGCCCATAAAATGATTCAGCTTGCCAGAGCTTTTGATATGAAAGTGATGATGGGCTGCATGACCGAAACGTCATGCGCAATCTCAGCGGCCTCACAGCTTGCCCCGGCTATTGACTGGGCTGATCTTGACGGCAATCTTCTCATCAGTAATGACATTTATTCAGGTACTGCCATTGTTGACGGTAAAATAACTCTGAATGATTTACCCGGCATCGGCATAAAACCGTTATAAGTTAAGGATAATTTATGAAAAGCGTATTAACTGCGGTACTGCTATTTTTTCTGGTGGTTACAAATATGAACGGACAAAAGGTATTCCCGTACGAAACACATTATGTGGAATTGCCCAACGGCTTTAAAAGCATTCTTATTCCCATGGATTCACCCGGGCTTGTATCATATTACTCTGTTGTCAGAACGGGCAGCAGGGATGAATGGGAACCCGGCAAAAGCGGCTTTGCACACTTCTTTGAACACATGATGTTCAGAGGGACCGACCGTTATCCCGGAAGAGTTTACGACAGCATAATCACCAGCATTGGTGCCGATGCAAATGCATACACAGATGATGATCTCACGGTTTATCACCTCAATTTCGCTTCTGAAGATCTTGAAAAAGTGATGGATCTTGAATCTGACAGATTCCAGTATCTCAATTACAGCAAGGAGCAGTTCCAGACTGAATCAGGAGCAGTTTACGGTGAATACCGCAAAGGCAGAACTTCGCCGGTTTCTGTTGCATTTGAAAAGCTCAGGGAAATTGCCTTCACAGAGCACACATACGGACACACAACCATCGGGTATGAAGCTGACATCAAAGATATGCCCAACCAGTTTGAATACAGCAAATCTTTCTACAAAAGATATTACAGGCCCGAAAACGTTATTCTGGTTATTGCAGGTGATCTTGATGTTGCCAAAACAACCGGGATGATTAAAAAGTATTATTCGTCCTGGAAACCAGGTTACGTAATGCCTGAAATAAAACCTGAACCGGAGCAGAAGGAATTCAGGAAGGCCGAAGTTGAGTACGACGGAAAGACACTGCCCCTGATACTTATAGGCTTTAAGGCTGACGCTTTCAATGTTAATGATAAAGACTATATGGCAAGCTTTGCTTTTGCCGAGCTGGCATTTGGCGAAACATCAGAATTGTATAAAAAACTTGTTCTTGAAGAGCAAAAAGTGCAGTTTGTTGCAGGCTGGCCTGCAATGCAGAGAGATCCTTATCTTTTCACGATTTACTCAATGATCAAGAATCCGGATGATATTGATTATGTACTCAGTGAAATAGACAAGACAATTGAGAAATTCAGCAGGGAACTGCCTGATGCCGGGAAACTTGCCAATCTGATAAAGAGCAGCAAATACAGTTTCCTTATGAATCTTGACACCCCTGAAAACGTTGCTTCATCACTTCCGCCTTATATCACCCTCACGGGAGATATAAAGGTTATAGACCAGTTCTATAATGCACTTTCAAAGATAACCCCTGAAGATATAAAGAATGCGGTGGGCAAATATTTTGTTAAAGAAAAAAAGAACCTCGTGGTTCTGAGGGGTAAATAATATGAAGAATTTATCCGTTCTCTTTTTATTGATAATTTTTCTGTCAGTTACAACAATGATTTCAGCAGGAAACGGTCCCGGAAATGACTCCGGGGTAATAAAATTAAAGGTTGACTCAGATCCCACGGTCAGTTTCAGAATCTGGTTTAAGGTTGGTTCACAGGATGATCCCAAAGGGAAAGAAGGACTTGCTTACATAGTTTCATCTCTTCTTTCTGAAGGGGGAACAAAAACCAAAACTTACAGTCAGATACTTGAGGAAATGGTTCCGCTTGCGGCATCATACAGTGCAAACCTTGCAACCGAAATGACTATTTACTCTGGCAGGGTGCATAAAGATAATCTGAAGGATTACATGCCTTACTTCACTGAGCAGATTCTCAACCCAGGGTTCAGGGAAGAGGATTTCAACAGGGCGGTATCAGATGCTATCAATTATCTTTCAACAACTTTAAGGTATTCATCTGATGAAGAGCTTGGCAAAGCAGTTCTGTATAATTCAGTTTTTGCAGGCACAGAATACCAGAATACACTGTACGGCACAATAAGCGGGCTTAAGAACATCACCCTTGCAGATGCAGAAGCGTTTTATAAAAAATATTTCAACAGAAATAATTTTGTGCTTGGTATTGGCGGCGGTTTTGATGAATCGCTTGTTAATGAGCTTATGGCAGAGCTTAAGAAACTTCCGGAGGGAGTTGAAAACACAAAGAAACCGGGAAAACCGGCGCCTGTTGAGGGTCTTAATGTCACAATAGTTGAAAAGAACGCCAATGCAACCGCAATTTCAATGGGTTTTCCCATCAACCTGAAAAGGGGAAAACGAGAGTGGTATGCGCTGGCAATTGCCAATTCATGGCTTGGTGAACACCGCAACTCAAGTTCCCACCTCTATCAGGTTATCAGGGAGGAAAGAGGACTTAATTACGGTGATTACAGCTACATTGAGCATTTCCCGAACGGCGGCAGGTTATCAATGCCCCCGGTTAATGTTGCCAGAAATAATCAGATGTTTGAAATCTGGATAAGACCCGTGCCAAATGAAACGAGGCATTTTGCACTGAGAGCAGCTCTCAGAGAACTGACCATGCTTGTTGATAATGGTATGAGCAAAGAAGAATTTGAGCTCACAAAAGGGTTCCTTAAGAAGTATGTTCTTCATTACGCTCCCACAGTGAGCGCCAGGTTAGGATATGCAATTGATGACCGTTTTTACGGCATAAACGGCAGCCATCTTGAAAAATTCAGAAAGATGATGGATGAGATCACACTTGATGAAGTGAATGCCGCCATTAAGAAACATCTGCAGTATAAGAATATGCAGATTGCCATTATCACAGATAACGCTCAGGCACTGAAAGACGCGCTGGTAAATGATTCTCCGTCACCGATAACTTATTCCACTCCGAAATCTGAAGAGATTCTGAAGGAAGATAAAATAATTGAGGTTTTTCCTGTTAAAATCAGGCCGGAGAAGATCAGAATATTTAAAACGGAAGAGTTGTTTAACTAGTAAGAAAAGATTAATATGTCCAGAAAATTCATTTCCAATAAAGATGAATCAGTGAGGATGTTTGAAAGTGATTTTGTTGAATTTTTCTCTAAGGTACACCCGGCGGTGCCTGTGATAATTTACGCACCGGTTATTGTGTACTTGTTGTATATTTCTTTTGCTGTTAAGCACATTGACATTCTGAACGGCATCCTGCTTTATGCAGGCGGCTTGATTATGTGGCAGATTCTTGAATACACGCTTCACAGATTTGTGTTTCATTATCAGCCAAAATCGGAAACCGGTAAACGGCTGCATTTTATTATTCACGGCGTTCATCATGACTACCCGAGTGATTCAAAACGACTTGTAATGCCGCCCTCGGTTAGTCTGCCGCTTGCTGTGTTCTTTTATTATTTACTGACTCAGGCTGCAGGAGATCTTAACGGTTACGTTATTCTTGCGGGACTGATAACAGGGTATCTGATGTATGACATGACCCATTTTGCTATTCACCATTTCGGGATGAAAAGCAAATTCTGGCTTGCCGTTAAAAAACATCATATGAAGCACCATTTTCAGGATCCCGAAAGAGGCTTTGCAATAAGCTTTCCTCCGGTTGACAATCTGTTTGGCACAGATTACAGAGATAAATAATGTTCACAGATTTTTACCTGATTAAATGCGGAGGCGGCTGCTTCCGCATTTACTTTATTAAATAAGCTGATAATTATGAACAATTTCCATCAGAAACAGATAATAATTATGACCAGAATCCTTGTTCCGATAATGATGATCTTATTCACAATAGGATGTAACGGTGATGCCATCCACTCAGAAACTGCTGATGGTGTGAAAGCAGAAAATGCCCAGATTTTTATCAGGGTGAATCAGGTTGGTTTCAGGGCAAATGATTATAAAATTGCCACAGTGATTTCTGATGCCGATATTTCAGGCTCTGCATTTAAAGTTATTGAGAGCAAAACGGGTAAGGAATCTGTTTCAGGTAAAATTGTGAAAGGCCCCTCAGGCTGGGGAAATTTTCCTTTTGGCTATTCTGTTGATTTCACTTCACTTAAAAAAGAAGGCCGCTATTATATTGATGTTGCCGGCAAAAAATCGCCCGAATTTCTTATTTCTTCCAGAAATTACATCACTATAACCGATTCACTTCTTAAGTTTTTCAAAATTCAGCGGTGCGGACCCACAAACCCTATACTGCATGATGTTTGTCACCTTTATGATGCCAACAAACTTGTTGGCGAGCTGAGAGCGGGCGGCATTGACGTAACGGGGGGATGGCACGATGCGGGCGACTATACAAAATTTCTGAACACGACAGCCTTTACAACTTACCTGTTATTATTCAGTTACGAATTTAACAGAACCAGATACGAGAACGACAGTGATAAAAACGGCGTACCGGATATACTTGATGAGGCCAAGATAGGACTCGACTGGCTTTTACGCTGCAATTATGCCCCGGGCAAGCTGGTTATCCAGGTTCAGGATCTCAAAGATCAGACTGTCGGGTGGAGAATGCCTGAGAATGATACTCTCAGATATGAAAGGCCTGCCTTTGCGGGAATAGGCAAAAATCTTGTGGGGCTGTACTCCGCAACAATGAGTCTGGCATCAAGGATATGGAAAGACAGAATAAAAAACAACGAGTTTTCAGAGAGGTGCCTGAACGCCGCCACCAATATTTATGCCGTAAGAAACTCAGTGCCGAATGTTGATAAAAACCCGATCGGGATGTATCAGGATTCAAGGTTCTGGGGCAAGCTGGCGCTCGGAGCAATAGAGATGTACAACACCACCAAAAAGCAGGAATATCTGCGTGAAGCACAGACCTATGCAGATTCAGCCGGATCAGATTACTGGTGGTCATGGGGCGATATGAATGCTCTTGCACATTATAAAATAGCAAAGCATGTACCCAGATTCAGTGATTACATACTTAATAATCTTATCGCTTTTAATGATAACAGGAATAAAAATCTCTTTCAGGAAGGAACCGTGTTTTCATGGGGCACCAGCCACACATTTCTTGGCATAGCTCTTCATGCAATACTCTACCGGGATTTAACCGGCAAAAACAATTTTGATTCTCTTGCTTTCAGTCAGCGTGATTACATACTGGGCAATAATCCGTGGGGAGTTTCATTCATTTACGGCTACGGAGAGAAGTACACAAAGTATTTTCATTCACAGGTGGCGTATTTCAACGGAGGATATTTCCCGGGGGGAGTAGCCGCCGGTCCCGCACCAAAAGCGATACTTGACGGCTATAATATTGAGCGGAAGAATTTTTCGTATAACAAATTCAATTCGGCAGATGTATTATACTATGACGACAGAAATGATTATATTACGAACGAACCAACAATAGTTACTAACGCAACCGCCATTTTTGTGTTCGGGAATTTGTACAAATAGTGTCTTAATATGAGACAAAAGCACTGCATATCTCATAATGAGACACAGATCACAAATGTGCGGCATTTAACGTAAGAATTTAGCATTTGGCACACATTTTGATGTGCATATAAAAAATATACAGAGTGAAAAATGATCGGCAGTAAAATTAATTTAGTTCCTACAGGTATCTCTTTGGTTGACGGTGCCTGGGGCGGCTTCTACAGAGGGGGTACTTATTTACTTATAGGCCCCAGAAAATCGGGAAGAACCACCCTTGCGCTCCAATATGCAATGGAAGGAATAAAGAATAAAGAGATATGTTTGTATTTCACCAGCATGCGTCCTAAAGACCTTATGATTATTGCTGCCTCAATAGAATTTGATTTACAGACACATCTTAATAATAATGAACTTGTAATTGTTAAAGTTACTCCTCCTATGGATGTATATGATTCAGGAAATCCTGATTCACATCTTCTTGAGTACCTTAATGATATAGTTTCTGTGGTTGAGCAGTATCAGCCGCACAGACTTATTTTTGATGAACTTACATATTTTGTGGGTTTTGAGAATATGAACCTTCTCCAGCAGGCATTTCTCAGAACAATAGAAAGCATAGAAGAAAAAAACACAACCAGTCTTTATGTGCTTGGTGAACCCGCCACCCCTTTTGCACAGAATATTGTTGATAACGTTGCTCAGTATGCAACGGCAATCATATATCTGCAGAAGAACCAGAATCAGGGTCCGAATCAGCAGGGGGGAAGGGCAACAATCACTCCCAATATAGGTCATACAGAGGGGCAGTTCACAGCCGACTACTCAATTGAGCCTTACACCGGTGTGAAATTTGATTTTGAAAGTAAAAACAGGTTCAGAAGATCTGCTGAAACTCCGGCAGGAGGAAGCGGATTCCCCGGAGAAGCCCCGGGAGCAAGCTCGTTTCAGGCCGCAGCAGAGCCCGGAAATTTCCCGGGAGCCAGCCTTTCTTCAAAATACAAACCGCTGAGTGATGTTGATGCCGTGCCTCAGCCAATGTCGGTTTCAAATCAGTACACGCTTGATGAATTCAAGCTGATACTGAACAATCAGATTGCGCTTTACAAGAGCACAGGGCAGCAGTTCACGCTTATATCGCTCAAACTTGACACATCTGCGGATGCGAAGGTGATAACAATCAATCAGCTTCAGAACGCTGTGCGCCTTAGCACTGATAAAAAAGATAAAATCTGTGTTGAGAAGAACACCATACTTGTTCTTATGAGTAAAGGCGATGAGAAGTCGCTTAACGTTCTGGTTGCCAAGATGAAAACCAATTTACCGAATCAGGACCCCCAGTACCTTAAGCTTGCGATGAGTTATATCTTTGCGTATACGATCATTGCAAACGACAGGATTGAAAATGCTGATTCACTTCTCAAAGAGATAATTGATTAAGACTGAATTAAAGATTTGACGTTTATATCCTGATGAAAAAGTATCTGTTTCCGTTTTTATTGTTCGTTGTGCTGTTACAGCTCCCCGTTTTTGCCCAGGATTATAAGGCAATGGGCACAAAACTTATGGGAGAAGGTAAGTTTGGTGAGGCAATTGATGCCTTCAGCAAATTTATCACTCTGAATGCACAAAATCCGGAAGGTTATAATCTCAGAGGCCAGTGCTTTGAGAAACGTAACCAGCTTATGGAAGCAGTATATGATTTCCGCTTTGCTGTAAGGCTGCAGCCATCAAACAAAGGTTATAATGACAACCTTAACAGAGCTCAGAATAAATGGTATGATGAGCTCAAAAACAGGATAAAAGGCTTTCAGCGAGAAATTGCAATTAATCCCAATAAACCAAAGAATTATCTGGAAATCGGTATCTGCTACCGTCATCTTGGCGAATGGATAAAAGCCGAAGAGTGGTATGACAAGTACCTTGCAATGGAAGAAGCCTCACCTGATGAAGTTATAAGATACACAGAAATTCTTGCACAGAACAAGCATCTTGAAAAAGGTGAAATTATTCTCAAGCGGTATGTTGACAAATACCCTAATGATCACAGATTGTGGTCAAGATACGGCTATTTTTCATACTGGCTTGGCAAGAATCAGCAGGCCAAGTTTGCTTTTGAAACCACTCTGAAACTCCGTCCTTTCTTCAGAGAAGCAATGGAGGGGCTTGATCTTGTAATCGGGAAAGAATTCATATATACCTTTGGCGATACAACCCAGTATAAGGAATCGCAGAAGCAGCAGATTGAACAGGAATTTGCCATCGACAAGTATTACAGAATACTTAAGGCAAATCCTAAAGATGTTAACACACGCTATCTCCTTATAGAAGAACTTCTTAAGGCGGAAAGATACGAGGAGGCGCTTCAGCAGGTCCAGATTCTTGGCACGTATGAATCGGGTGAGCCTAAGTATGAAGCTATTTATGAGAAGGTTAAGACAGCGCGCGAAGCATTTTATCTTAAAAAGATTGATGAATATAAGATTCTCAATGAAAAGAGTCCCGACGATAAAAAAGTAATTAAAGAGCTTGTGAGACTTTATTCAAACATGAATATGTATGATGAAGCTCTTGCGGTTCTTGACGCTTATTTTGAAAGGCATCCTGAAGATGATGACTGCGATCTGAAATTTGACTATGCTCAGGTCTCATCCAATGATCAGAGTTACTATACTGCCATTGAATACCTCGATCCTTGCATTGAAAAGAACCCCGGCAATCTTGAAGCCAAGATGCTCAGGGCTCTTATTGCTGTGTGGCTTGATGAGGAAGGCAATCTGGCAATGGCTGAAGAATACCTTAATGAGAATATAAAGGCAAAGCCGAACAGCGTGATACCGCTTATAGGGCTGGCTTCACTGAAGATTAAAATCAAACAATTTGATGAAGCCCGTAACCTTATTGAGGAAATTAAAAAGATTGACCCTAATGTTCCTGAAATTCAGGTGCTATCATCAAATCTTGAAACAGGTATTCTGAGAGCGAAAGAAGAAGAACTTTTTGCCAGCCTTGAAGTGGGCAGGGAAAAGTTCAGAGAAGGTGACTGCACCGGCGCCATAGAGGTTTATGATACTTTTTACGGGCAGCATGAGGGCAACAGGACAATTAATAAGGAATATGCCGATATCCTGGGCTGTGCTAAAGAGTATGACAGAGCCATTGAGCAGTATGATAAACTGCTGGCTGAAGGTTATGACCCTCTTATTGATCTCGACCGTGCAAAAACCTTCTTCTACAAAGAAGATTATCAGACTGCGCTTACAGAACTTAACAGGTTATATGCTGAAAATAACGTTGATTTTTCAGGGGCCCTTTTCAGAGGTGACTGTTATGCTCAGATCGGCGAGTATGATATGGCCGAAGAGATTTATGACAGTCTGCTTGAAGCTGAGACTGATAGTGTGAAAATACAGTTCATAGTTCAGAGGCAGGGCTGGCTGCCCAAAACAGGAATTGACGCTATATTTGAAAATTTCCCTCTCTACTCGCTTGTCAATCCTTCTGCTTCATATTTTGCTGATAATCTTGATTTCAGCTACGTAAACTATAGCATTGGTGTTGAATTTGGCGTGCTTGATTTTCTTTCAGTGGGTGCAACCGGGTTTAAGGGGGACCTCAAGAGCGCATATACAACTCAGTTGTTCAATGGCTCCAAATTCAGTGTGTTTTTGCGGCCGTACGGGCCGGTTACTGTTGGCGGGTCATACGGGACAATGAGTTTTATCTCTCCTGCCGTTGATCAGCCGATGTATGATGCATTCATAAGGATAGGTGATCTTGACACTTCAATGTACTATGTGCAGGGCAGTTATTTCAAACAGGATGCTGCAACTATTCTGTATTCACCGAATCTTGTTGCGGGTTTTGGTGCAAATCAGAGGAGATTCACAACCGACCTGTACAAATTAGAAGGTTTTTACAAGACAAACACAAAATTCAGAATATCAGCAAATTACACTTTCCTTGTAATTGAGGATGGGAACAAAGGCGCAAACCTTGAACTGAGACTGGGAAGATACTTCCTGCCCGAGCTGCTTGCAGGGTATGAGTATTACACTTCAGTTTTTGCCAGAAAATCTAATTTATATTTTTCCCCGACGGATTATTCATCTCATTCTGTTTTTGCAGACTGGACCTTCTTTAAGGATGAATCATTCGATTTCAGAACCGGCGGAAGGTTCGGAATAATTTCTCAGAACAATTACTGGCTGAGAGAAGTGTATGCTCTTTTCTCTTATGCCCCTGTTAAAACACTCAGGCTGCAGTTAAGAGGGCAGCTGGGCAATACAGTTAAAGATATAACAGGCTATAGTTCAAGAGCGCTGAACTTTACGATGTTCTGGACATTTTGATTGTCTCAAAATAAGACACAAACTGCAAAAAAGTCTTATAATATCTTGATAAACAACCGAATCTGCACATTGGCATAGTTTTTGTCATGTAATATTGAATAATGTAAAGAATAAAGATGGCAGTAAGAAACAGAATAAGAGCTACAAATATCACGGTAAAAAACACCGAAGCAACCGGTGTTGAAGAGGATAAAAAGAAAAAGATTACCCGGAGCCTCATCATTTCGGGAATTCTTTCTGCAATCCTGATTACAGTAATTGTTTTAACTCTTCCTTATACAGTTCTCTCGATCGGATCTCTTATTGAGTATGCGACAATGATTTCATTGCTGCTGTTCCTTCTGATCCTGATCCTCAGATATTTCGCTCTGCTCGGCCTTGCCTATCTTTATATAAGTAATTATACATTTGCCCGAAGACCGGAGTACACTCCGTTCATCTCGGTTATTGTGCCCGTATATAATGAAGGTGTGCTTTTGAGGGATGCGGTGCTCTCGCTGCTTGAACTCGATTATTCAAATTATGAAATTGTAATTGTAAATGACGGTTCCACTGATAACACCTATGATGTTGCAAAAGAGCTCGTGGGATATCAGAAGGGGGTTTACGGAGATATCAAGGTTTCTCTTATCAGCAAACCGAACGGGGGTAAGGCAAGAGCGCTCAATGCAGGAATATCATATGCAAAAAGTGAAATTGTTCTCTGCATGGATGGTGACTCTCAGCTTTCAAAAGAAACTCTCAGGCTTGCGGCGCGTCACTTTGCGGATCCCAAGATCGGCGCGGTTGCCGGTAATGTGAAAGTTCTTAACAGGAAAAAGTTTTTTACCGACCTTCAGGCACTTGAGTACATTGAAGGTCTTAACATGGCCCGGGCAGCGCAGAGCTTTCTGAAGCTTGTGAACATTATTCCGGGTCCCATCGGTCTTTTCAGGAAACGCGTAATTGAAGAGGTGGGTTATTACTCTTCAGACACATTTGCCGAAGATGCCGATCTTACATTAAAAATTCTTGCCAAGGGGTGGAAAATCTATTATGAGCCCATGGCAATTGCCCTTACGGAAGCCCCCGTGCACCTGCTGCAGCTTCTCAAGCAGAGATACAGATGGACACGCGGAATTCTTCAGGCTATCAGAAAGCATAAAAAAATGCTTTATAACCCAACAATTAATTTCGGAGACACATTTATTCTCTGGACCATGTTCTATGAGGCGCTCATATGGCCCACAATGAACATTTTTGCAAACTTCTTTTTCATCTTTGTTTCCGTGTTTTACGGCTATACCAGCCTCATCTTTTTCTGGTGGTCATTTTTGGCCTTGCTTGATCTTACCACAGCGTTATATTGCATAGCTGTTGAAGATGAAGAAATGAGACTTGTGCCTTATGCACTTATTTACAGACTTGTTTTCGTTTTTGCAATTGATATTTGTAAAATGATGTCGACTATCGAGGAGTTTCTGGGTCTTGATATGAACTGGGGAAAACTTCAGCGACTCGGCAGCAGCTAAAATTTAAATGGAGCAACTTAAATGGAACTGATTCCCATTCTTGCCACAATCATTCTGGTAGCAACCATCAGCACGTTCTTTCTCTCGATTGGTGCTTATATTCTTTATAAGGTACGTGAAGCGAGAGGTGTAAGAGCTAAGGCTGCTCCGCCACAGACTGTACAGGCAGAGCTTGTAACACCTGAACAGGTTGCAGAGCCCACAATGGCAAGAGCACCCGAAATGGCACAGGCACAAATGCCGAGAAGTTCTCAGGTGTTTGAGACCCCGAGGGTCCCGAATTACAGACCCACGATGGCAACAAACTATGTACGGACCACCAGGCCGCAGGCAGCGCCGCAGCCTATGAATATGGAAGCCCCGAGGCCGCAGCCTGTTATGGCTCCGCCGCCTCCGCCACCGCCCCCCGCATTCAGCCAGACGGGTCCGCAGCAGCCGAGAAAATTCGTAAAAGTAACAGGTGAAAGCACTGAACAGACCGAGCAGGTAAAAGCTCCGAGTCAGTTAAAGTGGCGATAAAAAAATGAAAAAGTTACTTAATGTTATCATTTTAGTCTTAGCCGGCGGCGGGATGCTGATTCTCTCCATCTGGATGTATAATTACATCCTGAAAGGAGTGTTTGGTCAGTATTCATTCAACCAGAGCGTATTCTCGCTGGGTGAGATTTCACAGGCTTTCTCCAGCATTGAAGTTAAGGCTGTGCTTGTTTACTCAAAGAGCACAGAGAACTTCCTCCCTGAAGGCAGCACCTGGATTCCTGATAACATTAATGTTTGGGAAAGATTTTTGACCGCATATAAAATTCCGTATACCAAGATATTTGACTATGAACTGGAGCAGGGCAAGCATAAAGATGCCAACCTGATGATTCTGCCAAGCTGCAAATCAATGACCGATGCGCAGATAAGGGCCGTTAAACAGTTTATGGAAAAGGGAGGCTCTGTATTTGCCACCAGCGGCACCGGTTCAATATCGGGTGACGGTAAATGGAGAGGGTGGTACTTCCTTATGGAGGTGTTTGGTGTTGAATTCACCAAAGAGCTTCCTAAAACATCAAAGGCCCGATTGTGCACAATACGCGGGGGTAATCCCATTGCATCGGAGGTGCCGACCGGTTTCACACTGAAAATAGCCACCTGGGATAATCCCGTTGCCGTGCAGGTGCTTGACCCCAGAACCACTCAGCTCGGGTTCTGGTATGACTTCAGGATTGATTCGGGGCTCGTTGCAGAAGAAATTGAAAGAACTGCAAGCCTGGTATCAGGCACATACGGAAAAGGGAAATTCATCTGGTTCGGGTTTGATCTTGTCTCAGTAATAGGTGAGAGCAGTGATTACCTTGTTTTTGATAAACTGATGAGAAACAGTCTTTATTATCTGGCAGAAAAGCCGATAGCATTTATAAGAGACTGGCCGGGCAATTACAAGGCGGCGGCGGTGATTGTGCCCATTGTGGGTGATCAGCCTGATAATATTAAAAATCTTCTTCCTATTCTGCGAAGTAACAAGGTTAAAGCATCATTTTTTATTAATTCTTCGGCACTCTCCTCAAACAGCAGCCTTGCCAAGCAGCTTACCACATACGGAGATGTCGGCTCAATTGTTGATGTCGGATATATGTCATCAGTGAATGACACAGTTAATAAGCTCTTCAACCTTGACTGGCAGACCAAAACCCTCAAAGAGGTTAATCAGTCGTTCCAGAACGCGGTGGCGTCGCGTGTTTCGGGTATTAAGCCGATGTACGGTCTGTTTGATGATAACACCCTTATGTCAATGGCAGAAGCCGGAATCAAATATGTTCTCACAGACTCACTTACCGACAGATCGGTGCCTAAATTCGTGGTGAAAGGTAAAAGCAACCTTATCACCGTTACAAAATCGGTCAGGGATGACATTGTGGTCGTGAAAAATTACAACCTCACAGATCCTGATCTTCAGCTCTATACTTACATGGAAGATGTTGACAGAATCATGTATGAAGGGGGGCTGTATGTATTTAAAATTCACACAGATCTGCAGTGCAGGCCTGAATATGTGGGAGTGGTTTCGGAACTCATAAAATACATGAGAGATAAAGGTTTCTGGATAACCTCAATTCCGGAACTTTATAACTGGTGGACAAACAAGAACAAGATAGAACTCAGGATTGAACTCAGGGGACCCAGAAGAATAGTTGTGGCCGTCACGAACGTGGGAGCCGATGCCATACCTGAAATACTTGTTCCGGTCCAGTTCCAGGAAAATGTTCAGCAGTATAAAGTAACAACAGAAATTATCGGCACACCATTGCCGAGTCTTGACTTCCTTAAAGCTGAAAAGAAGCTTATGATGAAGATTAACAACCTTAAGCCGGGACAGTCAAGAATCTATAATATTGATTACCAGTTTAACAGTCCAAATTCTTAAAGATCATGAAACCGATTAAAAAATATATTGTACGGATATTATTCACAGCACTCATAGCACTGAACATCACGGGCTGCATTGACAGCAGTTCCAGCTCAGATCTTCTGCCGCCCTCTGTATCACTTTATTCTCCTGCAACAAATGACACTATCATTTACGGAAAGAAGGAGATTATTTATGATGCATATGATGATCAGGGCATTGCCAAAGTTGATCTGTATGTAAACAATTCATTTGTAAGCTCTTTTGCGCTTGAATCAGGCCAGACGCGTCCCAAAGTTGAATGGAATATTGACACCACTCTTATAGGGACAAAAGTAAGTTATTACATACTTGTGTATGACCTTGGCGGCAACAGTGTAAAGAGTGATGTTAAATCAAACATTACAGTGCTGCTTTCAAAAGATCCGCCATACAAACCTTACGGGCTTACAGTAAGGAAATTAACCGACAATCTGATAAACCTTTCATGGAGAGATTCATCAAAGCTGATAGACGGTTATGAAATTTACCGTGCAATAGGCACTGCAGATCCTAATGCATTTGAACAGTTTCAGGTTGTTGGCGCCAGTATCAGGAACATAAACGATGCCACAATCTCATCAGATCTGATCTACTATTATAAAATAAGAGGCTTCAACTCAATCGGGAAATCTTCATTCAGCACAGTGATTAACTCGCTCGGTTCCACCGGCACATCGGGACTTCTCCCTCCGTCAAACCTTACAGGTACGGCCTACGGCACGAAAGAAGTTTACCTGACCTGGAAGAATAACACTACCAATGAAAATTATTTCATTATTGAGAGAAGAACCTCAACAGGATCATCATTTGCAAGCGTAGGGACCAAAGGTCCCGGTGCAACCAACCATACCGACACATCACCCGGCTTGTTTGGTGATGCGGATTTTGTTTACCGAATCAAGGTGTTCACATCAAGCGACTCGGCAGTTTCACAGGAAGTAACTGTACGCACAATGCCTTTTGATCTGAACCCCCCAAGCAATCTTGCAGCCAGCATAGTTGATACACCTGCTGTTGCACAGAAACTGGTGCGTCTTACATGGAATGATAACAGTAATCAGGAAACGCAGAATATTGTTGAAATCCAGGAACAGGGTTCAACCACATGGTCAGAACTGGTTACACTTCCTCAGGATACAAAAACCTATGATCACGTTCCCTCAGTAAGAGGAAGAACATATTCATACCGTGTAAGAAACAGTAACCAGGGCTATTACTCCAAATACTCTAACACGGTAAGTATATTTTTCCCATAGGAGAAGGGCAGGGATGATCCCTGCCCCTGCATAAGCCGTGAACAAAATAGTAACTGACAGATTTTTCGATATTACAGGCCGGTTTTTAACAGGCAGCCCTCTGTTTGGTGTATTATTCAATGAAGAATTTGATATAATCGTTTATAACACCCCTGATGATCTTAAATATGGCTTCACCGAAGGCATATCAAATTTAAGACAGGTTTTAACCCCATCTTCAATCAATTTCATTTCAGAGCTTGCCGGTACTGCAGCAGGCACCCTGCCGGGTAAGTTTCCGGTTATCAGAGAACTAAAATTTCTGAACGGCTGCACTTCTGAATTTCTTATCACACTTTCAGCATCCGGAAATCTGAGAGAAGCGGGTTCAAAGTTTCTCCTTATTCTGGTCAGCCGGGAAGAAAAAGGGGAGACCGATCCTTCGGAGCTTGATTACCCAGAGCTTTTCAGAATTATTAAAGACGACACCGTAACCGAACTGGTTGACAGTGTGCTTTCTTCTTATCCTTTCACAATGCTCGGTAAAATCAGATTTCAGGATCACATAAGTGCGCTTGAATACGGAATTCTTCTCACCGATGCCGATGATAAAATAATTGCCGTAAATAAGATTTTTGCCCGTCTGCTTGGCGGAGACTCACCCAAAGCAATTGAAGGAAAAAAGCCGGATGATATTAACGGCGGTTTGCAGGCCGGATCATCTGAACTGAGCACTGTGCTCAAGAGCAAATCTGCAATGCAGGTAAGGGTGAACTCTGAAAGCGGGGAACTGACTGTTTTTGCAGTTCCCATAAGAGACTACAAAAAAGATTTTGTTGCCAGGCTCATTTTCTCTTCAAAGGAAGATATAATTGAGATTAAAAAGAAGGGCAGCCTGAGTGTTGTGCCTCTGATTAACCATTTTAACCTGCCCGCACTTATACTTGACGCAAAAGGAAATATCAGAGAAAAAACTCCCGCTTTTTCTGAAAAGTTTGGAAATATTAAAAATAATAGTATATATGGAATTTTAATATCAGATGATTCTAAAATTGATTTTAACAGCTTTATAACATCTGATTCATGTTTTTCCCGCTTTAAATTAGATTCCGAACCCGATGCCGGCACAGAGCTTTATCTTGTGAAGATATTCTCTGAACCGGATGATTTTGTTATTCTGCTGATTGCCGAAGAATACAGGCAGACTGAAGAAACACTCGAAGAAATTTTAAAAAATAAAGGTCCCATGTACCAGATAATTATTCAAAATAATCCTGAACCGGTCTTTGTTTACGATACGGAGAATCTGAGATTTTTAGATGTAAATGAAAAAGCACTCCAGTTGTATGGTTACACCAGAAATGAGTTCCTGAATCTTGATGTAACCGATTTATACTCGCCGGAAGATATTCAGACTATTCTTGAAAGTTCAAATCTCTCAGAAGGATATTTCACGGGTCCTTACCGTCACAGAAAAAAGGACGGTAAAATTATCAATGTAGAAATTGCAAAATCATCTTTTACATATGAAGGAAAAGAAGCCCATTTTAACATTGTAAAAGATATAAGCAAAAGGCTTGAAAAAGATTTTCAGCTTCAGATTTATCAGTCAATGTTTGAAGCATCAGATAATCTTTGTTTTATTCTTGATATGACAGGATTTATAACTCATGTTAATCCCGTGGTTGAAACAGTTCTGGGTTACAGCAGAAGTGAAATGCTGGGAAACAACATAGTTTCATTTGTGGAGGATGAATTCAGATCATTTTTCACAAAAAGAAATTTACCTGAAATAAAAGAAAAGGTAATTTTCAAATCAGTTAACGGTGAGCCAAAGGAATGCACAACAGTTCTTACCCTCTATTACGATATTGACGGCAACCTTGACAGTATGTCGGTGGTGGCATCACCGGCCCCAAGGACTATAGAGGTTGTGGTTGAAAAACCGGTCGAGAAAATAATCACGAAAGAAGTCGTAGTAGAAAAAGAGGTGCCGGCCAGAGCAGGGAACCATGGTCTGCCAAGTTCTCTGGGAATTGACCCCGAGCAGATGAAATTTGTATTCCATGAAATTTTATCTCCGTTCAATGTGATTGTCGGATTTCTGAGTGAAGTTAAAGACAGCATTATAAGCCCTTCGGAAGAACAGAAAGAGGCATTCAGTTACATTGACGAAAACAAGGCCAAGCTCCTCTACACAATGGATTCGATTTCC
>JABWCA010000057.1 GCA_013359345.1 Ignavibacteriaceae bacterium
TGAGGCATTGCCTCCAGCAGAATATCAAGTCCCTTATATTTTCTTATATAACCGAAGAAAAGGATAACTTTATCATCGGGATTGAATCCGAATCTCACCTTTGCCTCAGATGAAGAGATTTCTCCCGTGTTTTTATAACAGTCATAAACAGGAAGTTCTGCCTTGTAAATTTTCCTTCCGGCAGCTAACGGCGTTATATCTTTAACCACTTTATCTGAGAGTGCCATGAATGAGGATGCGTGCTTGAGTCCGAGTCCGCTGAGCGTCCGGTCAATAATTCCCGCTTCATGCGAAATGAAGTTTTCCGTGATAAAGAGTATCTTCTTTCTGTACCTGCTTTTAATGACGCTGCTTATAACGTTATGACAGGGTCCGAAGTAAGGATGCCACCAGTCAAAAACAACCAGATCGGCATTTTCCTCTTTAATCATTTTCCCGACGGAAAACCAGTTAAAAGGATTGGCTGAGTTTACCACTCTCTCTGACTTAACATGCTTGATCTGCATGTTGCTTTTATCATACTGCGTTGTGCCGGGAAATAAAAAAGAGGGATAAAGCAGTTTGTAGTTATAAATTTTCACCTCAAATGACTCTGAGAGGATATCGTACAAATGCGATACAAAAAGGGAGTTCCCTCCGCGGTAAGGATATGCAGGACCTACAATTACTATCTTCTTTTTCAATTTACCGGAATTAATTTTTATCAAAACTTAAATTTAACTAATTTTTGCGACCTGTAACGCAGTTAAAGCCAAAATGGCATTTTGCACCGTCCTCAGGAAAAATTTATCACAGTTTTTTTCAGCTTTCTGTGTGAGTTTAGAATAATTCTCAGTAATAATTTAAATTGATATTCAAACATTTAAGATTTATATGTATTCCCGGATAACTTATCTTATAATCATCTTTGCCGGACTTTTTTTAAGCAGCTGTTCAGCGCCTGAGCCGAAGTATGACTTTGATAAATCAGTTGATTTTTCATCATACAAAACTTTCACGAGAAAAGAGGCCGAAACCAAAGCAGCAGCCGGAAAAGCTGAAAGCCCCATTCTGAATATGAAATTCAGTGAGGCTATCGATTCGGTTATAGCCGGAAAGGGATACATTCATGACAGTGAAAATCCCGATTTCGTTGTTACATATGTGAGCTCGGTTGAGTTTCTCCCCAATTACGGAACGACAAACTTTGAAAAATGGCAGGGCGCCTGGTCAAAAAGTGAGACTTCCGTTCTGGTTACCAAAGGAGTTATAGTTATAGATATTATTGACGCGCACACCGGTAAACTGATATGGCGCGGCTGGGATACGGAGCTCGTGGGAGAACTTCACCGCAATATACCCGAGAAAATAAGAAACGTGGTAAGCACAATTCTTGAAAACTTCCCTGCGAGAGGGAAATAATAACAGGAGAAAATTTTGAAAATCAGAATATTTGCAATTCTCTTTACCGCATTAATTTTTGCCGGATGTTCAGCCGGTGACATTTCTGTTCCCCTTAATGAAAAGGAAGCTGCAGCGGCAAAAGCTGCCGGTGCCGATATATCATCAATTGAAATTCTTAAAGGGAAAGATCTTTATAAATTCTCACCCGAAGAAGTTGACCAGTATCTGAAATTTCTGCAGGCGTATGAGCCGGATCTCAGAAACAGAATTATTCATCTGGCTAAAAAGAATCTGGGTCAGCCTTATCAGATCTACCTGCTCGGGGAATATCCTTTTGAAATTTATGACGATCAGCCGCTGTACTGTATTGATAAAAGCGACTGCGTTGTTTTCAGCGAACACATTTATGCAATGGCGCTTTCAGGCAACTGGAAACAGTTTTTCACAATGCTCCAGCGCATCAGGTACAAAGACGGCATTATAAGCTATATGACCCGTAATCATTATACCGAAGCCGACTGGGATATAAACAACAGCTGGCTCATAACTGAAATAACCAATGACCTGGTGAAAGATAAAGCCGTTAAGACCACCACAAAAATCAACCGCGCCGCATTCTTTAAAAAATACGGGATTGGGCAGAGCGTACCTGTTGAAACCATAAACTGGACATATATTGCCCCTCAAGATGTGGCCGGTGTGATCGGACAGCTTCAGAGCGGTGATTTTGTTAATGTAGTGCGCGGTTTTGGCGGTGAAGGCGATGCCTATGTGGGGCATGTAGGCCTGATTTCAAAAGAACCGGACGGCACAATAAATTTTATCCACTCAACAGAACCTCAGGTTAAAGAACAGACTCTCCTCTCCTATATGAATTACTCTCTTGAGCTTACAGCAAAAAGAAAAATACAGAATCAGGAAGCTGACCAGAAAAATCAGGAGATAATGAAATACAATAAGGAGTTAAGAGAGAAAAACGGCGGGGTGAAACATCCTGATGAAAAGCCGCTTATAAGAAAAGAGCCATATTTTTACGGATTCAGATTTTTCAGACTGAATGATAACCCTATGGAAAACCTGAAAAAAACTGACGGGCCGAATGCTCCCAGAATCACAATTTACGGAAACAATCTGTACTGATTCATGAAATGTATAATAATTGATGACGAAAATGTTTCAAGGATGCTCCTTAGTGAGCTGGTGAAGAAAGAGCCGTTTCTTGAGCTGGCAGGTACTTTTGATAACGCTGTTGAGGTGATTGATTTTATCAAAACCAACCAGGTTGACCTGATATTTCTTGATATTGAAATGCCTGAGCTCACGGGATTTGAATTTCTTAAGATCGTCAAGAATCCGCCGAAAATTGTTCTAACAACCAGCAACCCCGAGTATGCTCTTACTGCCTTTGATTTCGACGTGGCAGATTATCTCCTTAAACCTATAACCCTGCCCCGCTTTCTGAGGGCCGTTGATAAGATCAAACAGATTGAATCAGGAAACACAAGCGCTGCTTATGAGGATTCCATATTTCTGAAGGAAGAAGGCAAGTTTGTAAAAGTTGAGGTTCGTAAAATCCTGTTCATAGAGGCCCAGGGTGATTATATGAAAGTGAATATTGAGGGCGGCAAAAAACTTCTGATCCTTTCAACAATGAAGAGTATAGAAAACAAGCTTCCGCAGAAACATTTTCTCAGGGTGCACCGCTCTTTCATTGTGAATATCAACAAAATAAGTGATCTTACTGAAAACAATCTCCTTATTGAAAAGAATATAATTCCGGTCGGAAACTCCTACCGTGAAACCCTGATGAAAAATCTGAACATACTTTAATGGTAAAGGCTCACCCCTGTGAATGAACGCAGCGATGGCAGACTTGCACTTTTTATCATGAAAATGGTACCCGATATGAGACTCGTGTCAGTTTTCATGATAATTACGGGAGTTTTTTCATGTCTTTCGATAGTCGGCCTGATTGCGGGCATACCCCTCATCATGGCAGGAGTGAAATTAAAGAATGCCGCAGCAGAATTCAACCGTTACACGGCGGGCGAAAACCCTCAGCCGCTTGACAGAGGAACCGCAAATCTGAAAGAGCATTTCAGGATGCTGAAATGGCATTATATCCTGACTTTAACAGCACTTCTGATTTTTGCTGTTTTATCAGTATTTATTTTTCAGGCGCTGATATATTTTCTTGCCGGTATAGGCGTAAGACAGTAACACAACTAATAATTAAGCATTAAACATGGCGGAGATTATGGAAGATAATAATTCCATTCTTAAATCACTCATATTCTCAATGAAAGGGGATATGAAGTTCGTATCAATCATGCTTATAATCATCGGGGCGGCTTCATCTCTCACAATTGTGGGTCTTATTTACGGCATCCCTATGATTCTTGCAGGGCTGCGGCTTAAAGACAGTGCTGATAATATGAATAATTATCTCACAACTGATCAGAAAAGTTTTTTTGAGCTCGGAATTGAAAATCTGGGGCAGCATTTCAAGTTCATGAAAATTCAGTACATAATCATGATAGTGATGCTTGTTCTTTACATTCTGTTTCTGGTTTTTGTTTTTTTCACGACGCTGAGCACTCTTTCGGGGGCAGGATATTAATGCGGGGTTAAGTAAATAAGTGTTCCGCCGAATTATTATATCAATCTAACCTAATCATATAATAGTCTCTCTTTTCACTTCTTTTCTAACCGGAATAACCGGCGGAACACTTCACCAACTCATTGCTTAGTCATAGTAGTCGAAATTTATATTCATCGAATCGCCCTCAATATGTCTAACATTTGTCTAAATATATTTGTTCCAAACCGATGTTTTTTTTTATTTTAACGTGTCAGAAATAAATGCAGGTGATGCGAATTGGTGAATGAAAGAGACGGAGAGGTTCTGGTAAATATCAAAACAGCTTCAGTTAAGACCGGAATTTCAGAGTTTGTGTTAAGGGCCTGGGAGCAGAGATACAATGCAGTTTCGCCTCAGAGGAGCAAAACAAACAGGCGTCTTTACAGCAGTGTGAACATAGAGAGACTTAATCTTCTGCGCACCCTTGTTGATAACGGATACGCGATAAGCTCGGTTGCAGGGCTGCCGGGAGAAAAGCTGAGGGAACTCTGTATTGATTGCCGGAATCAGAGCGCACCGCAGGGCAGGTGTCCCGTTGCGGAATGTGAAAGGCGCATAACAGAACTTTATAATGCTGCGCGTAATCTTGACCGCGATTCATTCATCAGGACTCTGAAATCAGCTTTTGCGGCATATGAAGTGCATGCTGTGATAAAAAATATACTTATACCCTACCTCACCCATGTGGGTGAAAAATGGCAGCACGGAGAACTGGATATCTACAGGGAGCATTTTTCAACTCAGCTTATCAAGGGGGTGCTTATGGAACTGATATCATCAGCCGGGCTAACCTCTGAGGCCGGAACACTTGTTTTTGCCGCACCTGAAAGACAGAACCACACTCTGGGGCTTCTTATGGCGGCTCTTGCAGCAACCCGCGCGGGTAAAAACTGCATTTATATGGGCGGCAATCTTCCGGTTGAAGAACTGCTCAAGGTAATCAATGATAAAAATGTGAACGGACTGGTGCTGGCGCTGATACATCCTTCTGATGATGCGGCCCTGAAATCTTCACTTAAAAAGCTTGTTTCATTAATGCCGCCCTCAAAAAGGATTATATTCACAGGCAGTGCGGCTGCTAACTACTGGTCAGAAAAATTCAGCGGAAAAGTGATTCTCAGTAAAGATTATGACTCTTTTGCAGAGGCGCTATCGCTCTGCTGATTGTCATTCCTTAAAGTGAGTTCATCTGTTGGCACACCCTCGCCTGATTCTGTTGTTCCGGTTTCAGGGTTGATCACCTCTGCATACCCGAACCCGAGATGATTTTTCTCGCCGAATCCGCAATGATAGGCAACCTCAATAAGCCTGGGGTCACCTTTCACAACAAAGGGACTCTGTATCCCCACAACCGAGAGAGGCTCAGGGCCAAACTCATCAATCAGTATCCTTTTTGTGATTCTCTGCTTTGAACTGACGTATCTTTCATCCCACTCAACAGAAAGCCTGTCAAATTTATTGATATTATCACCATATAAGGCGTAATATTTACCAAGGGTGTTCTTGTTGAGTATGTAGTTAATCTCATTCATCTCTTCAGGCTTGAAGTAATAGTATTTTCTGCGGTCATTTTTAAAGATTGTGCGTGAAAATACCGCTGGTGAATAGAGAATGAATTTCATTTCTGAAGTGAATTCAGGATTGGAGAACACTTCTGCTCCGTCAATCTTGAAAGTGCTTTTAATTGTGGGGGTATCAATGAAAATGCGTCTTTTCTCAAAATTACCCTGAACTATGTTTCTAAGGATGGTCTCAACATACGGAGAGGAGATATAGAGCCTCACATTATCAGATATGAACTGAATCTTATCTTCAACAACTCTGAATTTTTCAAAGCGGAGCGCAAACGTGAAAAGTTTAAACCGTCTGTTTGAATGGTCAAGCCCCTGCTCATTAAGAAAATTAGTGAAATCTTCTGACCCGAGTCTGAGCAGATTATAGATGGCATTGCTTAACGGATAGTTATAATTAAGCGTAAGAAATTCACATTCGGCTTTAAGTCGGATTAGCAGACGCAATCCCTGTACTCCGTGTTTAGTGATTAATGATTCAGTGATTTATAAAGGAATAACAGCTGACCGGAGTCAGACCACATCATATTAATGCAGGATTATTAAAGATTAGCGAGAGAGAGTCAGATTAAAAATACAAAGTTATTAAAATTTCACCGGAAATTCAAAAATGAAAACGTTCTCTGCTTATTTATTTGATTTTGTACAGATATTATTACCACTTCCTGCAGTGATAAGAATGTACCGGTTGCTGAGCAAACAGCGCTTAAAGATCGGACGTCCGTTAAACGGAGAGGCAAAAATATATTCTCCAAGTCAGTTAAAATTTTGTTAAATTTGCCATCTAATTTGAAAGAATATATGGAAATATGATTCCCGTAAATAAATTCCGTTTCAGACTTTTTGCTTCTCTTGCAGTTTTTTCTGCACTTTTCCTGACAGGCTGTCTTAACTATGAGCAGGAAACCGATATAAAGCATGATGGTTCGGGCAGGATGAAGATTCATTACTTCATGACTTACCTTAATGCAGACAGCACCAATAATTACGGAAAAACCGGAATTTTTGATGCTGATTCTGTCAGAAAAATTTATGCTTCCGATAAATACGAAATTGAAAATGCAGAAACCTGGTTTGACCCCGCTGATTCTTCCCTTAACGGCATCATTGAAATCAATTTCACCAAGGTAACCCGCTTAAACAACACAAAACTGTTTGAGGGACTTGAGTTTTCATTCAAAGACGGAGCCGAGGGACATAAAGTTTTTAATCTTTTCATACCTCCTATGGCACCTTTCCTGAACTCTGAGCTCAGTGATTACAAAATGAAATTCACCTATGGTTTCCCCGGTGAGATAATTCAGCACAACGCCCAGCGTGAAGAACAGAAAAAACTTATCTGGGAGTACAGCTTTAAGGATATCGGTAAAGGAAAAAATCTTGCCGTCACATTCAAGCCATTCAAACTCGCAAAGACCCCTTACTGGATCTACTATCTGGCAGGCTTTGTGCTTATTGTGGTGATATTTTTCCTCTTCAGGAAGAAAAGAGACTGATACCCGCGCATTTTTCATCGTGCCATACTATTACGGGGATATAACCGGGTAAAGATTATCTGAAAGCGTGGTCCCCGCGCCCCTTTGCTTATCTCAGATAAAGAATTTTAAGAGCGTCAGTTTTTGGCGCTCTTTTTTTATGCTTTACAGTAAACTGCCGGTAAATCAGTTTCTGAAACAGCACATCATTGATCTGCCGTTATTAATCATTGCCCTCAGACTCTTTCTGATTCCCAAATCTCGCGGAGCTGTAACCGCTCACTGATCTGCCGGCAATAATCATCTCACTCAAACGGGCTTTTGCTATCTTATAATCTCATCTGCAAGTTTTCTTATTTCATCACCGATAAACCGATTCACCTCGAAATGTTCTTCAAGAAATGTAAGGATTGCAAGCGCAGACTGCGGGCAGCGTTCATATCCCTGAATAAACAACGGGAGTTTCTCCGCAAACCCGGGGTATCTCTGTTCAAGCCGCCTTTCATTCTGGAACGGATCTTTGAGACGGTTGTTTTCCGGATAAATAAAATGGAGTGATGCCGTGAGCATATCAACCGCGTAGCTTTGTATGAATCTTGTGCCCGAGAGCTTCTCTCCCCTGGCGTATCTGCCCAGCCCAACATAAAGATTAGTGAGCATCTCACCCATGGCAAATTCAACTGAAGCAGCCCTGAAGGCAGGTGTTCTTACTTTGGGAGAAAGAAGCGCTGCATCAAAATCATCTTCCTGCCAGACTATCCTCCCCTCAGCGAAAGTCTGATGCTCAAGTTCCCGTTCTTCAAAAACCGCAAACTCTGCGTAAATGCCGTCTGTGAACAGTACTTTTCTGCCGTCGGGGGTGTTGAGAAAATGAAATCCCAGGGGGCCGGATGCTTCAAGCCAGTCGGTCTGTTCAACAAACCTCATTTTGAATCCCGGTTTTGCAATCACAAAAAAATCAAGGTCAGAGTATTTATCAATCCGTTCAGTTTCTTGCCCCACCGAGCCAAGCGCAAGAAAAGCACGGGCCGAACCTGTGTTCCGTACAACCGAGCAGATTTTATTGAGCCGCTCAATCAGAAGTTCTTTGTAATTCATAAATATGCTTTTTTCAGATAAAAATAATTAAAGAGATAATCTCAAAAATACAATTTTGCCAGGCGGTTAATGAATGCATTCTGATAAGCGGTCAGACCTGAAAATTATCAGCGCAGGATCAAAACGGGCGGAATATACGGCTGAACCGTGGATAAAAATCCCGGCAGGCTGAGGCCCCGTTTGGAAAACTGTTCAAAAACTGACAAAATATTCTGAAATATCTTTCAGTTCATCAGAATTGAACTTTAAAACCATTAAACTTTTAAATGATTTAAAGAAAAGATGTAACTGATAGCGCCAAAATATTGATAAAATAAAAATTTACTTGTATTTTATTTTTTCAAAATTCAGAATTAAGCAATAAATCAACTACCAAAAAATAAATTATTGAGGAGGTTTCATGAACCGACTGTCTTACTTAATTCTTCTTTTCTCCTTCATCTTCATGGCGGGAATCTCCGCTCAGACAATCAATCGTCAATTTGAAATCAAAGAACCTTCAAATCTTGAAAGAGGATTTGGCGCCGTTGTGGCAGGTGTGGATTTTGATAATGACGGCTGGCCGGAAATTTACGCCGTAAACACAAACATGATTGATGAACCTTATGAACTGGTTCCCAGAATTTATAAATTTGAATGGAACGGCACCTCCTGGGATTCCGTTTGGGGCGCTGTTGCTCCGGTAGAACTCCAGAACACATGGCCCACGTTAAATGAAAGCGACCTTGATGGTGACGGAAGACCTGAACTTTTATGGGGAATTGTCAATAACTTTGGCACAAACCTCAATCCCCCCAGATACCTGGTTTATGAATATCCTGCTGACGGCAGCAACAACATGGGTGTTTCAGATGGTTTTGGCGGTTTCACACCCAACGCATCAACCGAAATCGTTTTTGCTCAGAGCCTTAACGTAAGACCTGTTACAACAGTTGTACAGGATATTGACAATGACAACAAACAGGAAGTTATTTTTGCTGACAGAGCTGCCGGTGCAGGCGGAGTTCACTGCGGCATCCTCTCTGTGAGCGACGTTCCCAATAACGGCGGCGGAACTGAAACATGGACAACCGAATTCATAGGTCTTGATAACACCGCGTTTGCCGGCACAGGCAACAAATGGGACGTAATAGTTCTCAACAACACAGTCTATCTCTTTGACGGCAACCTTACCGATGGCTCAAGAGTTCACCCCGTTAAAAACGTTAGCGGAACATGGACAGTAATGCCCAGCCAGGGTGGAATTGCAGGCGGCAACTCATCATTCAAAGGCGCAAAAGTTGTTGATATCAATAATGACGGCACACAAGAAGCACTCGTTGCTGAGTGGCTTGGTAACACTATCGGCCAGGGTGCAAGAGTATGGCTCGTGCAGCAGCAGGGTGACACCCTTATTTCAACCGAACTCGGCAACATGGAAGCACTTGGCGCCGTGAGATTAAACGGTGCTGATTATGGCGATGTTGACGGCGACGGCAAGCTTGATTTCATTATGGGATCACGCTATGATGCAAACAACACCGCAAGAGTGCCTGTTTTCAGACTTGAACACCAGGGCGGTGATATTGCCAACCCGGCTAACTGGACTGCCTCAATTGCCGACTCAGGATACTGGGGTGATAACGGCGATCTGGATGTTATTGTTGTTGACAACGTTGACGGCGATGCAGCCGATGAAATTCTTTATACACAGGGTTATACAAGAGGTAATGCAACCGACAGACGCATGCCCCTTATAGTTCTTGACCTCCAGTTCACACCTGTAAGCGTACAGCATGAAAACAGCTCAGTGCCTGCAGATTTTTATGTTGATCAGAACTACCCGAACCCCTTCAACCCTTCAACTACAATTAAGTTCGGTCTGACCGAAATGTCAAATGTCGACTTAAGAGTATATAACGCCCTTGGCGCCGAAGTTGCCGTTTTAGTAAGCGGTGAACAGCTCAGCGCCGGTTCATACAGCGTTAAATTTGATGCTGCAGGGCTTTCAAGCGGTATTTATTTCTATCGCTTAACAGCAGGTGCAAATTCTGTAACAAGGAAGATGCAGTTACTGAAGTAACAGA
The DNA here is from genome assembly GCA_013359345.1 of Ignavibacteriaceae bacterium. Lineage (GTDB taxonomy): Bacteria > Bacteroidota > Ignavibacteria > Ignavibacteriales > Ignavibacteriaceae > JABWCA01. The sequence continues at coordinate 10,235 of JABWCA010000057.1, forward strand.
ATAATCCCAACAAAAAAGGTTATCCGATGCTTTTTTCTAACAGTTTTCATAGCTCAGCCCGGATAACCTTTTTTTATTTTATGTTAATGGAAAACTTAACAGACCCGCACAGGCAGTACGGAAAAACTGCAATAAAACCCTTATTTTGCCATCAGAGGTCGTAATGAAAAAAAACTTACTCGCAGGATTTCTCTCCTTATTATTATCCCTGTTCCTTTTTAACACTTCAGCTTTTGCCGGGGTTACGGGCAAGATTGCCGGCAAGGTTACCGACGCCGAAACCGGTGAGGCACTTATAGGAATAAACATAATAATACAAGGAACCACAATGGGGGCCGCAACAGGCGTTGACGGTACCTACATCATCAATAACATTGAACCCGGAGTTTACACGCTGATTTTTTCAGGTGTGGGGTATCAGAAAAAACTGGTCACTAAAGTTCAGGTTCAGAGTGATTTCACCACAAGAATTGATATCACCATGAGTTCCGAATCTATCGGTCTGGAAGAGGTGGTTGTTGAAGCCAAAAAACCGATGGTGGTTAAAGACCTTACATCATCTCAGACCGTGCTTGATAACACTCAGATTGAAGCGCTCCCTGTTGAAAGCATTGAGCAGATTCTCTCACTGCAGGCAGGTGTTACCAAAGGAGCCGGCGGTGAACTTCACATACGCGGCGGAAGGTCAACAGAAATTGCATATAACGTTAACGGTGTTTCTGCCATTAACCCCTTTGATTTTGGCAGAACTGTAAACATCTCGACAAATGCAATTCAGGAGTTTTCTGTGGTAAGCGGCACTTTTAATGCCGAATACGGAAACGCACTCAGCGGTATTGTTAACACCATCACCAAAGAGGGCGGCGCTAAATACACAGGCTCGCTTTCTTATTATACAGGCGACTATTTCAGCACAAGTGATGATGTGTTTCTTAATATTAAAGATTTTAACCCCGTTAACAATCAGGTTTTAGAAGGTACTTTCGGCGGTCCTGTTCCTTATCTCAATGATAATCTTTCCTTTTTCCTTTCGGGACGCTACAACAAGGATAAGGGTTATCTCTACGGAGTAAGGCAGCATACAATTTATGACTCAGTCTCAAGAAGCGATTCAGACCCCAATCTGATCTACCTTGCGCAGACCGGAGACAATGCGCTGGTATCAATGAACCCGAGCACTGATCTTAACACCACAGCAAAGCTCACATTCAAACCTGCGCCCACAATCAAGATCAACTATGATTTTGTTTATTCAAATTCTGAGTACAAATCATACACTCATGATTACAAATACAACCCCGATGCAATCTATAACCGTTATGAATGGGGACTCATAAACTCCCTTGAATACAGAATGGCGGTAAGCAGCAGCACATTTTTCTCACTGAAGGGATCATATAACATATATGACTTCAAGAGATACCTGTTCCCCCTGCTTGATGCATCAGGAAATGAAGTTTCATTCAACCCCTCAATGAGCCTTGCAGGGCTTAGGGCAGATCCCCGCTATCAGCCGGTTGAGAAGGCGATTGCATACAGCCCCTATACATTTTTATCGGGCGGCACACAGAATGAGCACTACTACCAGAGATCATACACAACCGAACTCAAATTTGACATTACAAGCCAGGTTACAAACCAGCATGAAGTCAAGTTCGGTGTGAAGAGCAAATGGGATACAATGGATTTTGTCTTCTTCAGCATTCTGAGAAACAGAAGCACTTACCCCGATCCCGTCATCCCCGATCCCGTTAACCAGAGAGGCTCAATAGACATTTATTCACGTTCACCCCAGCAGTTCAGTGCCTACCTTCAGGATAAAATGGAATTTGAAAGCATGATTGTTAATGCGGGCGTGAGAATGGACTACTTTAAGGCGGGAACAGTTTATGCCCCCGATCCTTTCAAACCCACGGAGAACTTAACCGAAGCAGAGGCAAAAATTACAGTAAGCCCCAGGCTTGGCATCTCTTTCCCGATCACTGATCAGGGTATAATACACTTCTCATACGGACATTTTTATCAGCTTCCTCCGTTCCGTTATCTCTATACTAACCCTGAATTTGAAGATATTGCGGCATTACCCGTTTACGGCAACGCAAACCTCAACCCCGAAAAAACAGTGACCTATGAACTCGGTTTACAGCAGCAGCTCACAGAACAGATTGCATTCAACGTAACCGGTTTTTACAAAGACGTCCGCGATCTCCTGGCTGTGCAGGAAATAAGAATAAGCAGCAGCAGCACATATCAGAAATATGTCAATAAAGACTACGGCAACATTAAAGGTATAACCTTCTCACTTTCAAAAAGAAAAGTGACGGGTGAACTGTTCGGCGCTTCAATAGATTACACTTTCCAGGTGGCCGAAGGCAACGAAACAGGCGCAGACGCATTCTTTATAGATCTTCTTTCAGGCCGCCAGAGCGAAAAGGTTCCTGTTCCCCTTGCATGGGATCAGCAGCACAACCTCAACGGCGTGATAACTTTCGGTTCTGATAAAGACTGGAGCGCAACACTGGTGGCAAGCATCGGTACAGGCCTCCCCTATTCACCCAGGCTGCTGGAGCAGAATATATACCTCAGAACCAACAGCGAGCGCAAACCCTTCCAGTCAAATGTTGATCTTCTCATCCAGAAATCATTCCCTCTGTATGATTTCATGGTCACATTCTTCGTTAAGGTATTCAATCTGTTTGATACCAGAAACGAAAGATTTGTATATGATGACACCGGAAGAGCAACCTACACCCTTGAAGAAGGGAAAGGCGGACCGCAGGCAACAAACAGGATATCACAACTGTATCCCGGAATAAAATCCGCAACTGAATATTTTAACAGACCAACCTACTACTCTTCACCAAGGGAAGTAAGACTTGGTCTTACACTCGAGTTTTAAGCAAGTACGGAGTAAAGAAAATGCTGAAATTAAAATCCCGGGAATTTTTTACAATAGTTTTGACCGTGCTTTTCCTTGCCCCTGCACTAAGCGCTCAGACCGCACAGCAGTTACAGGAAAGAAGGCAGAGAGAGCATAAGGCGGTTGAAGATTTGCTTAACTTTAAATTGTCTAAATCTCCCGTTAATCAGAATAAAACCAACACATCTTCCCTTAAATACGGAAAAGGTTCGCTGGGGAAAACCACCGCAAACTCAGACCGTAAATCGCTGCTCATGAACGGCAACAACATCACCGTTCAGATTGAAAACTACGGCGGCATTGCCCCCGGTTTCGGCGGTATAAGGGAAATCACAAACCTGATCTGGCGTGATGCCCCCTATATTTTCCAGTTCTCACCAATTGTGGGTGCCTCGGTGATTGATGCCGACGGCAAGAGAGTGGAAATTATAACGGACGGCATGAATGACTACGACCGACCCGGCCTCAGGGAAATTGACCCCGCTACCGGTCTTAAATGGCAGTGGCAGCCGCTCCCCGGTTACGCCGATCCGGATCAGCCAAACATAGCTTCAAACCCCGCTTTTGACTCTGACCGTGACGGTAAACCCGACAGCTGGCCGCGCGACTGGTACAATGCCACGCTCGGGCAGTATGTATGGCCCGGCTACCTGGTTCAGGGTGAAAACAACGCCGATCTTGAAGCCTACTGGGCAATGGATGACCGCGATAACAAAGAGTTCAGGTATTACCCCTTTAATAATGACACTACCAGAAGAGGTCTTGGCGTTCAGATTGACGGACGTGCATTCCAGTGGAGCAACTCACTTGCTGCAAATTCCATATTCTTTGTATGGTCAATAACTAACGTGAGCGATAAACGACTTGACAGCGTTATCTTTGGTATCTACGGTGACCCAGATGTGGGCGGAAATGATAATGACGATGACAACGGCCTCTTCATTTCACCATTTGATACAACCGTTTCTCTCTATGCAAGAAACATGGTTTACTTCTGGGATCCCGATATGACCGGTGATTTCGGGAAAAGTCTCGGGTATCTCGGATGTAAGTTCCTTGAGAGCCCCGGCAGCCTTGACGGCATTGATAATGACGGCGATGGCCTGATTGATGAGCGCCAGAATGACGGCATTGATAATGACAATGACTGGAACCCGGCAACTGATGATTTGGGTGTTGATGGTATTGCCGGCACCGGTGATTTTGGTGAGGGTGACGGGCTGCCCACTGCCAGCATTCCTCAGCCTGACGGCAGACCCAGCCCGCTTACTCCGGGTGAACCCAATTTTGAATACACAGATCTTGATGAATCTGATCAGATTGGTCTTACCAGCTTCAAAAGTTCTGCCTGGGCAACCGATCTCAGGATTGGGGATGACCAGATTGTCTGGAACCAGATTAAACCGGGCAACTTCTCAGAAATTACTCAGAATGAAGACATAGTGTTTATTTTCTCCAGCGGTTACATCTCTCTGGATCCCGGTGAAACAAAAAGAATATCTATGGCCTTTCTCTTTGGCGAGGATCTCAGCGATCTTCTCACAACTGCAGAAACAGTGCAGGATATCTATAATAAAAATTACCGCTTCTTCAGGCCGCCAAGCCTCCCGAAAGTAACCGCAGTGCCGGGCGACAGAAAAGTAACCCTGTACTGGGATACAAACTCAGAAAACAGCGTTGACCCCATCACCGGGAAAGACTTTGAAGGCTATGTGGTATACAGAAGCACCAGACCCGATTTTGCAGATATTCAAACCATTTCAGACGGCAGAGGATCAAAATATCTTTATGAACCACTGAAAGATCTTAAAGGTTTTGACGCAAAATGGGATATTAAAAATGAATGGAAGGGTTTCCATCCCGTACCTTATCAGGGCAGGGGCGTAAGCTACTACCTCGGTGATAACTCGGGGCTGCAGCATACATTTGTTGACAGCAACAATGTTATCAACGGGCAGACCTACTACTATGCGGTTGTGGCTTATGATCACGGCGATTCGCTCGGCATCCCCCCCTCCGAAACCAATAAAAAGATCTCGGTTGATCCTATAACATCAGAACTGAGATTCAGCGATAACACAGTGCAGGTTATTCCGGGACCAAGAGCCTCAGGATATCAGGCACCCGGTATCGGCACCACAGATGTGCTTCAGGTAACCGGTAAGGGCAACGGCGGTGTGAACTTCAGGATAGTTGACGATCTTGATGTCATAGATGAAAAATACACCCTGACTTTTAAGGACACCATAAAGGTGAATGACACAACTAAAGTGGCAGGCAAAAACTACTCGGTGACCGGCGAAAAGCCGAAATCGGAAAAAGTATTTTTCTACGGCACAAAAGTATCATCGCTTCAGGGTAAAAATATAATTAATGATCAGTTCCTTGCGCTTAAAGATGCCGCCGGAGCAGTGTTCACCCCGGGAGTTGATTACATTATCAACTATGAAAAAGGAACACTCCAGAGAATTGACGGCAGCCCCATTCAGGAAGCAAAGGAATATACCTTCGTATACAGGAACTATGAGGTTTACCAGAGCACCGCACTTAAGGGAGAGGATTCAAACCCTGTGTTCAACGGTGTGCTCGTAACCGTTAATGATTACCCGACTCTCGCTTTTGATGCGGATAAATCAAAATGGTCAGATTCTGACATAAAGATTCCGTTCAATGCCGCAATTGCGTCAATAGGAACCAGGAAAAAACTTTATGCCGGTGATTATATCATCACCTTCTCAGATCAGAATATCGGCACTGCAAAGAAAAGAGTGCCGCCGAACATCATAGAGATCCCCGTTAAATACAAGGTTGAGGAAGTATCAACCGGAGTTCCGATCCCGATTGTGACTCTGCTCGAGGAAAAGGCTAAAAATGACACCGCCTGGACCCGCGGCGATGAAATAATCTTCTTCGCCCCCGGTGCAACAGGTCTCGGCACCGATACCCTCACATGGGGTATTACCACCGGAACCGTTTCGGCATCAGATTCAACCATACCGGGCGACGGAGATAAGCTGTTCATCTATACCAAACGGCCTTACTCAAAAGATGACCTCTTCACGCTGAACACCAAAGCAGGGTCAGTAAACACTGCAGAGGCAGCCTCAAGACTTGATAACATCTACGTTGTGCCTAATCCTTATGTGGGCGCCAATGACCTTGAACCTGCCAACAGGCTTTCGGGACAGAACAGAGGCGAGCGGAGAATCTATTTTGAGAATCTGCCCCAGAAGTGCACCATCAGGATCTACACAATCTCGGGTGAGCTCGTTAATACCCTCGAACATGAATCAGGCTTTGATAACGGCCGCGAGTACTGGAACCTCCTTAACAAAGACGGATTCAGCATTGCATACGGCGTATATCTGGCTCACATTGATGCTCCGGGTATAGGTCAGAAGTTAATCAAGTTCGCAATCATCAAGTAAAAGAGTGCAGGAGATATTTATGAAAAACATGAAATATATATTGAGCATTTTCCTTGCATTGATTTTTACTTTCAGCGGATTTGCTCAGACAACCAAAACAGGCACCACCGCGGCACAGGTGCTTAAATTTAATGTGGGTCCCAGGGCAATTGCAATGGGCGGCGCCTTCACGGCGGTATCAAATGATATAACATCGCTCTACTGGAATCCCGGCGGCTCTGCTGCAATTGAATCAAATGAGGCATTTTTCAACCATACATCGCTTTATTCCGATATCCGTCATGACTTTGCGGCATTTGCAACCAGTCTCGGCGGAATCGGCACAGTGGGTGCATTCGTTTCGATAATGTCGATGGATGAGATGCTCGTAAGAACAATAGAAAGACCCGAAGGCACGGGAGAATACTTTAATTTCTCGGCCATGGTTATCGGGCTTAACTATTCACGCGCACTCACCGATAATTTCTCGATCGGGTTCAATGCCAAATACATCAATGAGAGCCTGTGGCACATGAGCGCAACCGGCTTCGCAATTGATATCGGCACAATGTACAGGATCCCGTTCCTGAATGAAACGAGAATAGCCGCAAGCATCTCAAACTTCGGTACAAAAATGCAGCTCACGGGTCGCGATGTCACAATCGTCTATCCCTCAGGCTCAGGCGGAAGCAACCTTATCAATGCCAATATTGAGCTTGAAAAGTATGACCTGCCGCTGCTTTTCAGGTTTGGCCTCTCGGTTGATGCCGTGAAAGAAAAGACATCACGCCTTACAGTGGCTGTTGATGCCGTTCACCCCAATGACCATACCGAATACCTCAACGCCGGCGCGGAATATGCCTGGAATGAGATAATTCACGTGAGAGCGGGTTACAATGCCCTCTTTGAGCAGGATTCAGAAAAGGGGCTGACTTTAGGGTTCGGCCTTAACTACAGAATCATTGATATGATAAAGGTTAAACTTGATTACGCATATCAGGATTTTGGCAGACTGAAAGATGTTCACTACTTCTCCGTGGGTGTCAATTTCTGATAACCGCAAATACATAACACTTAATGAAAGGCTGCTCACTCAAAACGGGCAGCCTTTTTTTATTGCCCAAGTATGAACTTTGCCTGTCATTCCGGCACCCGTTTATTTACACACGAATTTCACGAATAACACAAAATAAATTTACCCGGATTAATAAATAACTGGATCAGACATGGGGCTGATACGCTTTGTCATTTAACAAATTACACCATGATATTAAATGATATATTACCCTCACCCGTTTATTTACACACGAATTTCACGAATAACACTAAATAAA
>JABWCA010000331.1 GCA_013359345.1 Ignavibacteriaceae bacterium
TCTATATCCGTAGTCTGACCAATATAAATTTTATTAAACGAAGGTGAATGAAGTGCGTAAACATAAAATGGCATATTTATCTCGGCATGGTTTAAAATAGAAAATCCCGACTTTTGTCGGGATTTTGTTGCTCCGCGAGCAGTCCGCCGGCTGGCGGATCGAACCTGCAACCCTTCGGTTAATCCGTCGGCTGACGGACTCCATCATTGATGATGTTCCAAATAAACTCCCGTCCTTTGAAGCTTTTTAATTGCCATTCACATTTCATTGCAATCCTTCTGCTTTGGCATTCCTCAGAATGGTTTAAAATAGAAAATCCCGACTTGTGTCGGGATTTTATCGCTCCGCGAGCAGGACTCGAACCTGCAACCCTTCGGTTAACAGCCGAATGCTCCACCATTGAGCTATCGCGGAATTTGTTTTGGAATATTTTCCAAAAGAGTTACAAATATAAGGTGAAAATTAATATTTGTCAAGAATTCAGAACATAATTTCATAATTCCTGTTGTTTTTCAAAACGATTTAATGTGTAAAGCAGAAATTTCAGAGTTTACCGGTAGTAAGGCTGATACAATCCAAACGTCCAACTACCCCCCCTCACTCCTCATAATAATCTATATCAAGTTTCTTAACCTGATAAGTTCTGCGTACTGATACACCGAGGTCATGTTCAATCATTAGGTCGGCGAGCTGCTCACCATCTATGAGTACAATCCGCGGGTCAATGGAAGCAACAAAATCATGCGCAGACTTCGGAAAAGAGGAGGTTGTAATGAATATCCCTTTTTTCGCTTTTTTGGCAAGCAGTGCGCCGGCAAAATCACGGACCTGACTTATCGGAACCATGTTTTCCCATTTCTTTGCCTGGATATAGATTGTGTCAAGTCCAAGGCGGTCTTCTTTTATGATCCCGTCAATTCCGCCGTCATTGCTTTTTCCGAGAACTTCACCTGCCTCTGCCTGCGAACCGCCATAACCCATTTTAAGGAAGAGATCAACCACCAGACCCTCAAAAAATTTAGGGCTGCATGTTTTGATTTTTTCAATGATTTCGCTTTTCAGGAGACGGTTAAGATCTGAATAAGAGCTTTCCATTCTTTCATCGGGAGTTTCCTCAACTACTGCTAATTCCTCCGGTTCAGCAGTAACACCGGTCTTTTTCTTATTGGCTTTTATGGTTTCCTGCCATTTAACGTAAGGCGTAAAGTTATTCAGATAATTCCGGTCGATTCTCTGAGGAGGTGATTTTAATACAGTCATACCTGATTTTGTTATTCTGACATGGCCGCGTGCAGGATATTCGATCAGACCGGCATGTTTAAGATATGACGCCGACCAATTTGTTCTGTTTTCAAGTTTGGTTTGTACACCGCTCGGAAGTCTTTCATTTCTCTCTTCAGCGGAGAGCGCAAAGCTATCGGCAATTTTTTCTGTGAGGTCTGATACTTTATGGGTTTGATTATCCCCCAGAAGTTTAAGAAGCGGCAGCATTATTGATTGGAAATCGGGTACCATTTTTACCTTAAGAATCGTAAAACAATCGGCTTTAAACTAAGAATTTTTTTTTAGAGTACATGAAAATTCATTGTACTGCTTATTTATCTGAGGGCTTATTTTACAGCCACCTGTGATTTACCGGGAATACTGAATATTGCCTTTCAGAAAACCATTAAGCTCTTAATCAGAATTTCTTATATTTACCCATTATTTATTAATCAACTCACATTTAAATGAAAAAACTTGAAATAAATTCTTTTGGCCCTGTAACCGGGGGTAAAGTTGAGTTCGGTGATATTACTTTACTGATTGGTCCTCAAGCGAGCGGGAAAAGTCTCTTATTACAGTTATTTAAATATGCCGAAGATCTGAGTTATATTAAATCCACTCTTCTCAGATATGGTTACACATGGGGAAATGATTATCATAAGTTGATTGAATTGTATTTCGGGGAAGGTATGTCGTCACTTCTTTCTGAAAGCACAAAAATAATTATAGATGGAAAAGAATTTCTCTTCGATTCAGTCAAAAATCCAAAGTCTCAAAAGCTGCATGAAGAAAAGGTGTTTTACATTCCTGCACAGCGCGTTCTTACGCTTGATAATGGCTGGCCAAGAAACTTTCAGTCATTTGAAACAGCCAGCCCCTTCGTTCTAAAAAATTTCAGCGAAGCACTCAGATTATTGATGGAAAAGGAATTTGATGAGCAGCCGGAACCTGATATATTTCCTGCTAAAAACCGCTTAAATAAAGCCTTAAGAGATTCTATCAACTCCGGTATATTCAGTACCGGCAATATTATCCTTGAAAAACAGACTAAAAAAAGGATGGTGATGAAAATCGGCAGTCACAGAATTCCGTTTCTCTCATGGTCTGCGGGGCAAAAGGAGTTTTTATCACTGTTAATGAGTCTATACTGGCTCTGCCCTCCCGCCAAAACCCCGATGAGAGGCAGAGTAAAATACGTTGTGATAGAAGAGCCGGAAATGGGTTTGCACCCTGAGGCCATTAAATCTCTTCTCTTGCAATCAATTGAATTAGTGAGCAGGGGGTATAAATTGTTAATTTCAACTCACTCGGCCGTTTTTCTTGAGTTTGCCTGGGCTTTTGGCTTCCTCAGGGAGCATAAACAAGGATGGGACCGACTCAGTAAATTATTTACTGATAAAAAGTTAACTCAAATGAAAGACAACCTTGAAACAATGCTGCTTAAAAAGAATATACGGTCATACTATTTTCGGAGGGCTGATAATGATGTTTATATAGAAGATCTGAGTGACCTGGATGTCGGCTCGGATATTGACTATATGGCGGAATGGGGAGGATTATCATCATTTTCTGAAAGAGCTTCAAATGTTGTCAGTGCCAGTGTTTTATCGGTTAATAAATAGCCATCACAATTACTGTTAATTTTACAAGGGTAAATTATGAGTTTCACAGATACTGTTCAAATGATTCCTGAAATCTCGGATTATTTATCTGATGGTTTAAGAGCTCTGGGAAACAATTCCCGAAAAATTAATGCAGCAGATACACGTTTAATCAATGGAAGTATTGATCTGGATACTTCATTGAGGAATAGTTATCCTCAGGCAAACAGATGGGATTATATCATAGGATACAACAATAAAGCCTGGTTTCTTGAAATTCATCCCGCTACAGGTAAAGAAGTTGGAGTTGTTTTGAAAAAACTCGCCTGGCTTAAGAATTGGTTGAACATGCATGCAGGAGGGTTGAACAATTTAAAGGCATCAGAACCTTATCACTGGGTTGCCTCCGATAAAATGGCAATTCCAACAACTTCCCGCCATTACAGACTGGCAGCAACTAATGGAATTATTCCGAAAAAACGACTTGAACTCAGATAGGTTTTTTCTGTGATTCTTCAAAGAAATTTGCCTGCAATCATTCCTTATCCTTTCATCAGCGGCTGCGAGTTATAATATCTCAGTTGTTAAAAATCCGTACCGATCAGAGTTAAAATCTGCTAATCGTCATTTTGATTGGTCTCTTTGACACCTCGTTTCTCTAACTTATTGTAATT
>JABWCA010000332.1 GCA_013359345.1 Ignavibacteriaceae bacterium
GTGGCTGCAATTATCATTGAACCTGTGGTTGGCAATATGGGAGTGGTAATTCCAACCGAAGAATTCCTCACGGGATTAAGACAAATCTGCGATGATGAAGGAATTCTGCTTATAGTTGACGAAGTTATGACAGGTTTCAGATTATCACAGGGCGGAGCCCAGCAGGTGTTGAATCTGAGAGCTGATCTTTCAACATTCGGGAAAGTTATTGGCGGCGGCCTACCGGTCGGTGCATTCGGCGGACGTAAAGACGTCATGGAGATGCTTGCACCTTCAGGGCCGGTTTATCAGGCAGGAACCCTCAGCGGAAACCCGCTGGCAATGTCGGCCGGATATGCGGCATTAACATACATAAAAGAAAACCCGGAGATTTATTCTTTCCTCGAAACAAAATCTGAGTATCTTGAAAGAGGATTCCGTGAAAATCTGAAATCTCTCGGAAAAAATTACACCATAAACAGAGTTGGCTCAATGATGTGTATGTTCTTTACTGAGCTGCCCGTGGCTGATTTTGAATCTGCTCTTCTCAGCGATACCGAACTGTATGCAAAGTATTTCCACGGAATGCTTGAGAGAGGAATTTATCTTCCGCCGGCACAGTTTGAGGCTCTCTTCGTTTCAACCGCTCATACTCAGGAAGACCTCGACCGCACCATTGAGGCGCATTATAAGACACTCAAAGAAATATTATAATTGATTTAAGGGCAGGAATCTAACTTTTACGGCTCCTGTCCGTCTTTTCTTCTGATTCCCGTTAACAATTTATGAACCGAGGTTATATGTCCGGACTTAAAAAACTGTCAGCCATTATTTTCCTGCTTTTTGTAATTACAGTGCCTTCTGCAGCGCAGGTTGCGATAGACACATTTGCGGTTATCAGGCCACAGGAAACACAGAGAACGGCAAGTCAGTTTGTCACGATGCTGCTGAACAAGTATCATTATAAAAAGGTTGACCTTAATGATCAGCTTTCAGAAGAAATCTTTAATGAGTACCTTCGTGGTCTGGATCCTCAGCGATACTATTTTCTGCAGAGTGATATAGAAGGGTTTGAGCAATACCGGTTTGTTTTTGATCAGATGGTCATGACGGGCAATCTTGATCCTGCGTATGAAATCTACAACGTTTATAAAACCAGGGTGACAGAGAGAATAAATTATGTAGTCAGTCTTATGGATAAAGAACCTGATTTCACGGTTGATGAATATTTCACTGCCGACAGGGACTCTGCAGATTACTGCAAAACGGTATCAGAGCTTAATGATCTCTGGAGAAAGAGGATAAAGTTTGATGCAATCCAGCTGATGATAAACGGCAAGAAATGGGAAGAAGCAGCCGAAACCCTTAAAAAGAGATTTACGGGCTTTCATAAATCTGTTCTACAGTACAAGGCTGAAGATGTATTTCAGATCTTCATGAGTTCAGTAACCGACGTTTTTGATCCGCATACAAATTACTTTGCCCCCAGGAATTCAGATAATTTCAATATCAGTATGAGCCTGACTCTTGAAGGAATAGGCGCCACACTCACAACCGAAAATGATTACACTACAATCGTATCGCTCGTTCCGGGTGGTCCGGCAGCACTGAGCGGCAAAATCAATAAGGGTGATAAGATTGTTGCGGTTGCACAGGGTGATACGGGCACTTTTGTTGATGTATACGGATGGAGAGTTGATGAGGTGGTGCAGCTTATAAGGGGGCCTAAAGGTACGGTGGTAAGGCTGACAATACTCCCTGCATCAGAAGGTCTGAGCGCAAAGGCTCAGGAAGTTACAATAGTACGCGATAAAATTAAGCTTGAAGAACAGGCTGCCAAAAAAGAGATCATAGAAATTAAAGAAGGCGAGAAGGATTACAAGCTCGGTGTGATTGTGGTCCCTGCATTTTACCTCGATTTTGAAGGACGCCGCAAAGGTGATCCCGACTATAAAAGCACGACCAGGGATGTGAAAAAGTTGATTAAGGAATGTCAGGAAGAGGGCGTTGACGGCATTATTATGGATCTCAGAAATAACGGAGGCGGTTCACTGCTTGAGGCTGTTGAACTCACAGGCCTTTTCATTAAAAAGGGACCCGTTGTAATGGTAAGAGATGCTCAGGGTGATGTTGATGTTGAACGGGATAAAGATGAAAGTTTCACATACAACGGACCAATGGCAGTTCTCGTAAACTATGGCAGTGCATCAGCCAGTGACATTTTTTCAAGCGCCATACAGGATTACGGCAGGGGACTGATAGTGGGTGAAAATACATTCGGTAAAGGCACAGTGCAGAATCTTCTTGATCTGGATCAGTTCATGAAGACCGGCAATAAGATGGGTCAGCTCACGGTTACCGTTGCAAAGTATTACAGAATAAGCGGAGGAAGCGTGCAGAACAAAGGCGTTGTGCCTGATGTATCGTTCCCGGCGGTATTTGATGCCGATGAGTTCGGAGAAAAAAGCTATAAAAATGCATTGCCTTGGGATACGATCACCCCCACAGTTTATGCAAGCGATAACTCACTTCATCTCCTCATTCCGGATCTGATTAAAAAGCATCTTGAAAGAACCGGACGTAATACTGAGTTCAAATATTATGCTGAAGATCTGAAGAGTGCCAAAGAGCGCAGAAATCAGAAGGTGTTTTCTCTTAATCTCGAAAAGAGGAAAAAAGAGAATGAGGAACAGAAGGCAATTGAAGAGAAGAGAAAGCTTGAGAGAATAGCCAAGGGTGAAATTGAGCTTGATGATAAGGGTGAGGTTAAAGAAAGAAAGCTCAAAGTTTCTGATCCTCTTCTTGAAGAGACAGGACATATTCTTGCTAATCTTATTGTGAGTTATAATCCTTCTGTGAAATAAAACGGTTTTACAGTGGCATTCTCACGGCGGGTCAGAGCAGCACAAACAGAATTCGCTACGCAGATTTTGCGGATAAAACGGATTTACGCTGATATTTAACCACGTAATGCTTTCCCGTTTGCAGTAATATTACAGACCAGGATCAGAATATCTCCGTGAGGAGATCCCTGTAATTGGTCCGGCGTTCCTGATTAAGCATTACAAACGGGATCACAAATGCTAATGAAACGGATTATCCGGAATCGCGCGGATTATTTTTTATTGATTGGACCATACAATCATACTTTTTTTCCGTTCTTGTTGCCGTTGTGCTTCGTGCATAGCTGCAGCAAGACAGAAGCAACCTGAAGCTTGCTGTACCGGGGGAATTCATACAAAACCACCCATTCAAATTCATTCCCGGCATTTTTTTACCGAAATCTCTTACGGAGAAAAACCCACATTTTGGAGATCAATGGCTGCAAACGGAAATCCCCTGACGGGGATGCCGAACTCCGGTTTTATGCCCATAATTTTTATATACTGTTTATTTGCAGCGAGGGTTATTTTATGCAAGACCACAGACCTTCAGGATTATTAACCACATAATGGTTTCCCGTCTGCTGCAAAACATCCACCCCAAATAATTTCCAAAGTCGCGGAGGAGAGGGCAGATCCTGCCGTCAGACCGACACTTCGCGCGGGTGATTTTTTTCC
>JABWCA010000058.1 GCA_013359345.1 Ignavibacteriaceae bacterium
GTATTCTGATCTATGATCCATTCATACTGACCGCCGCCTGCAGGAATGGATGGTTCAAGCTGTGTATATGTGAGACCGTTATTAAGTGTGTATTCCAGTTTAAGTGAGCTTACGGCTTTTGCGTCCCATTTAATATAATTTTTATAGCCCGACTGGAAATACTCCCCGCCTTTTGGTTCGGTCAGTTTAATATATGCCACTCTGAACACGGGACTCACATTTGAAATCTGATTATTGTTATAAGCCTCAATTTTTATTCTTGCAAGCCCCGTTGCATAATCTTTAGTATCCGGAATCAGCCAGTCGTAATACCCCTGAAGTGCGGAAACAGACGGCGAATTTTTATGCACAATATCCCACGTATTTCCGTTATCCGTACTGTACCTTATAACCAGATCGGTCAGGTTATTTGATCTCCAGCTTATTCTTTGAGTTTTACCTGTCTGCCAGATCGTCTGAGTTGTAATGCTGTCTATGCCAACACCGCCGATTGCAAAACTTCCGTCACTCACATCAAAGAAATCATTCTTTTCCTTATCAAGCAGCATAAGTTTAGCTGAGGCTGCCGGTGAATTAGGCACTGTCCAGACATATTTATTTACACCGGGATTCAGATCATTAGCAATTGTATCCCATCTGATTCCGTTGTTGGTTGTCATAAGGAGCTTCAGCTGGCCGGAAGTGTTCTTTGCGTCATAGATAACATCATAAAGAGCGCCGGTCTGCATCACTTCACCGCCGTTTGGTGCGTTGAGCTTTATTTTAGATATAACAAACTCACCAGATTCAGAAACTATTTCCTGATTTGATTTTTTATAGATTTTAAACTTCGCATTTCCACTGAAAGACGATGTGTCGATTGGAAGATCTGCAAATCCGGCCGGGCCTGAATAATCCCCGAGAACTGACCAGGTGGAATTGTTGTTGAGTTTAAATTCAATAGTGACAGTCTGAACCGAAGGATCAGAATTCCATCTTAACCTCAGAAATTTCCCTGCAAGAAATCTCTCTCCGCCTGCGGGACTTAATATTCTTAGTCTTGAAACAGTGAAGAATTCATCACTGATATCATAGATTGAGGTATCTCTTTTATCAATAATCTTTAACAAGCCGGCAGTTGTGGTTGAATCCGGTAAAAGCCATGATAAGTTACTGGTTGATGGCTGAATATTATCCCTTAGCAAGCCCCAGTTACGCCCGCCGTCAAATGAGTATTCCAATCTGAGCTGATCCACACCCGCAGCATCCCATCTTATAGTCATGGTTTTTTCTGACTGATAGTCCCGGGCAGTAATGGGTTCAGTAAAATTTAATTTTGGAATTGAGAACAACGGGCTTACATCAAACACACCGTCATCTTCAGTGCTTACAATTTTAACTTTTGCTGTGTTTGTTCCATAGCTTTCCGGAATATTCCAGTTTAATGTGCCCAGAGAAGCATCCGTAACACCTTC
Organism: Ignavibacteriaceae bacterium; assembly: GCA_013359345.1. Classification (GTDB taxonomy): domain Bacteria; phylum Bacteroidota; class Ignavibacteria; order Ignavibacteriales; family Ignavibacteriaceae; genus JABWCA01. The sequence goes on from JABWCA010000058.1 coordinate 1,455, forward strand.
AATATTATGCTCAAAACTCGATCCCCCGTTTGTTGAAAGATAAAACCTTACTGAAGTTAAATTCTTTGCCGTCCATCTTACTTGTTTTTGTGTCCCGCTTTTCCACAATACCCCTGCCCCCGGCGCTCCGAGTTTGAGTTCAACTATTTTGAAGTTATTGTCGCTTTCATCATAAATAAATGGATAGCTCAGAGAAGTAATTCTTACCTTGCAGTTAACCGCCACCGTATCTTCAGGAACCAACCAGTTATAAGTATAATTTCCCGGATTCCCTGGTGTTGCAACTGAAGGGTTTATTGACTTCCAGGTAATGCCCCCGTTGGTTGATAAATCGATCCTGAAACTATTGATAAAGGTGCTTTTCTCCCATCTTATCTGCCTGCTGCGGCCGGTCTGCACAAGTTCCTCACCGTTCGGAGTTGTGAGTTTAATGTACACAAGTGTAAAAGCACTGCTTAATGAGAAAATGTCATTTTCCTGAGGAGCTTCAGCATCCCTTATTCTCACCTTCACATTCGTGCTGCTGTTAGAAGGCACATCATCTATATCCCAGATATAATATCCTGATGAAGCAGCAATATTTGTGGCAACAGGGTTCCAGCTCCCCCCGTCAACAGAGTAGTCAATGTTAACTTTATTTACTGATCCTGAATTTGTCCATCTGACAGTGTCTCTCGTGCCCGTTTTCATCACATCGGAACTGAGAGGAGCAGTCAGCTGAATCGAACCGATCTTAAACGGCTGGGTAATATGAAAAATTTCGGGTTTACTTACATCCTTGATTCTAAGGAAGCATTGCGCTCCGGAGAATGATGCCGGTATAGCCCACTGAAACGTACCGCTTGTTCCCGAAATGCCGGATGCACCGGGAATCGGGTTCCAGGTTGTGTCTGCCGCATTCAGTTTATACTCAAGAGTTATGGCATTCACACTTGTGGTGCCCCATGTAATCTGTTTTACAGTGCCGGCCTGCCAGAATTCACCCCCTGCAGGTGATGTGATCTGAAGATTATGAATCGTAAAATTCTCTGATTCATCACGAATAGCACCCGTTTTGGAATCGGTTATTCTTACCCTTGCTCTTGTGGTCTGAACGTTTGCAGGAACAATCCAGGTGTATCTGTTATTTGTGATATTAACGGGATAGCCGGTCACCACAGCCTGCGTATTCCAGCTGTTTCCTCCATCGGTTGAGTAATGAATATCCACATTATTGATACTGGAAGAGTTATCCCAGGTAATATCTATCGGATTCCCTGACTTGGTAATCACGCCAAGACCAGGGCTGACCTGATTAATGAACCCGATTGTGAAAGGCAGTGCAGAGCTGTCTCTTATATACGGATAGTTAACATCCGATATCCTGATTTTTGCGTTTTTTGTATCAAAGGTGTTTCCCACCTGCCAGATGTATGAACCTGTATTTGCGTTTGTCGCATTTGTCAGTGCAGGCGAGATCCATGTGGCACCATCATTCGTGCTTAGTTCTATTTTTACGCTCTGTACAAATCCTGACTGCCAGGTGATCGTTTGAGGAGTATTAAATGTGTACCCTTCATTATTAACAGGACTTGTTATCTTCAGTTTCTTTATGGTAAAAAAGTTGTCAGAAACGTCAGTCACATTCACATTTGCTGCATTCTCAAGTTTGATCTTCACACTTTGTGAAGCAAGGTCTGTATCGGGAATCCAGTCGTATGAGCCCGCAGCGCCGTTAACTGTACCCAGAAGCACCCAGTTGGCACCGTTATCAGTAGAATATTTCACAATCATCTGAGAGATGTTTTTTGAATACCATCTGATTGGTACGATTTTGCCCGACTGAAATATTTCGCCGCCATCAGGACTGAGTACTTTTACGTCTGCAATAACAAAATGCTCTGAAACTGCATTTATCGTGGTATCATTCTTGTCAAAGATTTTTATCCGTCCGTTATCTGTCGGGATATTGGGAATAACCCAGTCATATCCATCCTGATATGCAGAGACTGAAGGGGCAATGACTGTATCATTATTATCCCATTGAAAATTTATTCTGAGCTGGCTTACAGAACTCACACTGTTCCATCTTATTTTGTGTGTGCTGCCAACCTGCCATATTATACCGGGGCCGGGTACGGTGACAGAGATTGTACCTATTGAAAAAGGGAGATCGCTGATATCATATGAAATTCCCTGCTGAGAAACATCCTCTATCTTTATACGACCTTCAGAAGTAACTGCTGAAGGAATCCGCCATTGCAGCTGTCCCAGGGATGCCTGAACATTATCACCGTTTGGCACCACGCTCCATGAACTGCCGTTATCAGGAGAGTATGATATTCTCACATTTGAAACTGAAGAATGAGCCTTCCATCTGATAACGATATTGCCGCCTGCATCAAAAGCTCCTGAATTAGGATACTGCAGTTTAACCCCTGTGATTACAAAACTGATTTCGCTGCTGTCAGAGATAAATTTATCAGGGTATGCGGCATCCGTGATTTTAATTTTTGCATTACGGGTCGGAGTTGCAGGTACAGTCCAGTTATATTGTCTCGCTGAAGCAGGAGTTGAACTGATCTGCGGTAATACCCAGCTGTTGCCGTTATCCGTTGATAAATCAATTTTCAGATTTGTAATGTTGCCGTAATCCCAGTAAACCGGGAACTGATCTCCGATCAGAAGAGTATCCTGATACCCTGTGGGCTGTGTCAGATCCAGATACTTAAGATCAAATTTAAGATCTGAGATATCATCAATTTCAGGAGCAGTAGCATCTTTAATTCTTAACTTAACATTTGCCGACGGCAGATTCCTGTTAATCACCCACTCATAACTCCCGTTATTGTTCCCGGCATCCACATTTGTGATTATATCATTAATCCATGTTGATCCGTTGTCGGTTGAAAGATCAAAGTTGAGGTTGGAGATATTAGCTGAGCGGTTCCAGCTTATCCTCATTTTTTTACCAACCTGATAAATCTCACCGCCGTTTGGTGTTATCAGTCTCACATCTGCTATCCTGAAAATGCCATCAGAAAAATCTGCAAACTGCGGGTTTCCTGCTTCCGTAATCTTAATCCGGTTGTTATTTGTTGTATTTAATCCGTTAACTGTATAGTCGATATATCCAAGGGAGGCATTTACATTTGATCTCAGCAGTATCGGCTGTCCGTTATCCTGAACGATGTATACGTCTACCGAATTAATGTTTCCTGAGCTCCAGCTGATTCTTCTTGTGTCGCCGGGCTGCCAGTTTTCTGTGCTTCCCTGTGATGTGACCTGAATATACGAGATGGAGAATGGTGAATCAGAGGCATCAGATATTGAATTATTTCCGGCATCACGTATCCTTATTTTCCCTTGTGAAGTTGTTATGGGAGGCACTGTCCAGTCATGATATCCGCTTACTGCAGGTTTATTGAATTCGACCGAGTGTTCCCAGGAAGTACCGTTGTTGGTGGAGAACTGTATATCAAGATTATCGGTGCCTTCTTCACCATCCCAGTAAATACGATAAGTGCTGCCTGCCTGCAGTTTTTCTCCTCCGTTCGGAGTAAGAAGTGTAAGTTTCGCAATTCTGAATTTTTGAGAAGTTGAAGTGAGTGCGGGAAATCCTGCTGAAACCAGCCTGATCCTTCCGTTTGTTGTAAGGTTATTCGGCACCACCCAGTTATATGTTCCCGTGGATGCATTTATATTTGAGGCAATTTGAACCGAAGTATTAAAATCATCTTTGGAGAAAAGTATATTTATGTTACCAATAACAGAGTTGGGATCCCACTTAATCTCGGCAGTGCTTCCCACGGGGAACGCTTCTCCACCGGACGGTTTGGTAAGATTAAGTGACGTGACGGTTATAAAATTTCCCTCATCAACAATGCTCTCTCCTGTTGCGCCGTCTCTTACTCTGAGTTTTAACCTTCCCTGAATCTGTGCTGCATCCCAGTTGATTATCTGGAATGCAGTATTTGAAAAACCGGCTATATAATTCCAGTTACTTTGACCTTCAAGCTTGTATTCAACCACCGGAGAGGAAAGGCCCTCTGCTGCAACATGTATCTGATTAGCGGTTCCGGAGATGAATACCTGACCTCCTGTCGGATAATACAGCTTTGCCTTGCCTATTGTAAACGGCCGGTCAGAGATGTCATAAAAAGTCTGGTTTTCCTGAGAGCCCAGTATTTTAATCCTGTGATTGTAGCCTTTTAATACGGGCAGATCCGGAATCGTCATAAAACTGTAACTGCCCTGAGCAGCCGGAACGCCTGAAGCAATAGTATAAACCTCATCCAGAGAATTACCATCCGCAACAACAATCTTTAGTGTAGAAGTACTGTTACTAACCCATCTTATAGTCTGATTCGATAAAACCGGCCATCCTTCACCGCCATTCGGAGAGATAACTGTAACATAATAAGCAGGACTGGTGAAAATTGAAACGTTATCAACTTTCACAACAGCACTTTTAGTACCCCAGAATGCTGTTCCCAGAAGATAAGGATTCACAGTATTATCGGTATAGTCAAACAAGAGTACTGAAGCAGCTCCGGGGAAATTATAGTATGCCTTGATATTACGGTTTGTAACTTCAATCCGGAAATGAAATGATGAATCGGGGCTGAGAGAAAACCCATTAAGAGTGCTGAGCACCTGATAATTCCCTGCTGTTGATGTTCTCTTAATAAGTTCAATCACACCGGTATATGGCCTGTATACGATTTTGTATCCTGAAAACTGAAATTCCTGAGCCCCCTTAATTATATTCGATACATTAAACCCCACTTCAAAAGTTGCATTCTCTCTTTTATATATTCTTGTAAAATCGACATCAAACTCCAGATTATATGAACTCCAGGTACCACCTACTGACTCATTAATATATAAATATGCTTCCTGGCTGTCTTTGGCTGTAATCTCCGCCCTTCTGCTCCCCATAAAATTGACAATCTGCGGCTGAATGAAAGATACAGGGGTCCCCATATTTCTGAGATAGCTGTCATAGTTAGTGCCAAAACTTGTTCTTTCAAAATCATCAGAAAAGAGCGATGTGTATTCAACAGGCACCCCCCCCTCCGGATTTTTTTTATCCTGTGCAAACAGGCTTAAAGAAATGAGTAAACTCAGCAAAACTGTTAACCAACTGACCGGTATTCTTACTGTTTTCATATCTGTTCCTGATCTCTGCGGTGATTTCCCGTCATTTTATCTCTATTTGCCCCCGGTATGGTATCGCAAGAGGAAAATCCTCACCAATCCCGTTTATGACTGCATTATTTAAGATTTCCACCTCTGTTTTTCCTGCGATTTTCGGTCGGAAGGTCAGTATCATAATATCACCTGAACCTGAAAAATCTTTAACCGGCGATGATTGAAGGGTACCGAATATGCCAAAAGTTATGTTCAGAATCCCGTTTGAATTTACTGAATCAACAGGATCACTTATTATCATCTCTTCAAGATTGTATGTTTTAGTTACTTCATCTCCTTTTGAGACACCAAGAAATTCAAGGTAATCTTTGTTAAAAAACAGTCTTACATCACCGGCAGCAATATTGTTTACCCCTTCACACCACAGTTTAAGATTAAACGGCTTATTAACTTCCGCTTCCGTAAAAAGTTTGTAAAAAGTTAACGACGCATTTGATACTGCATCTATCTCAAACTGGATCTCACGTTTTTCCTCCTGTCCGCTGAATGAGGCAATAATTATAAATCTGTATGTCCCCTCATTGAGATTTTCAAAAATCACATCTGTTTTTGAGGAAAATTCAGTGAACAGAGTGTAATCAACAAGGCGTCCTGAGTTATCGAACCTCATTAGTCTGTGACTATATTTGAAGTTCAGATCACTTCCTCTCCACCGAAAGATAATTTTTGTGTCATTCACCGGCTGCTCAAGAGCTGTGAATGGCTGACTATCAACTTTCGGTTCAATAATTTCGAAAAACTCTGTTACTGGTCCCACTGTGTTCTGGCAGCCACCCGCTGCAAAAATCATTGCGAGACTGACTAACATTAAAATCTTTTTTCTCATCTCAGATTCCTGATTTCATTTTAGTAAAACCATCTTTTTAACTGCGTTGTACTTTGGCGAGCTCAGTCTGTAAAAATAAATACCGCTTGAGAGACTGCTGCCGTTTTGTTTCATATCAATCTGATATTTGTAATATCCTGCCTTCAGATCGGTATCAAATAATTCTGCCACCCGTTCACCAAGAATGTTGAATATCTCTAATTTCACCCTCATATTCTCAGGCAGGTCATACTCTATCGTGGTCATTGAATTAAACGGATTAGGAAAATTCCGGGAAAGACTGAATTCCTGAGGCAGGTTATTAACCAGATACAGATATCCGGGGTGCTGAGTCTTTGTCAGAAGACTATCATACGAATTGTATTTTACAAATATCGAGTCTGCTGCATTACTTCTTCTCTTTAAAGCCGTGTAAGCAAGCCTGTATGATACCTTTTCACCGAGGATGTGATTAAAACTGACTGCATCAACATAGCACTTGCCTCTGAGGGAGTCATTTAAGCTGATATGGAATGAATTCTGATCAGATGTAATGACAGAGTCAATTCTGATTCTTTCAGGATTGTATGTAATCTCAAGACCTGAAGATACCTGGTCACCCGGATTGCGGAGATCAATTTTCAGTTTATCAGAGACTGAGCTGATCAGTATAACAGAATCTTTGAGTTCACGGTCTTCAGCTGCTGGTTGATTATCGGGCAGCTTAACCGGGAGAACGGGCTGATCCTCAAATCTGAGAGTATTCCACATTTTAACAAGCACAAACATATCCCTGAAGTTGAGTGAATCATCACCGGTTACGCTGATCTTTGGAATTGTACCCTGATAAGGATAGATATCAGCTGAATTGTTCCCTTCTTCACGCCAGGATTTCCTGAATGCTGCAAGATCATAAGCGTCAATAAGATTGTTGCCGTCATAGTCACAAACTGTTTTTGTGCTGAACCCTGTGGTGATAAGACTTCTGTTACCAAGGCTGTCCTCCATAAAAAGCGAAATATTGTAACCGGTTCTTGATTTCAGGTTATCAAGTGTAATTTCCTTCCCCGGATCAGAGATAATCCTTTTTTCACCAAGCGGGTCTTCCATTTCAAGCCGGAGTTTCACGGGCGGGTTCAGATCAGCCGGTGTTCCTCTTGTCAGTATTACATTATTCCATCCGGTGAGGTCAGGATTCTGGTCAAAGATTAATGACTGCACAGACATCACAGGACCCTTGTTATCAACCCCGATATTTCTGATTTCGAGAGGATATTCAATCAGATTATCCGATCTGAGTCTTAATCTGATATCAACCGTACCCTCATAGTCCTCAAATCTGGGATCAGTCTGCCAGCTGAAATTAATTGTTTTTTTGCCGGAAAGATTGGTAAGAGGCTGTGAAAAGTTATTCACCATGGGGTACCAGTTCGGATCGTTCCCTGAATTAAATTTGTATTCTCTGTTCAGCAGATTGAGATTTTCTTCGGTATCGATGGAGAGTGTTAATGAAATATCTCCTTTTCTGTATCCGGAATGTCCTGAAAGCACCGGAAGATTATTAACGGCAAAGGTTGCGGGAGAGTAGCTCCTGATTCTGGGTGTTCCTGCATCTGTTATAAGCACTCTCAGATTATCTTTAATGACATTATTGAATCTGTGGCTGAAAATATGAGCTGTCAGAACCTGATCAAGCCTGTGATTCCGCTTAATGGTATCAATTATTACTCCGTTTACAGTAAGATAAATATCCACTGAGTCCACATTTTCGGCATCAAATGAAATGTCAGCATTTGAGTTTACCTGAAATACCTGATACTCGGCCGGGAACGTTACATTAATGTCACAAACAGTGAATAAATCTCCTGTATCAGAAATTACCGGAATAGTCGGGTAGTAACAGATTATCCTGCCATGCTTTGCAGTCAGGTCTTCAGGAATAATCCAGTCTGTAAAATTTCCTTCACCCTGAACCCATGTGTGAATGGTTTCTGAGCCAAGCTCAGAATCAAACTTTATCACAAGCGTATCAATATTTACGGACTGCCAGCTGATCCTAACCGGTTCTCCCTTTTTGTATTTGACCTGATCCATTCTGGTGTTAAGTTTTATTCCTGCAATTGTGAAAAATCCTGCTGACACTGACTCATATGGCATAGAATTTGCATCTGTTATTTTTATGCGTGCATTGTTAGTGTAAACAGCAGGGACCTGCCAGGAAAAGCTCCCCTGAGATGCCGGCAAACTCTGGGCCCCCTCTATCGGTACAAAACCACTTCCGTTTCCTGCGTCAAAGAAAAGGGAGATATTAGTTATCCGTGCTGTATTCGACCAGTTAATACTTACATTTCTTCCGCTCTGCAGAATTTTATCTTTCAGATTGGTGGTAAATGAAAGTGATTCAAGATAGAAATAATTATCGCTGCTGTCAGCAGTACTGTCAATTCCTTCGCTGAATATTCCGATTTTGTATCTGCCCCCGTCAAATGAAGATGAATTCAGGCTGATATAAGCAGTATCATACGGGAAATTCTGAAGCGTCCTGATTGTCTGCCACTGGCTGCCTTCCTTTTTGATCTTCAGCTTTAACAGACTGAGATTATAGCTTCTGTTAAAACTGACCGGAAAGTTTTTGTCAGTCTGAATATTTTCATTTCCGTTCGGTGAATTAACCCGCACATATTTTATATCAACTTTCCGTTCAGAAATATCAGAGTAATAGGAACCTCCCAGATAATCATATTCTGTCACCCTGAAAAAAATATCATCCAGGGTGGTATCTGATGGCACCCTCCAGTAGTAGTGAGAATCAAACAGAGATGTATCTATTGTACTCCATAAAGTATCAGATCCGGATACCCTTCCGTAATCAAGCCTCTGCAGATTAACATTCGGGGTTTTATCCCAGAATATTCTTCTCAGGTCCCCGCCTTTCCAGACATTTAAAGTTCCTTCCGGATTTACTCTTTTAATCTTTCCGATTCTCCTCATGCCCTGAGACTGTGCTGAAACCAGCCCGGGATTTCTGCTGTCCGTAATTCTGAATACAACGCTGTCGCTGAATATAGATCCGCCGATCGGCTCCTCTTCCGGTATTGTCCAGTAGAATGTCCGCTGGGCAGCTGGAAGAGGATTAAGCGTATCATTCAGCTGCGTGAATTCAGCACCGCCGTCAGTTGAATAATACAGATTCAGAGATGCCACATTACTGAAACTCCATGAAACGGGATAAGTTTTACCCTGCTCCAGCCAGGCAGGGATGGAATCATTATTTATTGAGAGTGCTGCTGTATAGATCCTGAATGTGCTGCTTAATGACCAGATATAATCCCGCTCGGGATTATCCCCTGATTCCCCGGGCAGACGATTCTTAACCCTTATCAGGCAGGAATCTGAGTTGACGTAGGGAACAATAAAACGGATATTATTAGTGTCTCCGTCAGCAGAAGTGTATTCACTGAGCAGATAATCAAAAGTGATCCCCCCGTTGGTTGAAAGTTCAACAGTCGTTTCTTTGAGACCTTTGCTGCTCCATCTGACAGTCTGAACAGTACCGGCAAGGAAATTATTTCCACCGACAGGCTCTGTGACACTGATATCATAAATCCTGAACGGTGCTGATGATGACCTGATGTTCGCAGCCGTGACATCGCTGACCCTTACAGAATATCCCTCTCCTCCGCAGGTATCCGGGATTATCCATCTTGCAGAATCTGCCCAGATGAACTGAGGCGTGAGACCCGGTATAACATTTGAGTCTGAAAGGATTTCGATTCGCGGAGTCTGAACGTTGTGACTTTTATTCCATCTTATCATAAGAGTATCACGTGTTTTTATCCTGAAAAGTGAAGCCACAGGTTCATTCAGTTCAATCTTTTTAACTTTGAAGTAATTTCCTGAAGTATCTATGCCATCAGCCCTGATGATGATTTTATTCGAATCTGATACCACCCGGCCAAGCCTTGCGTAATATTTCCCTTCATCAGGAATGTTTTCAGCAATAGGCTCTTCACCCGCAGGAGATTTAAGATAGAGGCTTACAAAACCCATGTTTGGATTTGAAATCCATCTTATAGTATCATTGGCATCATAAGGAAGAGTCCACCCGCTGCCGGGAGAAATCACCCTGATTTTACCTATCATAAAACTTCCGGGAACAACATTGTTAACCAATGAAGGATTATCGTAGTCCGATATTCTGATTCTGGCATTCCGGGATGTTAAAGTATCCGGAACCCTGAAATCATATCTCATTGTCTGGGCGGAGATGGGCTGACCTCCGTTTACAGCATTATTAAGCCATGAGTTGCCGCCGTCAACTGAGAGTTCAATTTTTACCCGCCCGACATTCTGAACACTCCATATAATAGGATAGGTTTTTCCGCTCTGCCATCTTGAAAGCTGCGTAGGATTTTGAATCTGAATTTCTCCCCGGTACACCTCAAATCTTTCTGTTGTATCTGCAATTAACACGTTTCCGCTTGAAATATCCCTTACTCTTATGCTTGCACTGTCAGATATATAATCCTGCAGCCCCGGAATCCATCTGTAATGGCCGGGTGCCTGAAATGATGCCGTCACCGGAGCAAAGGGCGAACGGGGATTAATTCTGTATTCAAACAGAAGCTGGGTTGGTCCGCAGCTGCTGGTATAAATATCAACCGGTGTTCCGAGGAGATATCTTGCACCGGCAAGAGGCGCTGAAATCTTAAGTTTTCTGACCGAGAAAAAATCACTTGTATCATTTATAAAAGGATGAGTTTTATCTCTGATCAGAAGTCTGTAAAAATTACCGCAGAGAAGTGAATCAGGTCTCCAGGAAATTGAATCTGCTGCCGTTATCTCATCCCCGATCACCGGAATAATATTATTTGTTGAATCAAGCAGAAATATTTCAAGCGAGCTGATATCCGGGCTTTTAGACCACGATATTTTTGCTGATTTCCCGGCCTGAATAAATCTGGTAAGCAGGTTGGGCTGAAGTATTTCAAGTTTCTTAATCCTGAAGTTATCACCTGCGGATCTGATCCTGCTGCTGTAGCTTCCGTTATCAGAAATCAATATCTTATTGTATACTCCGGGATCAGAAGGGGCATTATTTAAGATGTACACTCCCCTGCCCGATAAATAAGTAAAGCTTTGTATAATCGGGGGTGTCAGGGTATCCGCACCCTTGATTCTGGTAATATCCACTCTGCTGATGTTGCGGCTGCTTTCCCATACGATTGAGTCCCTTCTGCCGGCCTGCCAGACAGTATTTGCTGCAGGGTGAATTACTTTTATCCAGCCTATCCTGAACCTCTGATTTGACTGATCACTGTGGAGTGCAGGATAATCTGCATCCACTAACCTGATAAGCGCAGAATCAGTGGAGATATCCCTTACTGACGGATCAGGAACTCTGTACTGATAATTTCCCAGTCCGGCATTTATCGGATTACCTGAGTTTACAAGGGTGGAATCCCAGGTGCGTCCGTAATCTGATGAAAACAGAATTTTCACCCTGTTAACATTCACAGAATTCCATCTGATATCATATACGTTCCCCGACTGCCATGATTCAAAGCCGTTAGGATAAGTAATATTCAGAATGCCCTGATAGATCCTGAAAAAGGGAGAAACTGCATAAATTGCCCTGTCATCAAAATCAATAATCCTGAACTGACAGCTGTCAGAAGGGGTCTGATTTATGAGCAGGCTGTAATTGTTAACTCCAGGGGCGACGGTTATTGTGTCAACATTTGAAAAATTACGCCCCGAATTGGTGGATAGCTGAATGATGACTTTTTGCACATCACATACATCAAAAACAATTTGCTGAGATGTTCCCAGCAGCCATGATTCATTCATCGAAGGTGTTATAATATCAATCTTTTTGACCTGAAAATAGGAACTGAAATCCTTAACAGCGGTATCGGCGATATCTGCAACCTGAATCCGCAGAGAATCGAAGCAAAGATCATTCCCGATCACCCACTTAAAAACCGAATCATTCTGAGTGCCTGATGTGATATTTGTTACCGTGATTCCGTTCTGGTCAAGAAGCCTGATCAAAAGCGATCCGATATTTTCACTCTTTCTGTACCGTATCCCCAGCGTATCACCTGCCCGGTATGTTCCCGAGACAAATTTCGGGTACAATAACTCCAGGCTTTTTACTCTGTAAATACCTGACTCAGAAAAGCACACTGAATCATTCTGAGGTCTTGTATCAGCAATATTTATCGTGAAATCATCGCCGTCTCTGGCAGGAATATAGCCTGTGAATCTGCCGCTGTTCGGAAAGTATGATTGCAGCGTTACCGGTGCCGAATTGTTTTTTTCTTCTTTTATATTTACAAACCGGATATTATGAGATGCCTGCCACACCACCGAATCAGGCAAACCTTTTATAAGCCGTATTCCGAGTGACGGATGCAGGATGTTTATCCATCCTATCTTAATGTTCGCACTTGAATCTTTTACTATTGCGGGAGAGGCAATATCAATAATTTTCACAAGCCCTGAATCTGTTGCCGGATCTGAAAAATCATCACGTGGAGGAACTGTAAAATCAATAAATTGCTGACTGGCAGGAATCACCAGTCCATTGTTAATAAACACCGAATCCCAGTTAGCTCCCTGATCTTTGGAAAAGAGGAGTTTAACTGCGGAGACATTCTGTGAATTCCATGAAATTCTGTAAGTTTTACCCGCCTGCCAGAAAGTATTCTGCAGCTGAGAAGTCATCCTCAGTGTGCTGTTGTAAATACGGAACCTCTGGCTTCTGATCTTCATTGCAGGATTATTTATTTCATAAATTTCTATATAGCAACTGTCACCGGGTGTACCGCTCACAGGCCAGTCAAGTACATTCACGCCCGGAGAAGTGATAGTGTCCTTAATTACCAGACTCAGACCGGGCGCCTTGAATTCAATTCTCATACGACTTCCCGGACATCCTGTCCACCTGATTTGCTGCAGGGAGCCGATAAGAAAATTTGATGTGCTGTTAGGCGCAAGGATCAGTATTTCCCTTACGCCGAAATAGGGACTGATATCATATATATTCTGGTTTCCGGCATCCTTTATTACAATTCTCAGAGAATCCTCGCATCCCACCTGGGTGATATTCCACAAATATTCAGTCGGCTGACCGGTTCCTGCAGTCAGCAAAAGGGCTGTACCGTCCTTCCTGAGCAGTTCAATCCTGACAAATGGGATATCCGCGCTTTTCTCCCACCTGATCAGCATTTGTGATCCCGCCTGAACAACACCGGTATTTGAATTGGGTGAAAGAATATCGAGCTGTTTTATTCTGAAAGAATTCCGGCTGGCATCAGCAACGGCGTATTTCTCGGCTGATGCTGCATCACTTATCAGAAACCTTGCATTCTGGCTGGCGGAAACATCCATTGAATCGGCATAAAGACCGGTATTACTATAAAAATTTTTCCTGTTAAGAGTATCTGAATCAGAGACAAGGTCAATTCTTACTGATTTCACGTTATGACTGCTTTGCCACCTTACATTTACTGATCTTTTTACCTGAAATACTTCACCTCCGTCAGGCTCCGTAAGATTTATCCAGCAGATTCTTGTTCTACCGTTTGTGACATCATTAATCTGTGTCGGGTTCTCAATGTCATAAATCTTAAATCTGATCGAATCGGAAGATACCGGCAATCCAAAGCGGTCGGTTAACGGCACCGTCCAGGTATAAAATCCGTTTGCGGCCAGAAGGGGCAGTCCGTTATTGATCAGGACTGAGTCCCAGCTGTTTCCATCATCCTTTGAAAAGAGAATTTTGACATAATTCACTTCGGTTGAATTCCACCTTATTGTGTAAGCTTTACCCGATTGCAAAGTTTCACCGCCATCCGGGAATTTCATTGAGACTTCAGAATAGTAGATGGTGAACAAACCGCTTTCAGCTTCAATCCATGGATAATCAGCATAAATAATTTTAATTTTACAGCCGGAAGTGTTAACCGAATCAACATGCCACAAATAACGGGTTTCACTGCTTAACGATGTTGTATCCAGAATTTTTTTATAGGTGAAGCCGCCGTCAGATGAGAAATAAACTTTCACCGGTTCCCCGGGGCATGAATTCCAGACAATTTCCTTGTATGATTTTCCAAGCCATCTGACATACGGAACCGGAGAAATCACCTGCAGTTTCTTCACCTTGAAAACCGGACTTGTATCTGCAACGTTGGGACTCAGTATATCAGTTAAAATCAATCTTAAATTATTTCCGCAGCCCGGTTCATCGGCGTTCCAATAGAAAACGGAATCGGATGCTTCAATGTCTTTCAATACTCTTCTGGAACCGTCGGCTCTCAGCAATTCAATTCTGAGATTGGGAACAGTCTGGCTTTTTATCCACTTCACCTGGTAGATATTCCCCTCTCTCACGGTAACGGTCAGACTGTCAGGTTTCAGGATTTTCAGTAGTTTTGTTGTAAAGGCTGCATCACTTTCGTCAGAGATTTCACCGGAAGAAAATGACTCACTTACACGTATCTTATTATTCAGGCTGGGTACGGAGAAGAGATAATCCCTGATTTCCCCGTTGTTTCCAGAGAATTGTGAAATGCTGAAAGGGATGTTATCTCTTAACAATTCCACATTCACAGTTCTTATATTATGTGAACTCTTCCATTTCAGGGTAATCGGGACACCAGTTTTAACGGATTCCCCGCCGTTTGGCGTTTCAATGTTTATCCACCCGAGTTTAACAGGTATGGTATTGTAAGCATACACCCTCTGGGGATCGTAAAAATCAGCAACTCTGATAAGAACCGAATCTGATGCAAGATACCTTTCAATATTTGACGGTATACTCCATTCAAACCTGCCACTGTTAAAAGGAATAAGAAAATTACCGTTGATGAGAGTTGTATCCCATGACTGACCATTGTCTCTTGACAGTGAAAGTCTCACATACTGAACACCGCTGCCGCTCCATCTGATTGTATACGTTTTTCCCTGCCGCCAGTAGACACTTCCGGATGGATACGTTAGCTGAAGATACCTTCTGTATATGGTAAAGTAATCTGTTGTGTCTGCAATTTTGGGATCATCCGGGCTGTACACAATCAGCTTGGCGAGGCTGTTGGCAGTATCGGGGGTAATCCAGGGTATTTGCTGTGATCCGCTTAAACTCAGATTACTGAAAATTGTTCTTGTAAAGCCTGAGCCGTCAAAAAACTGCAGCTTTGCTGATATCCTCGGAAGATTGGATACCTCAAGCCTTATTGTTTGCGGAGTAGATGAAGGATAACTGGAACCGCCGCCCGGTTCAAAAATTTTCAGCCGTGCAATAGCAAAAAATCCCGAGGTATCTGATCCTTGCGGTTCATTATCATTAATTCTGACGACTATGCGGGCAGAGCTGTAGCTGTAACTGGCTGGTATATTCCAGGTGAAAAAGTTATTGGTGTTAAATCCGCTGAGGAGTTCTGTCGTTCCGGATGAGGGATCCCTGATCAGATATACATTGACTGAAGTAGTATCGCTGGTTTTTACCCATCTGATTGTGCAAGGCTGCCCTGACTGAATAATGGCACCCGGAGAAGGATAGATGATATAAACCCGTTTTTCTTCGGGTTGTGCGGAGGTTGTGAAGACAGTAATTAAATTTACTGCTAAAATTAGCCAGGTTAACGATATCCAATAGTTAATTTTATTCCTCCGCACTGTATCCCCGAAAACTAGTAATTAATCCTCAATACAGGTGAAAAGACAACAAAATAGTCCTGGTTCTGCCAGAACGGAATATTTTCCTGCCCGAATGCCGGTATTGAATAAAGAAAATCAAGGCCCAGTGTATTGCTTATTGTAAAATGTGTTGTCAGCCCGAAAAACATGTAATTCCCTGAAATATTATAATTCAGGTATGCACTGATTCTGTGCTGTAAAAAATCGGCATTTCTCGATAAAATCCCCTCAGCAAAAACCAGCGTATTAAAACTGCTTTCTCCCAGTTTAACAAAATCGACCTGTGACGGATCAACCAAAAGATTCTCAACGTCATGAACTGCCACCCCGCCCTTGCAATCCAGGATACCAAAATCACCCAGATTTGCAAGGTTCTGGAAAGTACCGGCAAATGTGACATAATTCTTTATCGTATAAAATTTCTTTTTTACTTTCCCGCCATAATCTGAAACGCTTTTGTTATTGAGATTTATCATTGTTTCAAGCTCAAGTTTAATATCCCCGTACCCTAAAAATGATAAGGGATACCCTCCTACTTTCAAATAAAGATTATTGCCTCCGGAAAATAATTTTCTGTATCCCCCTCCCAGTCTGTCATCAGTG
>JABWCA010000333.1 GCA_013359345.1 Ignavibacteriaceae bacterium
CCCAGAAAAATAAATTCATCAATGCCCGATGATTTATGATCTGCTGCTTTTTCTTTAGGATAGCCCGCAAGAACCACCACTTTATCAGGCGCTGTTTTTTTCAGTACGGGCAGAAGGAGGGGAATAACCTGTTCGTATTCTTCATCCGTTGAACAAAGTACAAGAATTTTAGCTTCGGAAGCGGCGGCCTCAGAAGATATAAGCCCTATGTCATTTGTTCCGTCAGGGTAAATAATGTTAAATCCGCCGGTTTCAAAAAATCCTTTTGCGAAATCGGCTCTGGCCTTAAACGTTTTCACCGTGCCGTAATTCATCAGATAAACTGCCGGGTGTTCATTTTTCTGAGTTTTATGCATTGCAATTCTGTCTCTCAGTTTTTCAAAATCTTCAGATAACCGTCTGATTTTGAGGGGAGTTACAGAAACAGGCTGTGTTTTGCCTGAAATAAGATGCTGTGAAATCTCACCTATTGTCGCGCCTTCAGAGGCAGCCTCGGTTGCGGTACTCACAAGGTTTTCATCAGGATCAGATGCCAGTTTCTCAAGTTTTTTGATAACGGTTTTGTGCCTTGAAGTATCACCTGCAATACGGTAGATTTTCAGATAGTCGGCTCTTTTTTTGTAAATTTCATTCAGATCGGCTTTATAGCCCGTAAATGCTGCTTCCTTCACATTTGAGTATACGTTGGTACCAATCACAGAGGTTTTTCTCTTTGCAGCATCACTGATACGCAAATTCATAATTTCTTCAAGTTCAGCCTGAAGCTTACCCGACTGAATTCTTTCATAAATTCCACCTTCAGCCTCATAAGTTCTGAAGATATTCCATGCTCTGAGAGCCAATTCAGATGTCAGTGACTCAATAAAATATGATCCTCCGGCAAAATCAATCACACGGGAAAGTTTTGATTCCTCATTTAGTATAACCTGCAGATTTTTTGCAATCCGCCTGCCAAGTTCGCTTTTTCCGCCTGAAACTGAGTCAAACGGAACAACTGTGATGCTCTCAGCTCCTCCGAGCACAGCAGCAAATGCCTGGGTTGTTGCGCGCAGAATATTATTGTGGATATCATAACGTGAGTAATAAAATTCAGAAGTGCGTGCAGAAACAAACGGAAGGGCCTCTGAAGGATCAACTCCGTAGGCATCAAGCAGATTGCGGAATAAGACTCTGAATGCTCTGAACTTGGCAACTTCCATAAAGAAGTTATTTCCTGAGGAAAATGTAAATCTAATTGAGGAGATAGTGTCAGCCGGCTTAACCCCAAGATCAATCAGTGAGTTAATATAATAAACTGCCGTGGAAAGGGCTATTGCCAGTTCCTGAGCGGCACTGGCACCGGCGTTATGGTAAGGAGTGGTATCCACACCGGTGGTTCTTAATCCGGGATTATTCTCTTTCGCCCAGTTAAGTGAGCATTTGAGATATTTAACCGCTGTGGCTGCAGGAAAAGGTAATGATCCGGTTTTTGCAAGCCATGACATTGGATCAGCTTCTATGCTTCCTTTGAGAATTCCGGAAATGCTCCCGGTACCATTTCTAACTGTATTAAAATATGAGAGAAGCGGTATATTATTATAGCCGCAGTTCATGAATACCGGTATATCAGGTGATATTCCGTTAATCAGTCTCTTTACTGAACTGTAACCTGAAATTGAAACGCCGTCTGCGCCCGTTTCTCCCGGCCTGGCATAATCGGCATCCCTGCCGGATTTTGTTACGCTGTCGGGTACTACGGATACAGCGGTTGCTCCTGAGTTCAGCCCTTCAAGCAGTTCTTTGTTTGCATCTTCTGCCATGGGCTGAGATGTTTCTGCAGTGATGAGCCAGTTATTTTTAAAATATCCGGAAAAACCGAATCCGCGGCGCATATCACCGCTCCCTGGGAATTCCGATAATTTAAGATCTTTTGTATCTTCCTGTGTATAGATGGGTTTAAGGTCGAGACCTTCGTAGGTTTTTGTGATGAGTTTTTTTTCGAAAGGCACGCCTTTCAGATCAGCTTCAACTATTGCTCTCCATTCACCGGGTGAGGGGAACGGGAAATCATCTGCTATATTTAATTTATTTTCGAGTTTTGGATATTCATCTTTCATATTCAGCATTTAAACCGGATATCAGTTTCAAACCCTTTAATCAGGATCCTGACTGTATCCTGCCACCGTATTTTATTAGTGAAATAAAAATAAATTCAAGTATTAAAACTACTCAATTTTTACTGATTTTCCTTATTTATAGTCAAAGATTCAGAAAATATTGGTACCTTTAAACCCGAGAAAAATTTCCTTCCAGAAATAAAGACATAACTAATGCAAACTCCAGGTAAATTAATTTTATCAGACGGTACGGTGTATTCAGGCACCGGATTCGGATATCTGAAACCGGTTGCCGGTGAGGCAGTTTTTAATACAGGAATGGTAGGATATCCGGAAACAATGACAGATCCCTCCTATAAAGGTCAGATACTCACCATAACTTATCCCTTAATCGGCAATTACGGTATTCCGGATGAAGAACGGGAAAACGGTCTTCTCAGAAATTTTGAATCAGAAGGCATTCACATCTCGGGGCTCATCATATCAGAAAACGTATCAAAATACTCCCACTGGAGTGCGGTGCAGTCACTTGAAGAATGGATGATCAGGCATAAAATACCGGGACTTTACGGTGTTGACACCAGAATGATCACCCGTAAACTGAGAGGCGAAGGCACTATTCCGGGAGTTCTCACCTATGACGGGATGGAGCAGCCTGATTTTCACGATCCGAATAAAGATGATCTTGCCGGAATGGTTTCGGTAAAGGAGCCCGTTCTTTATGAAAAAGGCCCCGAAAAAGTTGTTCTTGTTGACTGCGGTGTAAAAAATAATATAATTCAGGCATTTCTGAGAAGGAATATTTCGGTTCTCCGCGTTCCTTATGATTACGATTTTCTTAGTGTTGAGGCTGATGGGATTGTTATATCAAACGGTCCGGGTGATCCCAAGGTATGCAAGACTACAATAGATAATGTCAGACAGGCAATGAAGGCTAACAAACCGCTTCTCGGCATTTGTCTTGGCTGCCAGATTATAGGGCTGGCTTCAGGAGCCGATACTTACAAACTTAAATACGGACACAGAAGCCATAATCAGCCGGTAAATGAAGCCGGCACAAAGAGGTGCTATATCACATCTCAGAATCATGGATATGCAATAGATTCGGCAACGCTTTCACAGGACTGGAGAGAATGGTTTGTAAACGATAATGACGGAACAAATGAGGGTATTATCCATATTGCAAAGCCCTTTTTCGGAGCACAGTTCCATCCGGAGGCATCTCCCGGACCTGATGATACAGAGTTTATTTTTGATATGTTTATAAGAGCTTTAAGGTAGAAGGAGCGGTAATGATTAAGAAAGGAATGCCAAAAAAGGTCCTCATTCTGGGATCAGGAGCACTTCAGATAGGTCAGGCGGGCGAATTTGATTATTCAGGCAGTCAGGCAATAAAAGCTCTCAGGGAAGACGGAATTGAAACAATACT
>JABWCA010000334.1 GCA_013359345.1 Ignavibacteriaceae bacterium
ATTTATTTTTCTGGGCTGCGATGCAGTTAATGTACTTTCCACGATAATGGACAGAAGCGGAGTGGTGAACAATGAATAAACCTGATTTTAAGAACAGAGAACTTAAATTTGATTTCGGTGAATCCTCTTATGCGGCCTGGGAAAAGAATTTTCTTACTGAAACAGGAGTGCTGCCTGAGGAATTTATCTGGAATACTTTTGAAAAAATAGATGTAAAACCCCTTTACACTAAAAAGGATATAAAGGATCTTATACATACCGGATACACTTCAGGGATTCCACCCTTTCTCAGAGGTCCGTATACTACAATGTATGTAATGAAACCATGGACGGTACGTCAGTATGCCGGTTTCTCAACCGCAGAAGAAAGCAATGCATTTTACAGGAGAAACCTTGCTGCGGGACAGATGGGATTATCTGTTGCGTTTGATCTGGCAACGCACCGCGGCTATGACTCTGATCATCCCAGGGTTGTTGGTGATGTCGGTAAAGCGGGTGTGGCAATAGATTCTGTTGAAGATATGAAAATACTCTTCAATCAGATCCCGCTTGATAAAATGTCGGTTTCAATGACAATGAACGGTGCCGTACTCCCTGTTATGGCATTCTACATAGTTGCTGCGGAAGAACAGGGGGTGAAGGCTGAACTTCTGAGCGGAACAATTCAGAATGACATTCTGAAAGAGTACATGGTCAGGAACACTTACATTTATCCCCCTGAAATCTCAATGAAGATCATTGCCGATATTTTCAGGTACACATCCCGGAATATGCCGAAATTTAACAGCATAAGCATATCCGGTTACCATATGCAGGAGGCCGGAGCAACTGCAGACCTTGAGATGGCTTATACCCTGGCTGACGGTCTTGAATACCTGAGAACAGGCATAAAAGCCGGTATGGGAATAGATGTTTTTGCCCCAAGGCTTTCATTCTTCTGGGCTCAGGGAATGAACTATTTTATGGAAATCGCAAAAATGCGTGCGGCCAGAATACTCTGGGCAAAAATAGTAAAGATGTTTAATCCCGCCAATCCGAAATCAATGGCGCTGAGAACACATTCGCAGACCTCAGGATGGAGCCTTACAGAGCAGGATCCTTTTAATAACGTTGTCAGAACCTGCATCGAAGCCATGGCTGCCGCACTGGGGCATACTCAGTCGCTGCATACAAATTCACTCGATGAGGCTATTGCCCTTCCGACTGATTTTTCTGCCAGAATTGCAAGAAACACACAGCTTTTCCTGCAGGAAGAAACGGGAATCTGCAAAGTGATTGATCCCTGGGCCGGTTCTTATTATCTTGAATACCTTACCGGTCAGCTCCTTGAAAAAGGCTGGAATCATATACTTGAGATCGAATCTTACGGCGGAATGACAAAGGCAATAGAAAGCGGTATCCCTAAAATGAGAATTGAGGAAGCCGCGGCCAGACGTCAGGCAAGAATTGATTCGGGACTTGAAACAATAGTTGGCGTAAACAAATACAAGCCTGCTCATGAGGAGCAGATTGAGATACTTGAGGTTGATAACACCCAGGTAAGGCTAAATCAGATTAAGCAGATACAGGAACTCAGAGCAGGAAGAAATTCTGCTAAAGTTGAGGAATGTCTGGCAGCAATCACAAAATGCGTTGAAACAGGCGAGGGCAATCTTCTTGAACTGGCAGTGAATGCAGCCAGAGAACGTGCCACGCTCGGTGAAATCTCGATGGCTGTTGAAAAGATTTCGGGTAGGTATCAGGCTCAGAATAAAACCATTTCGGGAGTTTATTCCCAGGAATATGCTATGGAAGAAGAACATCAGATCAAAAAGGCGAGAGCCCTTACGGATGAATTCTATGAAAAAGCAGGACGCAGACCCAGGATTATGATAGCCAAGATGGGTCAGGACGGACACGACCGCGGTGCAAAGGTTGTTGCTACAGCTTATGCCGATATGGGATTTGATGTTGATGTCGGTCCCCTTTTTCAGACCCCCGAGGAGACTGCAAAGCAGGCAGTTGAAAATGACGTGCACTGCGTTGGCATGAGTTCACTGGCAGCGGGACACAAAACTCTGCTCCCTCATCTAATTGAGGAACTTAAAAAGCTCGGACGGGAAGATATCATAGTGATTGTCGGAGGAGTGATTCCTCATCAGGATTATGTTTATCTCTATGAGCACGGAGCCTTTGCAATCTATGGTCCCGGCACTAAAATTCCGCTGGCAGCAATAGAGATTCTTGAAGAAATTCACAGAAGATTTGCAGAATAATGTCTAAAAAGGAAAACAATAATTCTTACAAACCGGACTGGGCTCCACAGGAAAACTCAGACGGGTTTGCAGTGAAAATTGTGAAGGCCGGGGATCAGAAAGCCTCTGCTCCCCGGCATTCCTTCAAACCGAAAAAGCTTACCACAGATGAGCTCACCGAAGGAGTTCTGCAAAATAACAGAACAATTCTCGGGAAAGCCATCACACTTATCGAAAGCAGTTCTCCGAAACACCGCCCTGAAGCCCTTGAACTGCTGAACAGGCTGCTCCCCCGGTCAGGTAATTCTCTCAGGATCGGGATAACAGGCGTTCCCGGAGCAGGAAAAAGCACTCTTATTGAATCACTGGGATTCATGCTCGCAGAATCGGGTCATAAAGTGGCTGTGCTTGCCGTTGATCCGTCGAGCTCGCACTCCAAAGGGAGCATACTCGGCGATAAAACAAGAATGGAGAAACTCGCCTCACACCCCAACTGTTTTATAAGGCCCTCACCAAGCGGAGGAACCCTTGGCGGAGTGACAAAAAAAACGCGTGAGACAATAATCATCTGCGAGGCAGCCGGCTATGACATTACACTGATTGAAACTGTGGGTGTGGGTCAGAGTGAATATGCAGTGCGCTCTATGGTTGATTTCTTTTTACTTGTGCTGATTGCCGGAGCAGGTGACGAACTCCAGGGAATCAAAAAAGGAATAATGGAAATTGCGGATTGTGTGGTGATTAACAAGGCAGACGGCGATAATATGAAACGCGCCAGAGTTGCCATGGCCGAAACACGTAATGCACTCCATTATATCTACCGTGAAAATACTTTTTGGAATCCTCCTGTGCATCTTACATCAGCAATCAGCGGCAGCGGAGTGCATGAACTCTGGCAGATAGCAAACGATTATAAGAAATCAGCTCAGGAGAGCGGTTACTTTGATAATGCCAGAAAAAAGCAAAATGAAGAATGGGTAAAATTCCTTCTGAATGATATGCTGACGGATCATTTTTACAGGAATCCGGAAATTAAACAGATGTATGATTCACTTAAACCCGGTATTTTTGAGGGGAAAATTCTTCCCACAGAAGCTGCGGAAAAATTATTCGGGTTCTATACCGGCATGCTTAATGACAGCCGCTGATACTATAATAGTTTATCTCATTGCGGTAACATTAATTCTCAACATCAGCCTTGTTGCGGGTTTGCTGCTTAACTCATTCAGAAACAGAAAAGCAAGAGGCATAAAGGCTGAACTTCAGACAATCTCTGTGCTGGTTTCCCT
>JABWCA010000335.1 GCA_013359345.1 Ignavibacteriaceae bacterium
TAATTATTGTAAACGCCTACTTCAATAATTCTCGCATTCGTTACGTTTGCAAACATTATTAAAGCAGTAAAAAATGAAAGTAAAATATATTTTTTCATTGTTACCCATTTTTATTAATTAATAAGAATTATGAATTTCTTAAATTTAAGGAACAAACCACTCAATGACAAATTAAAGGGAAAATTTAACATTAAGGAAATACCCCCTGCACCTGCGGCAGCCCGCAGGAGTCATTATTTACCGTTTATTTCACTCCTTCTTTCCATCAGCACAGTGTCTCTCCACACTGAGCCCTGCTTCCCGATTTTTTCACGGTAACCCACTGTTCTGAATCCGTGCCTTTCATGAAATAAAATGCTTCCGGTATTCTCTCTGAGTATCACAGCCTGAATTGTCCAGATACCGCTCTCCTCGCAGATTTTAATTAACTCCTGCATAAGAAGAGACCCTGTACCCTTGCTCCTGAAGCCTTCCCTTATGTAAATGCTTTCCTCAGCCACCCCTTCATAGGCCTTACGGCGGGATACCGGAATAAGAGCTGCCCATCCGGTCACTACTCCGTTCTCCTCACTCAGTATTCTGCCAAATTCAAGATGTGCGTCATTCCAGGCATTCCACTCAGGCGGGGATGTTTCAAGGGTGGCATCTCCGGTTTTAATTCCGTCCTCAAAAATGGCTTTTATTTCAGGCCAGTCGCTCTCTCTGATATTTCTGATAATCATGATTAGTCAGGATTCCCTTGATTACCAGCCATTCCGTTTTCTCATGGAAGTTATATGTGCAAGATGGTGGCGGGCATGCCAAGCATAATGACAAACGGCCTCTTTAACTGTAAACTCCCTGTTGTGTCCGGGATGGAAATATCTTCTCTCAAGATCAGCCGGACTCAGTGAGTCAAGCAACACACCCCACCTTTTATGGAGGTTGTCAATAACGGCAACTGAGTATTCCACCGGCAATTTATAATCCTCCCCTTTGGCCCATTCCGCTTCTTCGTAGGGTTTAATTACCGGGATATCCTCAGTAAGTGCAAGCTTAAAACGTATAAAGGCGTTCATGTGGCTATCGGCACAGTGGTGAACAAGCTGCCTTACGGTCCAGCCTCCGGGTCTGTAAGGGGTATCAATCTGTTCCTCTGAGAGACCGGAGATTGCATTCTTAAGCAGTTCAGGGAAAGATTTTATCTCATTCATATAAATTACAACCCGGGGATCATCTGTTTCAGGGGTATATTCATACCCGCCCACCGGATATCTGAGCTTTATTTCTTCAGCACTTAATTCCATATGTCACCTTTTTAGTATTCCTTTCAATTCAATAATATCTGACAACCGCAAGTGATATGGCGCTGATCATCAGCCACAAAATAACACCTAAAAGAAAAGGCCTCCACCCCACACTTCTGATTTTTGAAAGGGATAAACCCGATCCTATCAGAAAAAGGGTGACAGTTAGACCCTTTTTGGCACCTTCGACCAGCCAGGGGCTGATCACTTCGATGCCCGGCACAAATGTATTTATCAGCATCGCAATTATGAAAAACCCGATGAACCATGGGTAAGAGATTTTCTTTTCTTTGCTCCTGAATAAATATGCACTTACCAGAGCAAGCGGAATAATCCATAACGCCCTCACCAGTTTTACTGTAGTGGCAGTTAAAAGCGCCTCGTTACCGTATGTGCCTGCTGCTCCCACAACTGAACTCGTGTCATGTATTGCTACCGCGCTCCAGAGGCCGAACTGATACTGGGTCAGACCCAGGAGTTTACCTATAGGGGGGAAAATGAGAAGTGCAACAGAATTCAGTACAAAGACAATTCCAAGCGATACTGAAATATCCTTTTCTTCTGCCCTGATTACGGGTGCCACTGCAGCTATGGCGCTTCCCCCGCAGATGGCGGTTCCGGATGAGATAAGGTGTTCTGTCTTGCGCGGGATTTTAAGAATTCTGCCGGCTGCAAACCCGATCAGAAGTGTGATCACTATTGTGCTAACCGAAAACAACAATCCGTCTTTTCCCGCACTGAGTGCCACTGCCGCATTCATCCCGAACCCCAGACCCACAACGGAGGTCTTGAGAAGAATCCCCGTGAATTTTGCCGTCTCCTTCTGATAAGGATTTCCTGCCATGACGGCAAAAATGAATCCTGAAAGCAGGGCGATCGGGGGTATTGTAAACGGGGTGACTGCCCAGATGATCAGTATCCAGAATATTACTTTAACAATGGTTTCATTCCCGTTGAGTGGAAATTTCATTTATCTGCAGTCTCCGTCGGTTCCGCAGCTGTCTCCGGTCGCTATCACTTCAGGTTTTGATTTTACCGAATTATCCCATTCGGAAAAAGATTTTTGAAGTGTCTCTGTAAAAAGCAGATCGGGATGTGCCCCGCTTATTGCATAACGGTTATTGAATATAAAAAACGGCACTCCCCTTATACCAAGCTGTGTTGCCTCATAGCGGTCGAGCATGACTTCGTTAATAAGCTCTTCATCTTCAAAAACCGACTCAGTTATACCCGATCCCATCCCGGCTTCGGAAGCTATTGCAATAAGCACTTTGTTGTCATCAACATTTTTCCCTTCAGTGAAATATGCCCTGAAAAGTCCTTCTTTCACTTCATTCTGCTTATTCACTTTTTTTGCCGCGTGAAGCAGTATGTGGGCTTTCATTGTGTTTGCCGGAACAGCCTTGTTAAAATTGTAAATTATTCCGTATTCTGAGCCGCTCTCCTCAATCCTCCGGTTAACCTGCTCTGTATACTCGGGTGTCCAGTTTTTTTCACGGGTCAGATACTCACTCAGGCTAATCTGCGTATCGGTTACCTGTTCGGGATTAAGCTGAAAACTTTTCCATATAATATTAATTCTGCTGCCATGCTGAAAAGCTGTTATTGCTTTCTCAAGCTTTTTTTTGCCCAGATAACAAAACGGGCAGGCAACATCACTCCATACCTCGATCTTCATTTTACCGCTTTCTGACAAAATCTGAATCTCCTCTTAACATTTTCCTGTGCAGATTCTCTGCGAATATTAATTAATAACTGCCTTTTAAATTTAACACAGCCTGAACAATAATCATTCCTGATCTGATTTCCGGGAGTTGACCGCTTGCAAACGCGCGCCGTCTAAAGAAAGATTTCTGCCTTTCAGGTGTGTTTACGACCGTCAGTTAACGTTCAATGTCTTATCTGTAACCCGATTATCCTTTCACTGTCTTTACCACTGAATTTAACAATGGAGATTTCAAATGAGAAAATTAAGTTATCTGATAATTCTTCTGCTTGCTGTTGTTCCCCTAAGCACATCAGCTCAGAAACCGGGCAGCCAGAATGGCTATATAAAAATTCCGGATAGTAATGCAGGCAGAATTGTTTCTGAGTTTGTCACTGCTTTTAATTCAGATGACTCCGGTGGGATTATTCAGTTTACCGAAAAATACCTTTCAGGCGAACTCAGTAATTCAGGCCTGAATGTCATGACCAAAGAAAAATATCTTAAGAT
>JABWCA010000059.1 GCA_013359345.1 Ignavibacteriaceae bacterium
GTTGCTGCTTAAGTCAAGATTCTTTTCTCTTTCCATCCTGTTCCTGAAAAACTCCCAGTAGAGCTGTCTTATAAGATAGTTTGGAATCACATATTTATAAAATCCCGCAGTTATTCCGTCGATACTCAGCAGACCGTTGTAAAACAGCAGTGAGATAACATCAGTTTTTGTGAAAGGGGTCTCGGGATTATAGAGCAGGGTAAGTGAGTCTGTGATGTAGTCGTTGTTGAGCACCTGATCAATAACCGATTCAGCGGTACCGGGAGGAAGCTGAGAGATAATATTATCAATCTTTTTCCAGTCGGAAGTCACATTAATATCAGACATCATCCCCGAATATGTGTAGGTATCCCTGAATTCTCTCAGGAATGAGAGGATCATCTGGGGGTTATAAAGTTTTTCTTCAGCCGAAGGAGAGAACCTGCTGCCGTTGTACCATGAACGGAGGTTATTCAGAAGTTCCAAAGGATCAAATTGCTCACCCGCGGGCATGGTCTCACTGATCAGTTTTACAACTTCAGATTCAGTGAAACCGGTAAGGGAGTGAAATTTATGATCGAGAGTTATATTTTGTGCAACGTTAAATCCGCTGGTCATGCTGTCAAGAGTGACGGGAGTTACACCGGTGGCAAAGAAGCGGTCAATAATACCCTCAGCCATCAGCTGCTTCACGACTTCATAAAACTTTCTTACCCATCCGTTCCGGGAGACAATCTCACGGAAATGTTCCTGATCAAATGAAATCAGCTCGTTTGTGAAATGATCATACTCATCTATCAGAAGAAAGATCTTGCCTCTGAAATCCTTAAGTTTAAGTTTCTGGCTGAAAGATTCAAGTATTGCTCCGGCAGTAGTCTCACCAGTAATTTCATTAAAGTCAGCTTCTGACAATATACCGTAATCCTTTATGAAAGTGGAAATGCCATTCAGCAATTTATTTATGAAGGTGGGTAGTATATTTTCAGGCCTGCTGGTCTCAATGCCGCTGAAATAAAGCCCCAGCGTATAGTAAGAATTTCGGTTTGACTCCGCCGATGAATAAACAGCGAGCCCGCTGAAGAGCTTCCCGAACTTATCCCTGTGCTGAATTCCGTAATAATATTCAAGCATTGAAAGGAAGAGTGATTTCCCGAATCTTCTGGGACGGAAAAGAGATATTTACTCGCCTTCTGTTCAAGCTGAGGGATAAAACCCGTCTTATCCACATAGTAATATCCAGAGGAAATGAAATCCTCAAAATTGGATGTGGCGGTAAGCGGGATAATTTTATTCATATTACAGGTTCTGTAGTCTGAGACGAAATTAATGAGTGATATGCAATAACTCAAAAATAACAAATATTGCCGAGTTTAAGCAATGCAGCTTGTATTATCAGGGTTTAATATTTTTGGGAGCAGAGAGGATGGATATGCTGTAAAAAAATAAAGCGGTTTGGAACCGCTTTATTTAATTTCAGAAACTTTGCTTATATCATCAACTTTAACAAATTTTTCGTTGAACTTGAAAGCGCCTTTATCTGCTTTTACAGATTTTACAACTTTTACACTGATATAAGGGTCTTTTTTCTTGCCTTTGGCTTTATCGCCGAATGACTGTACTTTTGCCATGATACACCTGTTATTTTAGAATCACAAATATAGAAAAATTTCTTTAAATATTTAAGGAATATTTCTTTATAAGGTTATTTCTTCTATATTAGTTCATTAAAAATTAACAGGATACATAAAATGCAGGAAATTTCGGTAGTATCATTAATTCAGGCAATGTTATCGCCGGGCATAATGATATCTGCCTGCGGGCTTTTGCTTCTCGGAATGAACAACAAGTACTCACTGGTTGTGAACCGGATCAGGCTTCTTAATGAAGAGAAAAGAAAATACATGACTAAAAATGAAGCCGGCAGCTTTGATTATTTCAATGAACAGCGGCTGAACAGCATAACCGAACAGCTTAACCGTCTGTATTACAGGGTGGGACTTGTTAAAAATGCGGTGTTTTCATACTCAATGGCAGTCGCATTTTTTGTGCTCGCCTCACTTGGCATCGGAGTGGGAGCGGTGACCGAGGTTCATACTGCCACCACAATCAGCATGATACTGTTTTCTGCGGGAATGATCACGGTTCTCGTGGGTGTAACATTTGCTGCTCTTGAAGTGCTTAAAGGATACCAGATTGTTGAATTTGAATTAAAGGTTGATGAGTAAAGAAGATTCTTTTGATCCGGATGTTCTGCTTCACCCGGGTAACATGATTCAACTGTATGCCAGGGGGTATTTTCCGATGGCGGAGAGCGGGGAGAGCGATAATATAAATTTTTATCTGCCTGAAGTAAGGGCAGTTATACCAATTTATGATTATAAAATACCAAGATCGCTGCGTCAGTTCATGAAAAAAAAGGAATACACTGTAACATCTGATCAGCGGTTTGAGGATGTGATAAATTACTGTTCTCAAAGGTCTGAAACCTGGATTAATTCAAAGCTGAAAAAAGCTTATGCGGAGCTTTTTAAGGCGGGATTTCTCCATACTGTTGAAGTATATTATGACGGTGAACTTGCAGGGGGGCTTTACGGGATCACAATATCAGGCGCCTTTATGGGAGAATCGATGTTTTCTCTGCAGCCTCAGGCCTCCAAGATTGCGCTGGTTCACCTGATAAGCCACCTGAGGAGAAACGAATTCGTAATTCTTGATTCACAGATAATCAACGAGCACACCAGGCTGTTCGGTGCTTATGAAATTTCAGATATGCAATATCAGCAACTTCTTGATATCGCACTCAACGGCAATTTCAGGTTCACTGATAATCTTGATAAGATCGGGGTTAATGATCTTTTCTGATTCCGTGCTTCTCCATAATTTTCTCCCACTCCTCAACAGGCATGATCTCCGATTCATCAATCAGCATGACAGGAATATCATCTTCAATGCGGTATTTGCGCCTTGTCTTAGGATCGGTTGAGATCAGGAAATCACCTTCAAGCACAAGATCGGCTTTGCTGTCGGGGCAGCATAAAATGTCGAGTAAATCTTTTGAAATCATATCGTCCGGTATTTTATTTCAGAGTTTCTGCCCAAAAATAAATCATGGTCATCAGCACCTGTTCATCTTTTGAGAGTGCGGGATCAATCATTTTTTTTGCCAGCAGTTTACACATTTCAGAATAATGAGCAGGGAAATTCTTTTTCAGAATCAGAGCTCTTTCAGCATCTTTATTTACATATAACGAAGCAAAGCCCTCAAAAAATTCATCAAAGGTCATTTCTTTTCTGTTAAGATCAACAGAACCTCCGCAGCTCTGCAAAGGTAAAATTAACAGCAGCGGCAGAAGAGAGATTAAAAGTCTTCGGGTCAGTTTATTAAGCTTCAATTCGGAAATCATTAGTAAATAATCCCAAAAATAAACAAAAGGAGTGAATTTGCAGTGTGTGGGGCTAATTTATGGATTATTCATTAACACAGCGTCTTATTACTTTTAAAGTATATATTTTTTTATCAGCTCATCTACCGGGATACCCGGATCCTTATGAATTATCTCAGTATGAAACGAATCAAGATATCTGAGTATATCATAAAACTGCTTTTTCTCTGAATCATCAAGATTTCCAAGCTTAAATCTGACCGTTTCACCAAATCTTCTAAAAACCTCATTTTTAATTTTCAAGCCACTCTCTGTAATAGCCACCCTTCTGATCCGTTTATCATTGTCATCAGGGAATTCAGTGATGAACCCTATGTTAATCAGCCTCTTCATAATCTGAGCACCGGTTGTGAGTTCTGTGAGAGTATCATCATAGACCTCATTTTTCATGGGAGCACCAAGTTTTTCGACCGAAAGGAGAAAGTAAAATTCATCTATTGTTGAAAGATCCAGATCTTCAATCACCCGCTTGCTGTATATGCGGGAAAACTTTGTGACTCTGTTCAGAAGGTAAAGAATTGCTCTCTCTGAAACTTCAGAACCGTTTGTCTTATCTTTTGCTGTATTTTCAGGTTTGCCGCTCCTTGCCAGCCAGATACCGAAGGCAGAAAGTGAAAAATCTGAAGAGATTTCCTGAAATCTTTGATATTCCCTGATAATTTCAATAATATTTTCGGAATCAGACATATAATATATTTGTGTAGTATTTTTATTAATTTAATTACTATATTGTAGTAATATAACGAAATAATTATTCACGGACAATATAAATAAATGAAGCTATACATTCAGGCAATCAGAAATGTTTTTGCGGCAATAATATGCCTGCTGACTATTACCGGGGTTGGTTATACACAGACAAATTTCGCATTGTTATACGGCAGTACGGGAATGGAATACGGCAAAGCAAATGCCGTTGACCGGGATGGCAATTATATAAACGGGTGTCTTTTTCAGAATTCAATAAATGTCAACCCGGCCGGAAGTACAATTCTTACAGCCCCCGGAGCCACAACCCACATTGCACTTACAAAATACAACAGAAACGGTGAACTTCTTTGGGCAAAAGCATTTGGCGGCGTTACAACCTCAGAAGCCCCGCATGGAATTGAATGCGATTCAGCAGGAAATATTTATGTAACAGGGTATTTTGGCAGCACTTTCCAGACGGGTCCGCAGCCGGCTGATTTTAATCCTGACGGCGGAGGAACGATATTCTCACAGGGGAACGAAGATTGTTTTTTGGCAAAATATGATAAAGACGGCAACTATTTGTGGGCATTCGGGCTTGGTAATACAGGTCAGAATACGCAGGAGCGTGCATGGGATATTGCAGTTGATTCCTCGGGTAATTCTTATGTGGGCGGTGGGTTCAGGGGTACTGTTAACTTTAATCCCCTCGGTACGGCGGTAAATGTAACCTTACCTGATACCCTTGCGGGTTTGTTTATAGCCAAGTATAACAGCGACGGTCTCCTGCAGTGGGTGATTCCTGTTAACGCAAGATGTGTCAATGTGTTTACCGAAGCTTATGTTGCCCTTGATCTTGATCAGGAAGGAAATATCTTTGTCGGGGGTAACTTCAGAGGGACAGGCGTTAACGTAAATCCCCTCGGAACGGCATCATTGCTCAGCAGCAGCGGATTAACTGATTTTTTCACGGCAAAGTATAACTCAGAAACCGGTGTGCTGCTTTGGGTCAACAAAACCGGTGGGACTTCCGCAGATGTTATTTCACCCGGGGCGCTGAGATGTGATAAGACCGGTAAAATCTGGTTTACAGGAAGACTGAGCGGAACGGGTACTGTTGATTTCGATCCGGGGCAGGGAGTGGCAAATGTAAGTAATTCTTCACTTTTTCTTGCCTGCTACGGGGCAGGGGGTGAATTTGTTATGGCAAAAGGAATGAACAGCGGCTCCGGCGACGGCGGGCACAGGATCACATTTGACAGCGGAAACAACATTTATCTTGCCGGATGGATGAATGGTACCGCTGATTTCGGCAACGGAATAACCCGGAGTGCTTTCTCATCAACAGCAGATGTTCTGCTTGCAAAGTTTACACAAGCGGGCGAGTGTCAGTGGGCGTTTAATTTCGGCGGTAACGGCAGCTCAGAAAACAACATTTGTGCAGGCTTGATCGCCGATGATGAAGATAATCTGTATATCACCGGTCAGTTGTATGGTACAGGAGCAGATACTGATCCCGGCAGCGGAACTCTTCTTATGAGCAGTGCTGGACAAAATGACTGTTTTGTGATCAAGTACAAATCAGACGGAAGTCTCTGGCAAAATACTCCGTCCGGGCTGGAAAATGAAAACATCGGAGCTCCGGAATTAAGTGTAACCGGAAACTATCCGAATCCTTTTAATCCAAATACAACAATATTTTTCAGTCTTGAAGAACCGGGTACTGCATCGGTTGAATTATATGATGTTACAGGGAAAATGATCAGTCTTATAACTGTGGGCTATTTCAGCGCAGGTCAGAACAGAGTTGAATTTGTGGCTGATGATCTGACATCGGGAGTATATTATTATCGTATTATTACAAAAGCCGGAAGCATAACAGGTAAAATGATCCTGATGAAATGAAAGACCGGACGGAGTATCAGACTGATAAGAATTTATTCCGGATCAGTGGTATATGTAATTAAATCTGATCAATTCTCACCCCCTGCAGCAGCCGCAGCAGTTCAAGCCTTCTTTCTGTTGCCGCCTCTTTGCCGGGTTCAGCGTGATACTCAATCTTTATTGCGTTACATAATCTCTGCAGCTCACCAAACATTGGCTTTTCAGGGAGATGATGATCACGGATATAATGTATCAGTTTTAACATTCTGAAGCTATCCATCCACCCCGAAACCTGCTTCTTAAGCTGTAAATCCGTTTTACTGTTTTTTCTGATTTTATTTATCACTTCAAAAAAGCCGTTCTGATTTAAAAACTCATACAGGCCCGTGTGTATTGAAAGTGCTGACTGAACCACCGATTCAGGGTCATCAGAGAGAGTGAAGTTTTGTGTGACATTCTGCCATTGTCTGATAATTTCAAGCGTTGTGAAATCATAGAGCATATTGCTGTTTATTTCATTCCGGTTATGACGGATTATTCTCCTGCCGGTACCAAACGGAACCCTCTCAGATTCGCGGGAAGAAGGATAAACAACAGCATCATAAACAACAGGGATTCTTGTATGCTTTGCTGCTTTCTCAAGGAAGTAAAAATCCTCTCCAGCCTTGCGCTTATTCATTCCCTCACATTTGATGTATAATTCAGGAGTGAAGGTCATTGTTGAGCCGATGGAGTGATAACAGAGAGGTGAGCCGGCATACCATAATCCGAGCGAATAGTACCTGAGGTAAAATTCATAAGCCAGAATTGCTTCAAGATTCTCCTCATCCCCCGTTACGATATGAGAGTAGCTGCAGACCCCTGCATCATGTATACCGGAGTCATAATGATCGTGAAGAGCAGTAAGATACCCGCGGTTTACGGTACAGTCACCATCAAGGCACACAAGAAAGGGCTGTTTTTTATTTTCATAATCAAGCAGAGATAAAGCGGCATCAAGCCCGATTTTTCTTGCAAGCCCAACCCCTGCATTTTTGCCCTCAGGTGCGCGACCCTGTGAAAAGGCGTCAATAATAAACACTTCAGAATCACATCTGTACCCTGAAAGCAATGAAAATGATTGCCGGTTATCCCGAAGAATTTCCGGCGGGGCAGTATCAGGATTATTAACCACGAAAATAAATGCTGTATCAGACGACCGGATTTTATCAAGTGACGTAATCGAATCAAGCAGACGGGGAAGGTAATGGCTTTCATTAAAAACGGGTATAACAACAGCACACCTGAATTTACGGGAGGCTTCAACCCGGTAAAACTGAGATCTGTAACCATGGCGGTTAAGATAGGTGTTAACATCATGTTCAGAAATCCGCTTCAGCATTATCCGAAATACTCTTTCCTGATGAAAGCTGCCGCCTCTTCTGTCTGAAAGGGTGAAAACCAGTGGATGACAATGCCGTTACGCTCCATTCTTCTGAACCAGGTTTCCTGACGCTTTGCAAAATCATGGATTGCGGCGTTCAGCTTCTGAAACATATCGTTGTAATTAATCTCGCCGCTAAGATACATCCCGATGAATTTATACTCAAGTCCGAAATATTTAAGCCGCTCAACGGATATACCGTTGTTCATCAGGCTCTTAACTTCATCAGCCATGCCGGCATCAAGCCGGTTTTTAAGTCTTGCGGTTATTCTTTCCCTTACCTCGCTTCTTTCAAGCCGGAGCCCTATATTCAGAGACCTGCAATCAGCCTTTATAAACGGGGCAGCAGATTCACGTTCTGCAAGCTTAATCCTGACCGCCTGAAGTGTGCGGTCGCGGTCGGTGATATCAGTTGTATTGTGTAAGGAGTGATCAAGAGAATTTAACAGATCAATCAGCTCCTGATGAGAAAGCTGTTCAAGTTCTTGGCGGCTTTCATCCTGATTCACCGCACTAAGCCGGTACCCGGATATAACGGCATTAATATAAAGTCCTGTTCCGCCGCAGAGAACCGGAAGTCTGCCCCGGGAGATGATATCCTGATAAGCCGATTTAAAATCATTTACAAATCTGAAAAGATTATAATCTTCAACGGGTTCAGCAATATCAATAAGATGGTAAGGAACAGAACCTCCTGCGGTTTCATACTCATCAAGATCTTTGCCTGTACCGAGATTCATATTGCGGTAAACCTGACGGGAATCTGCCGAGAGAATTTCACCGTTAAAACGCCCCGCAATCTCAACGGCAAATCTGGTCTTGCCGGTGGCGGTGGTACCCAGAACAGTTAAAAGATTATAATCAGACAAATTTTTTCGTGAGATCTGTGTTGAGTTTAAGAGTGAATTTATTGACGTCGATAGTTACTCTCGAAGCAAGTTCAGGATGTTTTGTCAGAAAGGATTCTTTTATCTCTTTTTTAATATTTTCTTTGAGCAGTATGTTATTAGGTATTGCCTCGCGTGATAATAAACCGGCAGTGAGCTTTATTATCATCGGTGATTTTGAATCGTTAAAAATGTTAATGTAAAATCCGCTCCCGAAAACCTCCAGGAGTATATGGAAAATAAAAACATAGAGATTAAGGAGCACAGTTTTATCATAGATGATATTATACTGACCGTTAAAGAGAGTAACGGTCACAATATTCCCCGAAACAGACAGATCCCTGAATACCTGACAGATATCAGTGCAGAATTCATTCAGACGGATATTCGTATATTTAATTGAATATCTGGTGTTAGGCTCCAGATGATTAATCAGATACGCCACGGCAAGCATATGATTATCAAACGAAGGATTGTGCCGGTTTTTTCCTATTGCGTCAATATGCCTTTTAAGCCTGTGGTTATATACCCTGTAAAAATCAATAACGTCCTTAAATGAAAACTTTGAAGAAGCACCCGCCGGGGGTTCGGGTTTCTTTTTAACCGGCTGAGGATCCTGACCGGAGAGAACGGCCTGATCAGTTAAATCAACCGAGACGCTGTAGTCGTTCTGATAGAAATCAAGGTTCAGATCTTCCGGCTCAAGGAGAGATAAAATTCCTGAAAAAAGACGGTGATCAACTTTATAGAGCACCGAATCTGTTTCTGCGACAAGAGAAGAGACCCTCTGAGTTTTTTCAAGGAACTCTTTTTCGCCGGTGAAATGCCCCGGCTGTCTCAGGATTATCTTTTTTTTATTTTGGGATATTATTTTTAACTTTAATGTCCCGCTTAAAATTAAGTAAAAATAATCCGGGTCTTCACCGCTGCTCCACAGAACAAAACCTTTAGGGGCACGGATCAGGTTAGAGGTGTCAAACAAACCGGCGGTCAGCAGATCAGTTTTGTCTCTGAAAAGTTTATTTTCTCTGATTTGTTTGAGATATCTGGCTTTAAACATAATTTATTTACATTTTCATCTGTAAAATATGGATAAAAATAAAATAAGCGAAGGTATTAATTATCTTAAACAGAATGATCACATACTTTCGGCTGTTATTGAGAGAGCAGGGCCCTGCACTCTTGTTCCCCATTATGATTATTTCGGTGAACTTGTCTCTTCAATTGCGGGACAGCAGTTATCAGTCAAAGCTGCCGATTCAATTCTGAAGAAGATGAAAATGCTTTGCGGAGAGAAATTTTTACCTGAAGTGATTACGGGTCTTAGCCATGATGAACTAAGAGGGTGCGGACTCTCAAACCCCAAAGTCAGATATATAAAAGATCTGGCTGAAAAGGTTGCTTCCGGAGAACTTGATCCCGAAAAGACAGCTTCCCTGCCGGATGAAGAGGTCATAAAGGAACTCACAAAAGTTAAAGGGATAGGGATCTGGACTTGCCATATGTTTCTCATATTCACACTCGGAAGGCCGGATGTTCTCCCTTACGGAGATCTGGGGATAAAGAGGGCAATAGCAAAACATTACGGTTTTGAGAGTTACCCTGATGAGAACCAGGTAAAGGAACTATCCGTCAGATTTAAATGGAGTCCTTACAATACAATTGCAAGCTGGTACCTGTGGAAAAGTCTTGAATTTAATGACTGAAATTTTGAAACTTAAGAGAATATATATCATCAAACCATGAGCGAAAACGAATTAATACAAAAAGCAGTATCGGGCGATAGAAAGTCGCTTGCTGATCTTGTGAAGATGCATGAGCAGACGGTGTATAATTTTGCGTTTAAGATTTGCCGTGACCGCGATAAGGCAGAAAACACAATGCAGGAAACTTTCTACAGCATGATAAAAAACCTCGGACAATTTGACCAGAAATCAAAGCTTTCAACCTGGCTTTACAGAATTGCGGTGAATCATTGCCTGATGGCGGCCAGGCAGATTAAAAAAGGCACCTTTGTTGAACCGGAAGATGACGATGATTTATTTGATGACAGGTATATGGCAGACTGGAACACCCTGCCTGTAAAAACCGTGGAAAACGATGAGCTGAAAAGGATACTTGATAACGCCGTAAACAAACTGGCCCCCGAATACAGAATTGTATTCATGCTGAGAGATATTGAACAGCTTTCAACCGAAGAGACGGCAAAAGTGGCGGGATTATCAGTTCCAGCCGTAAAATCACGACTGCACAGAGCAAGAGCATTTTTAAGAAAAGAAATAACAAAGGCTTTTCAATGAAAGAGCATGAAGAAATGAACGTTAACTGCGGAGTTGTGCTTAAGCACATCTGCGAAAATCTGGGTGAAGAACTCCACTCGGAAAAATGTGTTGCCATAAGAGCGCACCTTGAAAGCTGTCCTAAATGCAAGGGGTATTTCAGTTCGGTTGAAACAACTATTGATATGTACAGAAGTTACACGGTTGAGCTTTCTGAAGATATTCACGCCAACCTTATGAAATATCTGAAACTTGATGACTGTAAATAATAAGGATTAACAACTTATGCCCATCTTTGAGTATAAATGCAATAAATGCAACAGCAAATTTGAAATGCTCTTTAAATCATCCTCACTTGAAAAGGATGTTGTATGCCCTGAATGCCTTACATCAGATGTAAGGAAAGTGATTTCAAGGGTGGCCTTTAAGATGCCTGCCGTTGCCTCAATGACTTTCACAGATCCGGGATGTTCAGACGGTTCCTGTTCAACCGGATCAGGATTTGAAAGTTCAGGCGGAGGCTGCTGCGGCGGTGCCTGCAGCGGACACTGATTATATAACAAGAATACTGATAAACCATAATTACAAGGAGCTGACGATGAAAAGAAATATTCTGAGCCTTCTTTTTCTTTTTCTGGCAATGAGTTTCACGGGCTGTGCACAGTCCGAAAATTCAATAACCATGAATGAGCTTAAAGAAAAACTCAAAGCAGATAAAAAAGATTTTATAGTGCTTGATGTAAGAAGCCCGCAG
This sequence comes from Ignavibacteriaceae bacterium, assembly GCA_013359345.1. GTDB lineage: Bacteria > Bacteroidota > Ignavibacteria > Ignavibacteriales > Ignavibacteriaceae > JABWCA01. The sequence goes on from JABWCA010000059.1 coordinate 11,340, forward strand.
GAACTGAAAGGTGAACTCGGCAAAATTGATATTGCCATAAACATACCGCTTCCTGATCTTGATAAGAGAATGGATGAGCTGAAGCAGTATAAAGATAAGGAAATTTATGTGGTCTGCCGTTCCGGTAACCGTTCAGGGATGGCCACAGAAGATTTGCTGAAAGCGGGATATAAAGCCAAAAACGTTTCCGGCGGAATGCTTAAATATTAATACCCCTGGTGCCCGGGAATTATTTCAGGAATCTGTCAAACCAGTTTTTCCGGGCATCATCAACTTCCGCTCTGAAATTTCTCAGAAAGTGGTCTCCCTCCTCAAAAATAATCATCCTGTAAAAAAGATTATAGTCATTAAATTTTCTGGCAAGATCAAAGGTCTGGTTTACATCAACCACGGTATCGGCGTTGCCGTGAATAAGCAGATATTTTGTGTTTTTGGGTAAAAGATCTGCAAACTTAACAGCAGAGCGGGCTGCTGCTTCCTTTTCGTAATCCCAGTTTTTAATCAGCTCATAATTTCTTGCCCTCAGCTCCGGATTAGCCCTGAACGTGAGGTCAAGATCAGAGATTCCGCAGGTTATAACTGCCGCCCTGAAAACGGGGAGTCTTTTAAGGGTCAGGTAGGTCATCATGCCGCCCCGGCTCCATCCTTCAATACCCCATTTTGAGGTATCTGCAAAGGGTATTTCGTCTGCGCTGTTCACAAGATTAATGATATCATTCACATCACTCCCTCCGAACTCCTCTTCCCCTTCTCCTTCTATGCTCCCCCTGTATGAGGAAGCAAAAACCACATAACCCCATGATGCCATAAGCCCGAAAATTCCGCGCGCAGTAAATGCATCAATTGCCCCTCTTTTTTTAGAGCCGCCCCTGTTCCACATTATGCAGGGGAATTTCTTGCCAGGGGAGATGCTCCGCGGGTAAGCAAGGTATCCGGCAATTTTCAGTCCGTCAGAAAGGTAAACAATTTTTTCAACAACCGCATTATCAACGCACCCTGATCCCCACCCGCTTTTTATCATTGAGATATGTTTTTCGGGAAGGTTTATGATTTCTCTTTCTATTATATTTGACATTCAGCTAATCCAAAATTTGAGGAAATACGGTTTTGAGCAAACAGTTTAAAAAAAATGAAATCAAAGGTATCAAAAGGGATAATAAGAGACAAAGAGAGGCAAGAAAAAAACTGATAACCAGGATATCCGTGATTGCGGTGATAGTGGCATTTCTTGGTTATCTTATAGTCAGTAATTTAATGAAGGAAGAAAGAGAAGTGTACACATTCAGCAAAGAAGGGGAGCTTTCTCTTACAGATGCTTCGGGTAATGTGAAAGCTGATATAGATATCGAAATAGCCGATACCGATTATGACAGGATGCTCGGGCTGATGTACAGAAAAGAGATGGGTATGAATCAGGGAATGCTTTTTATTTTTCCGGCTGCTGAAATGCAGAGCTTCTGGATGAGAAACACATTCCTCTCGCTTGATATGTATTTCATAAGCGAAGATTATACGATAAACACAATTCATAAGAATACAAAAACCCTCAGTGATCAGAGTTATCCGTCAGAAAAACCATCAAAATATGTTCTTGAAGTGCTGGCCGGGTTCACGGATAAATATAATATCAAGCCGGGAGATAAAATTAAAATAAAATAAAACTTTTGCCGCTGATGTGTCGGAGGGAAAGATTATGAATGCGCTGTGACTTAACAGTCCGGTTTCAGAAAGCGCGTTGGCCATCAGTCATAACTTTACAGCTGCGATACTGAAGAGGGAATGCAGCACATTAATTCAGAGTTAAGCAGCGTCATCTGAAGGCGGGGTTCCTGAAGCGGAATCAAAATCATATCACTGTAACCATAATCATATTATATTACAATACCGGAATTCAGACTGAGTTACCCGGAGCAATTTTAATAATTTTTAACGAAAGAGGCATCTGTGAGTATCAAAACCGTGACGGTTTTCGGGAGCGCATTCCCCAAGCCCGGCGAACCCGAATATGAATTTGCTTATAAACTTGGTCATTTGCTTGGCCTTAACGGAATAGATGTCTGCTCAGGGGGGTATCTCGGAATCATGGAGGCGGCATCTAAGGGGGCTGTTGAAGCAGGTGCAAAAGCGATAGGGGTCACACTGAATTTCTTCAATTATGAGCATAATGAATACATCACGGATGAAATCAGAACCGAATCACTCTTTGACAGGATAAAGGTTCTTATGGATATCGGCGATGCGTATATAATTCTTAAGGGAGGAACAGGCACCCTGCTTGAACTGGCAGCCGTGTGGGAGAGCGTCAATAAAGAGTTTACAACCCCGAAACTGATAATTGCTGATGAGGAATACTGGAAACCGCTGACATTCCTGATGGATGAGAGGATGCGCTTTGAGGGGAGAAGAACCGGCATAGTAAAATCATTTAATAATGAAGAAGATATAATAAATTCACTAAAATCAGTTAATCAGGTTTGATTTTAGTTATCTGTAGACTATTTTTGTATAATCTCAAAAACCAGCAGTTTCAAAATGACAGATCATGAACTTTTAGAAAAAGTACAGAACAGGGATTCTGCAGCTTTTTCTGAATTATTTAAGCGTTATTCTTCCATTATCTATACTCTGACTTCAAAAATACTTGAAGACGATGAGCTGGGAAGGGAAGAAATGACTGAAATAGCCAGAATTATCTGGAAGAAATCTAATCTGTATAATCCGCAGATCCAGAACGCTTACTCGTGGATCATGCATTTAACCCGGAACAAGGCTGTATATAGACTGAAAAAATCACAATCACCGGAAACTGTTGATGATTACTCTGATGAATTTGAGAATTATTTTATAATACCCCACCTTTCTAATCTCATTGACACTCTTGATCTTGAAACCGCAATGAGCATTGCGCCTGATATTGAACAATCACTGATGAACCTTACCGAGGCGCAGCAGTATGTGATTTATCTGGCATTTTACACAGGACTTGATCAGAGCGAAATTGCCGCAAAGCTGAATATGCCTGTTGCAGCAGTGAAATCAAAAGTGAAGCAGGCGCTTGTCAACCTGCGGTACAATATCACGAATGAGGAAAGCGGCGGCGAGGCAAACGGAATGTTTGAATCGCTGATATTCCCTTATGCGCTGGGGTGTCTTGAAAAAGATGATTTCATAAATCTTGTTGACTATCTTTCAACCGTTGAGGAGTTCCCCTGGCAGCTGCTGGGTGAGTATCAGAATCTGATCGCATTGCTCCCCTCATTCCTTAATATGAAGGAAGTTGTTCCGGACCTGACCGAAACGGTGATAAGACAGGTTACTGGAGATAAACCTGCAGGATCAGCCACTTCAATAAACCCGAGAAAGACTTTCCTGAGCAATATCCAGAGCTTTGAAACCAGGGAAGAAATCCCTGAAGATTTCAGGGTGCCTTCTAAAATTGAAGAGCATTTTAATATCGGTGACGAGAGTTCCGCACCTGTGCCGCCTTCTGAAGAAGAAGACGTGACAGAAGCCCCGATGCCTCCGCAGAGAAACGGGGCGGGTTCAAGGCCGGGAGAATCCACGCAGATCAGAAACAGAATGGGAGTTCCTGCACCGAGAAGCGAAAGAGGAGGGATGCCTCCTCCGCAGAGAAATCCGCTGCCGCCCAGACCGGTTGTAAACACCCCTCCGCCCGCAGTTCCGCCGCCTCCCCCTGTGCAGCAGCCGGCAGTTCCTGAAACCAACGGAAGTGCAGATTCAGGGAAGCTTTCCGCTGAAGATATTTTCGGGAGTCCTGTTTATCATCCTGATGATGCAGATCAGCAGAACCGCGTGCAGCAGCCTGACCAGAGTTATTACTCAGAGCCTGAGCAGGAGATAAGTCAGACATTTGAACCCGAAGTTCCGCAGGATAACAGACCGATTAACCCTGCACGATTAAGACGCCGTCAGATTTATCAGCAGCCGGCGCACACCGGTGAAATTGAGGCTGAAGGCGGATACCCGCAGTACGAACCTGAGCCCGATACAATCGGGAGAACCACATACGTATCACCTGAGCCGGCGATCTCGGCAGATGAACTGCGAGCCAACCGTGTGGCATCCGTTCCCTATGCGCAGCCAATTCAGGCACCCCCCGAGGCATCAGGGCTTGCCCCGTGGCTGTTCTGGCTGGTTTCAATTCTTCTATTTGGTGCAATCGGCGGTATGTATTATGTCTTTTCAACAGAACTTCAGAGCCTGAAAGATAAAGTGGGAGGGCTTACACAAGGTGAACAGAATGAAGCTCAGGCAGCCCAGAATACGCAGACCGCACCAACCGAAGCAGGCACACAGCGGCTGATGAATTTCCTGATTAACACCAGGAATGTTGATCTTGTCAACCTTGAGGGAATTGAAAGATTCACTGACGCTTATGCCAAGATTTTTTACAACAGAAATCTGCGGACAATGCAGGTTCTTTACACAAATATCAAGAGTCTTCAGCTCGGGGCGAACCAGGGTCTTCAGCTTTGGTTTGCAGCCAATCCGCAGGCAGCACCGGTGAAGGTCGGGAAAGTATTCAGATCAGATCAGAATTTCGACTCTTATCTTATTGAAAACACTCCCGATATCAACACGGCTGCTCCGGGGGAAATGTTTGTCACGTCAGAAAATGTTGACGGCAGGGCGCTTCAGGCGTCTCCCATCAGGCTGATGGTTATAAAAAGATAGGAAAGAAGGTTTAGTAAAATTGATCACACGTTTATCTGTTTTTATACTGACGCTTTTAATTTTTGCAGCAGCGGGTATAAAAGCACAGACAGAACTTATTAATGCCGGACCCATGACGGGGTACTCTGAGATGCGTGAAGCTGCAATATGGCTTCAGACAAAAGCAGCAGCAGTAGTTAAAGCAGAATATTATCCTGTTTCTGATCCTTCTGCAAGACATTCAACCGGGGAGTTTTCAACAACCGCCGGAAATGCGTTCACCGCACATCTTATTGCAGATAATGCTGAGCCGGGGCAGGTTTACAAATATGAAATTTTTATCAACGGAAAAAAGGCTGATATCCCGTGGGAACTTAAATTTCAGACACAGGAATTATGGCAGTGGAGAAAAGATCCCCCTGAGTTCTCATTTGCAGTGGGGAGCTGTGCCTATATAAACGAGACAGTTTATGACAGACCCGGCAAGCCATACGGATCTGAGTATGAGATATTCGGTACCATTCTTAGTAAAAAGCCCGATTTCATGGTATGGCTTGGTGATAATGTTTACCTGAGAGAGGTTGACTGGTATTCACGTACGGGAATACTTAAAAGGTACACACATGACAGGGCAACAAAGGAACTTCAGCCTCTGCTCGGTTCAGTGCATCATTACGCAATCTGGGATGATCATGATTACGGACCAAACAACTCTGACCGTTCCTTCAGGAATAAACATCATACACTCGAGGCATTCAAACTTTTCTGGGCCAATCCTTCATACGGGATAAACGGCTCAAATTCAATCACCACAATGTTTCAGTGGGGCGATGCAGAATTTTTCCTGCTCGATAACAGAACCTTCAGAACCCCTGAGAACAGGGAGTTCGGCGACAGAACAATTCTCGGGAAAGAGCAGATTGAATGGCTTATAGATGCTCTTGCTTCAAGCTGGGCACCGTTTAAGTTTGTCTGCATGGGAGGTCAGTTCCTTAATCCTGCGGCAAGACAAGAGGTTTACTCCACGTTTCCTGAAGAGTGGCAGTATATAAAAGATGCCATCAGAAAAGAGAATATACCCGGAGTAATTTTTCTTTCAGGCGACCGTCATCATTCCGAGGTAACAAAACTCGACCGCCCCGGAACATATCCTCTTTATGACTTCACACTTTCTTCATTAACCGCCGGGATATCACTCGCAAAAGATGAACCCAACTTTAACAGAGTGCCGGGAAGTCTTGTTGAAGAGCATAACTTTGGTTATTTTACGATATCGGGTAAAAGGAAAGAAAGAGTTCTTAAACTTTCGGTTATTGGTGTGGATGGCAGGGAGTTGTATAAACTGGAACTGAACGAAAACGAATTGAAATAAAAAAATGGCGGGGCTGATAAGGAGCACACTTATAAAACAGCCCCGCACCTTGCTTGGGGATTACTTCTTCTTCTCAAAAATCAAAGCTGCTGAATTCACACAATATCTTTGCCCGGTGGGCTGAGGTCCGTCATCAAAAACATGTCCCAGATGTCCGCCGCATTTTGCGCATAAAATTTCAATGCGTTCCATGCCATAGCTGTAATCGGGTTTTTCAATTATGCGGTCACCCGCAAGCGATGACCAATAGGCAGGCCAGCCGCATCCGGAGTCATATTTATGATCTGATGAAAAAAGTTCGGTGCCGCATCCGGCGCATTTATAAACTCCCTCCTCAAAGAATTCATCGTATTTGCCGGTGAATGCCCTTTCGGTGCCTTTTTTACGGAGTATGTAATACTGCTCGGGGGTAAGTGTCTTTTTCCACTCTTCGTCAGTTTTAACAATCTTGCCCGTATCGGCCTCTGCAAAGGAAACAGTCACATTGTTCACTGCACCCGCAGAGGCGTTCATATCACGTTTTTCACTGCCGCATCCTGTTAAAATGAATGCAGCCATTATCATAAGTATCAGTTTCATAGTCATATCTTTTAATAGTAAATGAATTAGCAATATAAATAGTTCAAATCACGAGGATTCCGTGATTATGTTTTCTGTTTTTGATGCAGAAACAGCGGGGGGAGTGCGTAAAAAAGAATCTGAAAGACGCGGAGGTGGGGGATGTATCAAAAGTAACTTTCACCCCGTACTGGTCGAAGGGTGATTTTTCAGGTGATACGATACCCGCATTCCTGACAGATACCGCAGGGAATACCCCGGATCAACCCGGGACGGGTTGAATATTTGTAGAAAAAGATTACCTCTTAAGAACCCTCAACCCCGGCGGGGATGGATGCAAAATAGGATTGCGGTTTATTCTATCACATGTTTTCAGCTCAAATGTACCGACATCCCGAAAAAATCGGGACGGCGTTACAGTCCTTGTTGCGTGATTCTTTCTATCTCAGATTTGTGCTAGTTGTGAGGGTATTTGCAGCATAAATGTACCACCCGGATGGGTGGTGATACAACATCATCAGGATTCTTCAGCAAGACATTAGCGGCCAGATCCGGTGCGGCATCTGTTAGGGATGCGATGCTCGCATCCCTGAAAAATCACAGAATCTCCCGTGTAAGCACTAACTTCAAATAAAAGCACAACTGCCGATCCTCTCTTGCCGTTGGTTTTAACCGCCGGGAAAAGGAAGGAGTAACAGCAGGGAGCAGCACAAATGTACCGATCCCGAAAAATCGGGACGGCGTTACAATTTAATCTCCGGAGTCGTGATTCTCAGAAGATATTTCCTTTCTTCCGTTTTGCTT
>JABWCA010000336.1 GCA_013359345.1 Ignavibacteriaceae bacterium
GCCGGTTGGAGAGTATCCCGATCATATTGATGTAAAATTCTATAATGCAAACCAGGCGGTGATTAATCCGCCTTCAGATCCTGATAAAAAACTTGCTTATTCTATAGCAGATACAACAGTTGTAACACTCTGGCAGCATGCTGATGAAGCAGGCGGCTACGAAATTCATCTCAGGGGTAAGAAACCCGGAATCACAACAATGGAATTGTTTATAAAGCATGGTGAGCACAGTGATTTCAGATCCGGCAATTTCATCATCAGGGTTGATTCTGCATATAATGTAACAACCGATAAAATAAATTATATCCGGCAAAATACCGCCAGATAATCTTTTTCAGATGCCTCCTGCGGGAGGCATCCTCATTTTTAAAGAAGTTAATATGAAAAAATTATTTGTTTGGTTCATTTTACTTGCCGGGCTGGCCGGTGCTCAGCGTCTTCCTGAGTTATTGCTTATAACCGGCACAGTTCTGGATGCCGGGTCGGGCAGACCCATTCAGTCAGCCGTTATTGAAATTACGGGAAGGAATATCTTCACCACCACCAATGATAAAGGGTTCTTCAGCATAACGCCCGATACATCATTCTTCAGAATTAAGGTTACTCATGTCGGTTACAATCAGGCCTATAAGGAAATAGATTTATCGGTGAAGGAGGATAAAGAGGTTGTGGTATATCTCACTCCCAAAATTATCGAAATTTCACCTGTAATAGTTACTGATCAGCACAGCCATACCGTTCTTGAAGAAATTAACATTGACCTTGGAACGCTTAAAGGGCGGGAGCTCGAAAAGAAACTGGGCATCACTCTGGGTGAAACTCTTAAAAATGAAACAGGCCTTGCGATGAGATCAATGGGTCCCGCACCCGCGCGTCCCGTAATCAGAGGATTAGGGGGTGACCGGGTTTATTTTACAGAAGATGGCATCAAGACCAGCGATCTTTCTGCGACTTCACCTGATCATGCCGTAACTATTGAGCCTTTTTCGGTTGAGAGAATAGAGGTTATAAGAGGTCCTAAAGTTTTACTGAACACACCCACAACACTTGGCGGCGTGATAAATGTTGTGAGGCATGATATTCCCGTTAACCTGCATAATAACATTTTCGGGAGTGCCGGCATTTATGGTGAAACGGCAAACAGCGGACTTCTGGGCGCTCTGAATCTGCAGGTTCCTTACCATAACCTCGTTTTCAACGGCGGCTACTCCCGCAGGGATGCTGCCGATATCAATTCTGCCAAAGGAGTGATGGTTAATTCCTACGCAAGGAATCAGACATGGTTTGGCGGAGTGAGTTATGTTTTTAATAATGGTTACATAGGATACGGATTCAGAAATTTTGAACTTGTTTACGGAGTGCCTGGCGGTTTTGTGGGAGCGCATCCCAAAGGTGTTGATATTGACATCAGGAGAGACCAGTATAGTGTCAAAGGCGGAATGACTTTTGGACCCGGCTTTTTTGAGGGGATAGATTTTCATGCAGCAAGATCATTCTACAGACATATTGAAAGTGAGAAAAATGGTCTGACAGGATCTGAATTCCGGATTATTGATTATACGGGACAGGTTCAGATTCATCATGAAGCAGGATGGATTTTTGGCAGAGGCACACTCGGAATTGATGTTGAGGCACGGGATTTTGATATCGGGGGATTCGTTTTTTCTTCCCCCTCAACCTCGTTTAATCTCGGGATCTCATTATTTGAACCTTTCACTCTTGGTAATGCAGTTTTTGAAGCAGGAGTAAGATACAGCTATGATGTGATTAATCCGAAAGAAAAGAAATTCTCAAGAAAAATAGGATCAATCAGAGAAAGAAATTTCGGTAATTTTTCTGCATCGTTATCAGGGCTTTATCCTGTAAATGAGTACTTTAATGTTGGGTTTAATCTGAGCAAATCTTCCAGAGTGCCCACAATTGAAGAGCTGTTTTCAGAAGGACCACATCTGGCAGCCTATTCCTATGAAGTAGGGAATCCCGACCTTGATTCTGAGGGCGGTTACGGTGCAGAAGTATTTGCTTATGCCCGTAACGGGGTGTTTTCGTATTACGGTGCCGCTTTTATTTATGACTTCTATAACTATATTCTTCCGAGAAACACGGGAGAGACAAACTATCAGACCTTTCTGCCCGTGTATGCATCATCGGGTGTGCCGGTACAGCTTAAGGGTTTTGAGGCTCAGGTTGAGTTTGTTCCGGGGCCTGACTGGAGATTCAGACTGAATGCGTCTTACACCAATGGTGAGTTCAGTAACGACAGCAGACCAATGCCGCAGATCCCGCCGCTCAAAGGTGAGTTTGAGGCAGTTTATCATTATGATATTTTTGAGTTCGGGGCTGATGCAGAGTATGCGCTGAGCCAGGAGAGAACCGATAATTTTGAGACTCCCACAGCGGGTTATCTGGTGTTCGGACTGTTCGGGCATGTACATTTTGCCACAGGAAAATACTTCCATTCTCTCGCTCTGAATCTGGATAACATTTTCAATACCGAGTACAGGAATCACCTCTCCAGGGTAAAAGTTATTTTGCCTGAAGCCGGATTTAATGTTAGATTAATCTACAAAGTTTTTTTTGATTTTTAAGTATTCCGCTGTAAAAAATGGACATAACGGAGATAATCCGGGAATCGGTTAATTCTGTATCGGGAGAGCAGCTTCTTTCATCTGCCCTGCGCATGGAAGGTGATTTTCTTAAGGTAAAAGATATTCTCTCTAATGAGACCGTGGTCAATCTCTCTGATTACAATAAGATTCAGATTGCCGGTGCGGGCAAGGCATCGGCTGGAATGTGTGTTGCCCTGGAAAGATTGCTCGGAAAAAGAATATCGGGCGGTATGGTAATTGTACCCGCAGGATGCAGTGAAGTTTCAGCTGCAGTCGGTTTGGTTGAAGCGGGACATCCTTATCCCGATGACAGCGGCACAAAAGCATCACTTAAACTGATGCAGATAGCGGATTCTGCGGATGAAAAGACTCTCATTATCTTTCTTCTGAGCGGCGGGGCATCGTCCCTTTTTTCAGTCAGGGCTGATGGTGTTTCGGCGGAAGATGAAAAGCGGCTTGTCTCTTACATGATGGAATCGGGTGCGGATATCAGGGAGCTTAATGCTGTACGCAGAGTTTATTCGCTTAACAAGGCGGGCGGTTTTGCTGTGGCGGCATACCCGGCAACAGTACTCTCGTTAGTCATTTCAGATGTAACGGGAAATGACCTCTCTGTTATAGGTTCAGCGCCTTCTTATCAGTATGAACCCGATATCAATTTCATTCTCTACACCATCAAAAAATACAACCTTCTGGCCAAATGCCCCGATTCAATTCTGCCTTATCTCACTAAAGCCGTTTCTGAAAAAATCAGCCGGAATACTCGTTTCAAGCCCACAAAATCACTTCACGCACTGATCGGGGATAATGTCACATTACTGGAAAATCTGGAGAGGCGCCTGAAGGAACAAGGCTTTGAGGTAGTAAAAATTCTTAC
>JABWCA010000060.1 GCA_013359345.1 Ignavibacteriaceae bacterium
CTGAATATAAGCGAGGCTGCTACAGGAAGAAACATCAGGCTCTCAAACAAGATGATATTGATGAAATAATTCCGAACAGCAGAAGAAGAAGCGCATTATACCCCGGCAAGTCCGGGGTTTTTGCGTTAAACCCCTGCCGCATTAAACTGAGCTCACCAGCCAATATTAAAAATTCGCTTCCCATATTAAACATAAATAACTATAATCAAGAGGATAAATGGGGAACAGTAATTGTCATTTATTATTTCATCTTATAATGCTCATGCCTTTAAAATTAAAGAAAAAAAGATTAAATTTTGCTTAATGAAGTTCTGTGCTTAGAATGTGAAATAGCAGGTAAATTGTCTGTTGTAATTACAGTATCTTAAGATTACCCTGCCTGGGAAAATATATGAGATTTACTTATCAGATTCTAATAAGGTTTAAAAAGAGAAACGCTCCTTTCGGAGCGTCGGACCGAAGATACTATCTTCGGCGATGTTATATACAAATATACAAAATAATATGACAAATTTAAAAAAAGAACGGGTAATTGCCTATCTGGATGGCTTTAATTTATATTTTGGGATGTTAGAAGCCGGGTATAAAGATTATAAGTGGTTAGATTTAAGAGAATTGGTAATTTCTCTTCTAAAGGAAAATCAGGAATTATCAGAAATAAAATATTTTACAAGCAGAGTAAGTAATAATCCGGATAAGCAAAAAAGACAATCGATCTATATTGAGGCTTTAGAAAGCAAAAACATAAAAATTTATTACGGACATTATCAAAGAGATAAAATCGGATGTGAGAGATGTGGTAATGTATGGCCTAATTATAATGAGAAAATGACAGATGTGAATATAGCCACCCAAATTTTACTGGATGGATATAAGGATAAATATGATATGGCAATGTTAGTTTCAGGGGACAGTGATCTTGTTCCACCTATAAAAGCCATTCACGAGAATTTTAACGACAAAAGGGTGTTTGTCGCGTTTCCTCCAAAAAGATTTAATAATTCCGTGGCAATTGTGGCCAGAGGTTCTTTAATAATAGGGAGAAAAAAATTAGTGCAGAGTCAGTTCCCTGACGAAGTAGTTAAATCAGATGGTTATGTGCTGCACAAACCCATTGAGTGGCGTGAATAAACAGTTCAGAGTAATTGTTTAAATCTGCTTCCTGGTTTTGGCTGGCAGACTTTTATTAATATCAAAATAATTCAAATCATGTAAAAGCATTATTTCAGATAATCCCGGACTTTTATCTGTGCTTTATTGCCAGAAACGTTATATCATCAGACTGCTTCTTGCCGTTGCTCCATTCAATACCAAAATTGACCAGTTTTGAAATGATTTCCGCGGAAGATAAATGAGTATTATCCATAAAAACTTTTTTTGCCTTTTCAATTCCGAGAAATTCATCCCTGTCATTAAATGTCTCAATAAATCCGTCGCTCATAAGAAGAATAATGTCGCCTTTGCTGAGGTTTATTTCAGACTGTGAATACGGGAAATTGGCTACGCTCCCGAGCGGCATTCCCCTCAGGAGAACAACCTCCACTTCATTTTTCGATGCGTTGTACCAAAGTAAGGGAGGCATTCCTGCATTGGCATAGATTACTTTTTTATCGGTGATTTTAAGTACACTCAGGCCGATAAAAAGTTTGGGGAGTTTCATTGATTTAATTGTCAGCGAAAACTTTTTCAGTACCTCAAGGGGACCAAGTTCACGGATTGCGTATTTAAAGAGACTTTTGGTTGCGGCAACGAGAATGCCGGCTTTGGCCCCGTGCCCTGTGGCATCACCTATCACAACAGAAAGAGTGCCGTCATCAGCGAGATCAAAATCATAGTAGTCGCCCCCCACTTCGGAAGCTGTTTTCATATAGACCGAAATATCAAGATAATCAACCACCGGAATTTTATCAGGCAGCATGGATATCTGAATTTTTCTTGCATCATCAAGCTCTTTGGTTTTCCTGTTGTTATCAATTTCAAGCAGACGCTTTTCAAATTCCTTTTCGGTTGCAATTCTCTCGTTGTGAAGAGCCTGTTCATTAAGATCTTTAACCATTACAAGCTGTTTTTCAAGATCCTTGTTAGTCCTCGCAAATGAATAGGAAAGATAGATTGACTTGGCAACCACAAAACCGAGTATCCCATAGTAAAACACCACACCTCCGCTTACGGGAGATTTTACGATCTCAAGGTCAATGAGCATCTGATAGGAGACAAAAAATACCAGAAAGGCAAACCCGGCAAGAATAATCAGTCCCCCCTTATCCTGCATTTTTTTGAATCCCCTGAATGAGAGGATCATTTCAAAAGTAAGAAGTCCCAGCAGAGCATAGATAAAAAAGTATGTTTTACCCGGTACAAAATAGGTCACCAGAGAAAGTACGGCTACAACTGCGGCGTAAATCCATCTTCTTTTTGGCTGCCTTTCTGCAGGTCTTCTCATTGAGAATGCGGTGAAAAGTCCGAAAAGCAGTGCAAGAAGACTGCTTATGGGCACCATCTTGAACCAGAAGGTTATTGATGCAACATCGGTGTTAAACTGACGCTGTATGTTGCCGTAACTCAGCATTGCGAATGAAAAGAGACAGAATGAATAAAAGAGATTCTGCCTGAATTTCGGGAAAAATATAAAAAGAAGTAAATGTATAACGCCAAGCACAAGAGGGATCAGGGCAAAAATCAACTGTGTGTTAAAGCTGCTGTGAACAATATCCTTGGTGTTTGAAAGGGCGTTGTTGAGGTTGGAAAATATCACCCCGAAGCCGGGTGAAAACCCGATTGACTGCTGTTCAGGCCAGTTGCTGTTGGCGTACCGTATAGCCATAACCTGATCAGGTGCATGACTGAATGTGATAAAACGCCAGTCAATATTCTGACTCGGTTTCTCCATTTTTCCGTTTTCCCCGATAGTCCCTATCGCGTCAATAAACTCCCCGTTAAAATAGATTTCGGAAGCGCCAAGCTGATTTATATTAAACGCAACTGATTTGCCCCAGAGAGAAGAATCAACACGCATGCTGAACCGGAACCACCCGATTCCGTCGAAGCCGGAGGGGGGCATCTTATCAGCGGGCATGAATGAGAGGACTTTTTCCCACCCTGAGTCGTCGTAGCTGTTAAGCGCATATTCCGGCGAATCACCTTTTTTATACCGCCAGGCATCAAAAGTGCGTATTGCAGGGCTGTTCTCAGTGAAATCGCGCGCAGAAACAAGCAGCTTTCCGTCGGCAAAACTTGCGTTCCAGGCAGGAACACTTATAGTAAGGGTTGTATCTGCGGTTACTTTGTGAACAAAATTAGGCGGGATGTTACCTTTGCTGTCAAGAGCTTCAGTAAGCCATGAGCCGTTTGTGAGCTTAAATTCGATTGTTTTACCTGCGGGGAAAGAAAATGAACTGCTCCACTCGGTGTCGCTTTTTCTGAGAAGATAAACCCTGCCGGGATTCCAGTCACCCAGTTCCTTATCATTGCCTGTTATATAAACTCTTACATTTTCAGGCAGGGGTTTGGTGATAACCTTAACGTTAATGGTGTAGAATTCCCTGCCGTCTTTGTCACAGCCGGCAAAGATTAAAATGGATAATAAAATTAAAAGGTATTTCACCGGGATTAAATTTTGTTCTGAAATATAAGCCTTATTAACGGCCGGGGGACTGAAAATCAGCCGGGCCGCCTAATCGTATCTTTTCATCAGGCTCACAGTAACAGTGGTTCCTTTATCAGGTTCGCTTGAGATCGAGATATCACCGTCATAAATTTCTGCGATGGCCTTTGCTATATATAAACCCATTCCGGTGCCCTGTTGTTCATAAAGTTTGCGGTCAAACTGCATAAATGCACCTATTTTTGAAAGCTGGGTAAGATTCATGCCTCTGCCGTAATCACGTACTGTGATATCATACCGGTCACCGTTATTTAATCCGGTTATTTCAACATTAGTATGAGGATTTGAAAACTTAAGGGCATTATCAATAATTTCACGTATCAGTTCACTGAAATGATCATTTTTGATTTTGGTGTCAGCCGATTCAGCAAAAACCGCAATATCCTGCTGACGGTTGTAATCCTTTGCGCAAAGCATGGCAACAGTTTCGAGAATATCCTGCTCAAGGAAAGTTGAGTATTCCTTAAGTTTTTCGAGCTCGGTCTTGTTAGAAAGCAGAAGCCTGAGGTGAACATAAACCAGGAACTTATCTATAGTGCTTTTAAGTCTTTTGGCTGAAGAGTGTATATAACCCGCCATTTCACTTATCTCTTCTTTGGAGAGATTATCTATATCCCCTCTAATAGATTCCGCAAACCCGATAATCGAGAAAATGGGGGTGTTAAGTTCGTGAGGCATTGCAAAGCTGATATTAAGCCTCAGCTCTTCAAGCTGCTTTTCGGTATTAAGTATGGTTTTCTGCTTAAACCTGAGTCTTGCCTTGATTGCTGCAAGAAGGTCTTCTATTGTGAATGGTTTGGTGAGATAATCATCGGCTCCCAGATTCATTCCCTCCCTCAGTGATTCTTTTTCTGAGCGGGCTGTAAGAAAGATAAAGGGAGTTGCCTCAGTAGGTGTTTCTTTTCTGAGCTGCGCAAGCACATCAAAGCCGCTGAGTCCGGGCATCATCACATCGCATAAAATAAGATCAGGAAGAACTTCTCTTGCGAGATCAATTCCTGCAGCGCCGTTTTCTGCACTGAAAACCTCATAATTCTCAGCCTCGAGAATATCGGTTATCGTTTCTCTGATGGAATCTTCATCTTCAATTACAAGAATTCTGTTCATGCTGTGTTCCGGTTTTTATCTGTCCGGTAATTCGATTATAAATTCGCAGCCGCTGTTAACCGCAGTTTTGAGCTCAATTTTGCCGTCATGCAGTGATACTGCTCTTTTAACAATGGATAACCCGAGTCCCGTGCCTGAGATATTCCCGACGTTTTTGGCTCTGTGAAATGGCTGAAACAACCGGGGGAGATCATCTTCCGGAATCCCTATCCCGTTATCCTTCACGCCGATTAAAACAGACCCGCCGGCTCCTTTTACAGTGAAGTGTATCTCGCTTCCGGGCTGTGAATATTTTACCGCATTGGAGAGGAGATTTTCAATTATCTGCTTTATCAGCACAGGATCAAGATTGAAATTTCTGTTAATGTCAGACGGACTAAAATAGATTTTGTGTCCGGTTTTTGACGCGGTGCCGGTCTCAATTAGTTCAACTGATGACTTACACAAAGATAACAAATTAACGGGTTCTTTCTTAATTTCAAGTTTTCCGGCATCGGTCTTTTGAATGAACAGCACATCATTTATGAGCTGCGACATCTCCTTTACATTATTCTGTATTCTGGCGATGCTTTTTTTCTTCTTGTCTTCGGTGATTTTTTCTCCGTATTTTTCCAGGATTTCGGCCGAGGCAAGAATGGAGGTGAGGGGAGTTCTCAGTTCATGCGATGCCATACTGATAAACCTGGATCTCAGTTCAGTGAACTCTCTTTCAATCTCAAGATTTCTCCTTATTTCCACTTCGGCTCTGCGCCGCTCTGTAATATCAGTCAGGAAGACAAGAACTGCGTCTTTATTCTTCCATGATATTTTAACCGAGTTCACCCCTGCAATTTTCTCCGAATTATCTCTCGTATTGATGCGGAGCGTGAGGTTCCTGGCATCTGTGAGAGATCCGGCATTAAAGGGGAGCAGCTCACCTGTTGCGGAGTCAATCTCATTGCTGAACAGATCGTTCACTTCAAGTCCGCCGGCCTCATCCTCAGAAAAACCGGAGAGTTCAAGCACTTTGGGGTTAACAAACTTCAGCTGGCCTTCCTGCACAATAATTATACCTTCGCTCGCATTCTCAACCACAGTGCGGTACTGCTCTTCCGATTTAAGGAGGGCATCAACGGCATTTTTACGGCTGACCGCCTCAACCGAAAGGGAGATGAGTGAACAAAGCGAAACGATAAATTCCTCCTCCTCAATCAGGAGTTTCCTGAAGGGGGTAAAATTCTCAAATCTCAGTATACCAACCACTTTGCCCTGATACCAGACGGGGAAATCCCACATTCCCTGAATCTGATTCGGTTTGATGTAAATTGAATAAATCTCAGAATCACGGTCCTGAATTTTTTCAGGAAGCTCAAAGAATTTTCTTTTGATTATCTCTCCGAGATAGGCGGCCGGATTAGGGGCAATATCAGGGAATGCCACAGGTATGGCTGTGCCTGTATATCTTTCATCAATTTTAAGGATATTTCTGTCATAACATGCACGGCAGACCAGGGTCTGTGTTTCAAGGCTGATAATCCAGTAGCCTGCGCGGTCAAACCCGAGAACATCACCTGCTTTTTTAATTATCCCGTGAACAGTCCTTCTGAAATTCGAGTTATCAGACTGCGAAAGTTCAAAGAGAATCCCTCTGAATCTGATAATCATTTCATTTCTTCTTTTCTCTGAATCCTCGTTTTTCTTGATTGATACTGCGGTCGCAATCTGATCGGCAAGATAATTTATAATCTCAGCCATGGTGTTGTCATAGTTCACAATGCCTTTTGAATCATAGATTACCATGCTCCCCACAGGCGCCTTGTTAATCATCAGGGGAATGGCAATAAGGTTGTTGTTTTTATTCTGTTCAGCAGTTGATTCAGGCAGAATAGTGAGGGGAGAAAGAAAGCCTCTCACTGATGATGCTGTGCTGAAAGTGCGGTTGACATAAGGCATTATTCTTGAAAAATCATCAACCGGCGTTATCTGCCTCTTGTTGAAAAAGAGCACAGGATGAATTTGTGAATCGGGGGTGTATCCTGTGATATAGAAATTATCAACCGGAATAAGGTTCCTTATAATTTCATGAAGATGCCTGTAAAGCTCATTCTCATTTTTACTCATATGAATAGATTCAGAGATCTTATACAGAGCATTCTGCATATTTTCGACCTTTGTTCTGATCGCTATTTCTTCATTGAGATTCTGGTTTATTTCAAGAAGCTGGGCGGTTCTCTGCTCAACCATACCCTCAAGCTCTTTGTTAATATCTCTGATCTTATTTTCTGCGATTTTCCGGTCTGTTATATTTCTGGATACCACAAGAACAAGTTCGGGATCACCGTTTGTATCGGTGATAATATTTCCCTCACTTTCAATATAGAGTATCTCCCTGCCCGGAGTTATATACCTGAACTCAATTTTATAATATTCTTTCCGTTCTATCACGCGCCTGAATGATTCCTGAACTTTTTCACGGTCTTCAGGGTGAATAAACCGCATGGGTATCTTGCCGTTAAAGTGTCCGCTTATCCCGAAGATTTTTTTAAAGGAATTGCTGGCAAAAACGATATTCCCCCCCGGATCAATAATTGAGATAAGATCATTAACTCCCTCATTGATAATATTGAATATTTCCTGATTACGTTTAAGAAGATCTTCTTCACGTTTCTTATCAATAGCCGTTGAAATCTGCTCGGCAAGCATCTCAAGCATCTGATCAGTAAGGATATCAAGCTGAGGGGCTTCATCATAAGAATAGAGGCAAACCGTGCCGTAAGAAACCCCGTCTTTAATAAGAGGGAGAATAACCCATGTTCTGAGGGGATTGCTTTCTGTGACTGCATCAGAAGATCCGCCGCGTCTTACGGTCAGTTTATCGCTCTCACCCGTGGCAGGAAATGTGAATCTCTCATCCATAAGAAATGATCTTGAGAGTGTTCCGTTTTTTATGTCCTTATGGAAAAGAATCTTCTTTTTCCCTGTTTCAGGGTCGATTGTGAAAATGCAGATATTAGGAATCTCGGCAATGGAATTTATGGCAGAATGGATCTTCTCCATCAGATTTTCGAGTTTCTGTGAAGTGTTTGCCGCTCTTGCAATCCAGTAGAGAACAGAATTAAAAAGCTGATCGCGCTTACGGACGCTTACATCGGATATTGAACCCGATATACGGGAAGGTTTCCCGTTTTTATAAGCTGTGATATCGCCTCTGGTTCTGAACCATTTGTATGATCCGTCGGCGCACCTTAGCCTGAACTCCGCATCATAATGAGAATTTGTGGAAATTGCTTTTTCAAGTCCTCCGAACGCTGCTTCTGTATCCTCAGGATGGGTGATCATCTTAAAGAATTCAAGGCTCATGATGAACGTTGAATCTGTATAGCCGATCATATCATTAAATCCCTGCGACATAAACAGCTGGTTGTTTTCGAGGTTAATATCCCAGATGCCGTCGGTTGAACCCTTAACTGCGAGTTCATATCTCTCGCGGCTCTCTTTAAGTTCCTGCTCTGCAATCTCTTTACCCGATATAAGGTCAAGAAGCTCACTCTGCTTTTTAATGAGAAATCTTATCCGCGATTTATAAATGAGGAAGCCAATTGCAATAAGCACCAGTCCTGCAAAAAGATAAAACCACACAGTCCGGTAGAAAGGGGGATTGACAACCAGTGTTAACACTGCAATCTTATCGCTCCACTCACCGTCGGAATTAGTGCCCTGAATAAGAAAGCGGTAACTGCCGGGACTAACATTCGTATATACTGCATAATTTCTGTTGCCGCTGTTTATCCAGCCGTTATCAAAGCCCTCAAGCTGATATCTGAATCTGTTTTTTGATGGATTAGTGTAATCAAGCGATGCAAAATCAATCCTGAAAAAGTTCTGATCGCTGCTCAGTTCAATCACCGGTTCAAAACCTGACACGGGAGATTCATTGAAAAAAGTTTTCTTCACCTTAGCGAAAGATTCTTCAAGGAGAGTAAACCCTGTTATCATGACAGCAGGTTTAAGCCCTGATGCGGTGATGGCTCCGGGGTTAATAAAGCTCACCCCTCTTATGCTGCCAAAATAGATGATGCCCTGAGCATCGGTTGCAGATTTTGTGAAGAGATTTGACGTGAGTCCGTCTGATTTGGTGTAGTTGACAAATTTTCCCGTTCCCGGTGTAAATTGCGATACCCCAAGTGAAGTTCCCAGCCAGAGATCACCGTTTTTTGCTGTCTGCAGGGTATAAACAATATCAGAAGGGAGTCCGTCATTGACGGTGTAAGATCTGAATGTTCCGCTTCCGGGATCGAGGGAATGCAGCCCCTCATTTGTCGCCAGCCAGAGCAGACCGTCGCCGGCCATTTTAATATCCCATATGATATTCACCGATGCCTTATTGCCGCTGCTCCCCTGGTTTATAAACACCTTAAATTTATCGGTTGCGGGGTCATAGAGATTGAGACCGTACATGGTGCCCACCCAGATGTTCCCGCTTGCATCAAGATAAATGCTTGAAATTTCATCATCGGAGAGCCCGGATCCGTCATTTTTTCTGTAGATTCTGAAAGTCTCTGAACCGGGGTCATAGACATTAAGTCCGCCCCCGTAAGTGCCTGCCCACACTTTTCCTTTTTTATCAACCTGTACGGCAATGACCACATCATTTGTCAGACCCGTTTTGCCGCTCCCCCTGAAAAACCTTTTTAATGCTTTGCCTTCGGGTGTGATATAATTAAGCCCCCGGTAAGTGCCCACCCATAGATTGCCTTTGTCATCCTCACTTACAGATGAGATCTGATTATCTGAGATGGAAGCCTCATTATCGGAATCGGCCATAAAAAACCGGAATTTCCCGCTTGAGGGATTGTATGAATTCAGACCCCGGTCATTTGTGCCTATCCAGATGATGTTTCTGCTGTCAGCAAACACTGCCCTTATATTATTGCTGTTCAGCCCGGTTTTGGTGAGGGGGTCAAAACGG
Organism: Ignavibacteriaceae bacterium; assembly: GCA_013359345.1. GTDB lineage: Bacteria > Bacteroidota > Ignavibacteria > Ignavibacteriales > Ignavibacteriaceae > JABWCA01. The sequence goes on from JABWCA010000060.1 coordinate 9,720, forward strand.
AGATTTGAAAAGCGCGAAAAAGACTCGGAATATTTACTTATCCCGCCGCCCCTGGTTCCCACCCACAGCACTCCCGAAGCGTCATAAAAAATTGTCCTTACATCATTATATGAAAGAGAATTGCTGTTAAGGGGGTCATTATAATAATTCTCAAAACGGTCGGTATTTCTTCTCCAGAACGAAAGGCCTGAGCCGAGAGTGCCTATGGCAATATCGCCCTGCGGGGTTTCGCAGATAACATTGATCAGGTTTCCGGCGAGAGAATTTTTATCGCCGCGTTTATTTCTGTAGATGACACCTTTGCCGGTACCGGGGTTAAACCTTGACACACCCTTCTCAGAGCCGGCCCACAGATAACCTTCGCTGTCAAAACAAAGTGCTCTGATAACATCGCCGGGCAGCATGGCAGCACCGTTCTTACCGGGCATGTATCTCGTGAACACCTTTTTTTCAGGGTTGAAGCTGTTTAATCCCTGATCCGTGCCTATCCAGATGATTCCGTTCCTGTCTTCGGTCATCGCCCAGATTCTGTCATTGCTGAGAGAGAGAGGGTCATCAGGTTTATGAACAAATCGTCTGAACTTACCTGAGCCGGGCTCAAAAAGCGCCAGCCCGCCGCCGGCCGTTCCTATCCATACTCTTTGTTTTGAATCGATCAGGATCACCGGAGCGCGGTTAAAGGGGAGCGAGGATTCATCTCCCGGAATATTTTTATAAACCGTGATTTTACCCGTCTTTGTATCAATGTAATTCACACCGCCGCCCCAGGTACCAATCCAAAGATTTCCGTTTTTATCACACCTGATAGTGCTTATCGTATTTATGGAAATGCTGTTTGATGCATGAGAGTGGCTTTTAAATGTGGTTATCTGATAGCCGTCATAACGTGAAAGACCGTCCTGTGTGGCAATCCAGAGAAACCCTGTGGCATCCTGCGTGATATCAAAAACATTGATATGCGGGAGCCCCTCCTCAAGCGATATCTGTTCAAAAAAGAGCTCGCGTGACTGAGCGTTAACCGGCACCATGAGGAGACAGCAAATGAGAAAACACTTAAGATAGAAAGGCATAGAAAAAAGAGTTTTGTTTTATTTTAATATCTGCAAAATGGCAGTTAAAAGCTATAAAAAAAAATTTTGACAAAAGTGCGATTAAATCAATTAAACCGACTGCGGGAATAATAAAATCATTGCAATTTATTTACTTTAAATAATTTTTTCTTTAAGTTTAATCTGTAAATAATGCTGCGGTTACGCAGTATTCCCTATGACTATCGCACACAGAGCAGGGAGTTGTTATGGAACATGAAGTTAAACACTATCAGGTGATTCTGAAAAAGGCAAAGATGATAATGAAGGTTGAAGCTGCTTCAATGATTACCGGAGAACACGGAATTATTTTTAAGCAAGATGATAACATGGTGGCCTTTTTCCCGTTTGATGAAATCAAAGCTGTTATTGAAGACACAGCATTTGTTGAAGCAATGGATTGCCAGTGCCTCAAAGTTGAAAAACAGGAATTTCTTAACGAATATCATCTGTAAAAGTATCACAAGGCGCCTGCTGGCGCCTTTTTTATTTATATTTAAATATTCAAATATTATTCAGGACTATTATGAGAATAGCCGTACTTGGTGCCGGCAATGTTGGCGGAGCACTTGCAAAGGGATGGGCAAAAGCAGGGCATCAGATTACCCTGGGCGTAAGAGACAGATCAAACCCCGATCTTCAGGCACTAATCAATTCACACAGCGGAATTTCTGCAACCGGTGTTGGCATGGCTGCTAAAAGTGCTGAGGTTATTGTTGTTGCGCTGCCAGCAAAAGCAGTAATTGATGTTTTTAACAGCCTTGGTGATCTGAGCGATAAGATTATCATTGATGCCACAAATTCCCTTTTCTCAAAACCGGGTTCTTACAATCATGCCTCAGATGCCATAAGGAAAATCAATAACTGCAGCAGGATTGTTAAGTGCTTTAACACCACGGGATATGAGAATATGGAAAATCCTGTTTATCAGGGAGAACCAATAGATATGTTCATGGCGGGTGATGACCGGGAAGCCAAGGATGTCTGCTCAAAATTATCGGCTGATCTCGGTTTCGGGAAATGTCATGACTTTGGCGGTTTTGACAGGATTCCGCTGCTTGAACAGCTGGCTATGGCGTGGATTAATCTGGCCGTGATGCAGAAAAAAGGAAGAAATATAGCCTTTAAGCTTCTTGAAAGGTAGATCAGCTTTCTTTCAGGCGCGGATTCTTACTGAGAATGCAATGAACTCCCGGGCAGAGATATCTTCTGCGGTAAAAATCAGAATGTGGTATAAAGATTCCCCCCGGGTGAGTAAAAGGCATAAATGTGAGTTGATACGGAAATGCCTGAGTCCCGAAAACAATTAATTGTGTGAAAGATTGCCTGAGATCAGCCGGCGTCTTTAAAGATGCTTGTGCCCTTAAAGTGGCTGAGAACCTCGTTTAACCTCTCTTCGGGGATATCATTTGCCTTTGCCATTCCGGCAAGGTAATCCATTTCCTCTTTACCGCACCTTCCGTCAGAATACGCCAGTTCAAGCGCATCAAACATGAAAAGCTCTGCAATATGCCGCGAAGAAAATATAACGGGATCGTTTTTTATGTTTTCGTTAACAAGAAGTGTTCTGAGTGTGTCTTCGTAAAAATCTCTGCTGAACCCCAGTCTTTTAGCGATATCCCTTATATAATTTTTTTCCGCTTCATACAATTTTTTATCGATACGTGCCACAATAAGAAGTGCCTTTAAATAATTACTTTTATCAAGCACTGTAAACATGAATGACTCCTGAAAATAAATACAAATTATGTATATTTGTTAATAACCGGATATAATATCGACTATTGAAGCATAATTTAACTTAACTCAAAATTAACAAATCCCTGATCAATTTGAAATGAAAAAACTCTCAATTTTACTGGTTGTGATATTCACCTCATCGCTTTTGCTTTCACAGTCACAAAAGTGGCTTACACCTTTTGAATTAAGTGACGGAAAATCAACTGCGGGCTATGGAGAAACAATAGAATATCTTAAGAACCTGACTGTTCATACTCCTTACGCCAGATTAACCGTGCTTGGCAAATCTCCCCAGGGAAGGGATATTTACTGTTTTATGGTCTCCCGTGATACCCTTTTCACTCCTGCAGATGCCAGAAAAAACGGCAAAACAGTTGTGCTGATAATCAATGGTATTCATTCGGGTGAAATTGAGGGAAAAGATGCGACCCTGCTTCTCCTTCGCGACCTGCTTGTCGATAATAAAAATCAGCATCTTTTGGACGATATCGTACTGCTTGTTGTTCCTGTTTTCAATATCGACGGGCATGAAAGGATTTCGCCCTATAACAGAATTAACCAGGACGGGCCTGATAACATGGGGTTCAGAACCAATGCTCTGAACCTTAACCTGAACCGTGACTGGGTCAAGGCTGATGCACCGGAAATGCGCCTGGTATTAAAACTTTTTTCTGACTGGCTGCCTGATTTCATGGTGGATAATCACACAACAGACGGGGCCGACTATCAGTACACCGTGACTTACGGACTTGAGAGACACGGAAACATTCACCCTTTAATTGCGAGAGTTGTTGATTCACTTTTTATTCCGCATCTGAAAGCCAGGGTTGAAGGGGATGGCTATCTTATAGCCCCGTACGTCACTCTGAGGGATGAAATAGATAAAGGAATGCTTGATTATGCCTCAACCCCCAGATTCAGCGGAGGATATGCCGCGGTTCAGAACAGAATAAGCCTTCTCGTGGAGACACACATGATCAAGCCATTCAGGGAAAGAGTTTACGCAACCAAATCAGTGCTTGAGGCGGTGCTCTCTTTTGTAACGGGAACGGGCAAAAACATCAGAGAATGGAATAAAGAAGCTGATTCACTCACCGCAATATCATACGGTATTAATAAGAAGTATCTGCCGGTGGCATTCACGACCGCTGATACTTTTGATAAATATTTTGACTTCAGGGGATTTGAATATCAGAAGGTTTACAGTGAGTTTTCAGGGGCTGAAAAAATTGTTTACACCGACAAACCATTTACAAAAAAAATCCCGTTTTATGATATTGTGAAAGCGGTTGATTCGGTAAAGCCGCCTTCTGCATATATCATTCCGCCCCAGTACATTTCTCTGGCATCAGTTCTGAGGCTGCACGGGGTAAAGATTGATACAATTGACTATCCCACTGAATTTGAAGTTACACGATACCGTTTCAGGGATGTTAAGTTTGCCGAGAGGCCATATGAGGGCAGGAATCGTGCAAGCTATAAATATGATGAGTTCAGTGAGAGAGTTACCGTGCCGGCCGGCTCATTGATAGCAAAAACAAATCAGAGAGCGGTAAGGGTGCTTATGACTGCCCTTGAGCCAAAATCAGGCGATTCATTTGTAAGCTGGGGATTAATGAATGCCATCTTTGAAAGGAAAGAGTATTTTGAAGATTACGTTATGGAAAAGCTTATACCTGATATGGTAAAAGAGAACCCTGAGCTTATGAAGGAGTTTAATAAAAAACTGGCGGAGGATGAGAAATTTGCCAAAGACCCTTACGGCAGGCTGAACTTTTTTTATGAAAGATCACCCTATTTTGATAAAAACTATAACCTGTACCCCATAATGAGGGTTGAATAAGGAGGAATAATGAAAAAATATCTGATAATTGCCATTTTTTGTCTGTTTTGGGCATCAGCTTCGGGGCAGGATATTCCGGTTAATGAATACGGTCTGAAAGTTGTAAACACTGCGGAGCTTTACCGGCATACCATTGCTGCCGATTCAAACAAGAAGCTGGTAAACCTTGAAGAGTATATTCCCGGGATAAAACTTGATATAAAATATGCAACCACAGAAAACGTAACAAAACATCTGCTTTATGACACGGCAATGATCTTTCTCCGCCTCCCCGCAGCAAAGGCACTTAAATCGGTTCAGGAGGAATTAAAGAAACACGGACTCGAGCTTCTTATTCACGATGCGTACCGCCCTTATGCGGTCACAAAAAAAATATGGGAGTTTGTGCTTGATGAAAATTATGCCGCATCACCCAAAACAGGAAGCAGGCATAACAGAGGGTGTGCTGTTGATCTTACCGTGATAGATTCAAAAACCGGCAAAGAACTTGATATGCCCACAGAGTATGATGACTTCACTGAAAAGGCTCATCATGACTATATGAATTTTCCGCAAAATGTTATAATAAACAGAGCCCTGCTCAAAAATATTATGGAAAGATTCGGGTTTATTGCACTGGGCACAGAGTGGTGGCACTATGATTTTGAAGGGTATAAAAATTACGAGATTATGGATATCTCCTTCAGGGATCTGGTTAAGAAACCGTAATAAATAACAACAGACATTCCCTTTTGAAATGCTGTCTGCATTTCATAAATGTCACCCGGTTAAACAGATCTGAGAGGGGATAAGCAGCCGATTAAATTTTCTGTTCCCCCGCTTTACTGAGTCTCAGACGAAAGCTCTGATCCTTACGGAACATTGTATATTAAAAGGTGTGCTTTGCCATAATCTGAGAATCTGAGGCTGATTTTCTGCAGGGGAATAAATGCCGGAACGGTGTGAAGTTTAAGAGGCTGTTCCATGTTGAACAGCCCCTTTTGGAGGTGTGAGTTTGCAAATTACTTAAGGAGTAATAATTTAATTATTCCGGAATATTCACCGGCTTCCATCCTGCAGAAGTACACTCCTCCCGCCAGATCAGAAGCTTTAAAATTAACCGAATGCTTACCCGATGTGATAACACCTGATAGCAGAGTTGAGATCAGGTTTCCTGCCACGTCATAAACCTTAAGATTTACCTGGCCCGCTTCGGGAACCGAAAAAGTTATCTTTGTCTCAGGATTGAACGGATTGGGATAATTCTGGTAAAGCATGTAATCCGAGGGAACTGAGGTTGTTACTTCAATCTCGCCCGAGTATGTGAATGAACCGTCAAAATCTGTTTGTTTCAGACGGTAGCAGTATGTTGTTCCTTCGTCAAAATTGAGATCCTCAAAAGTATAAACACTCCTTTGGGAAGTGGTTCCTTTTCCCGGAACGAATCCGATCCCGGAGAACTGACTGCCGATGATTCTTCTCTCAACTTCAAAGCCTTTATTATTCAGTTCGGTAGCTGTTTCCCATAAAAGCTTTACAGCACTTCCTGATTCCGCAGCACTGAAGCGAACCAGCTCAACAGGAACAATCTCAGGAATCACCTTTGCTGCAGCGCGCTGATAAATTATTCTGTGCCCGGCATTATTGAGATGAATTCCGTCACCTGAATTGTAAAGCGGATTGATATAACCTGTTGAAAGCGCGATCTCTGTCCAGAAATCGACTGCCATTGAACCGTAACGTGACCATGTTGAGTCACGCATTGCCATAAGAGCGTCAAGCTGTGACTGAGAGGAGAAATTTCTCGGCTGAGTTGTGGTGATCCAGAGTCTTATATTTCTCTGAGCAGCAAAATTTACCAGAGTGTCATAGTTTGCTATCTGCTCTGAGAGGGGATAACCGCTTGCAGCATCGTTTGAAGGAAGATTTATAATAATAGCCACAGGATTATATTCAAGTGCATAAGAGATATTGTTGGTAACTCTGGGAACCGGCCTTCCCGCGGGAGGAACGAACCCCGTGGGCATTACATGATAGGTTGTGAATCCGCCCACTGCCAGATTTGCAACTCTCCAGGTGCTGTCAGTTGATAAAAGATGTGATCTGAATCTGTTAACCCATGCGCTGTCCGGCGGATTAGCACCTGTGCCGGCAGAGGTGGATGAGCCCAGAACCACAATATAATTGTAATCATAAACAGATTCACCGCCTGTCATCTTCACGTTGTCAATGAATATTGTGCGGGTTATTCCTTCTGATGTGTTCTGACCGAGAAAAATGGTTTTGATTCTTGTGAGATCAGCTGAACCGGGATTTCTTTTGAGAGTATCAAGAGGCGCCCAAATTTTGGTCCATGTAAGCGCCGGGATATCACCATTGTAAAGCGAAAGGGGAATCTTGGTTGATCTCTGGTTAGACAGATCTTCAACAAAGATGTAAGGAAGATTCTGGGATGTAACAGCATCAGTTGAGTAGATCCACATCACTATGGAATCTTTCAGGGATGCGTCACGTCCCGGCCATCCGGGTGCTGCAACCGCTGCCATCCAGTCACCTCCGGCAACTGATTTATACTGGAGTTTAAGAGCGTTAACACCGGCAAAGAAAGTGTCTGCGCTTACAGGATATTTGGAGCCGTTCACTTTTAAGAGCTCACTTGGTGATGCACTGTAAAGCCAGCTGGGGTCATAATAACCGGGGATATCACTATCGGTGAAGAAAAGATAATCCTGAGCGCGGAGCAGATTACCTGCTCCGGCCAGAAATACGAATGTTAATAAAATTAATATCTTTTTCATGTCTGCTTCCGGAAACTCTATTTATTCATGATCATTTTTCCGGCGAATGATTTTGCACCGGCTGCAATTCTGTAAATGTAGATTCCGCTGTTAACTGTGATGCCGGCGCTGTTTTTTCCATCCCAGGTGAAATTATTGAGACCGGGATTTGCGATGCCTTCAAACAGAGTGGCTACCTCTTCGCCAAGCAGATTAAGAACAGTTACCTTTACATTTTCCTTAACTTTTGAACTGAATGAAATTGTGGTTGAAGGGTTGAACGGATTGGGATAGTTGCCGTAAAGAACAAAATCATTGATCAGGCCGGCTGATTCTGCAGATATCTCATTCGAAAATTTGTATGAGCCGTCATAATCAATCTGTTTCAGTCTGTACCAGACTTTTCCTTCTGATAAATTTTTATCTGTGAATGAATAATT
>JABWCA010000337.1 GCA_013359345.1 Ignavibacteriaceae bacterium
GTGCTTGAAATTGAGACAGATAAAGCAACAATTGAAGTGCCCTCAGAAATTGAAGGCACAGTTGCCCATGTTCTGGTTAAAGAAGGCGATAAGGCACAGGTTGGTCAGGTTGTTTTTACAGTTGAGGAAGGCGCAGCCGCGAAATCTGCACCTGCTCCTCAGCCGCAGAGTGCTCCGGTAAAAGAAGAAGTTAAGGTTCAGGAAACAGCACCAGCTCCTTCTGCTGCCGCAGTTACGGAACCGGCAGGCAGTTCTGTATATGAAGAGGTGCTTCAGACTCTGGGCGAGAACATTGAATCAGCAACTGTTGTGAAAGTGCTTGTTAGCACAGGCGACTCTGTTAAAGAAGATCAGTCAATCTTTGAAATCGAGACCGACAAGGCAACAATAGAGGTGCCCTCTTCAAAAGCAGGCAAAGTGCTTGAAGTTCTTGTTAAAGAAGGTGAAAAAGCCAAAGTAGGTCAGATTGTTCTGAAACTTGAAGTCTCAGGTACTGCGCCGGCAGTAAAAGAAGCCCCGGCATCAGCTCCGGCGCTAAAGCAGGAAGCTCCTGCACCAGCACCGGTTTATACTCAGCCTGTTCAGCCGGCACAGCCCGCTGCGGCAGTGTTCACCACAACAGAGCAAATCCTTGACGAGATAAAAAGCCCCGAGGTTATGTATAATCCTCCCAAGGCGTTTATGGACAGCCAGCCGCCCATTGCTCCCAATGCCGCACCGGCAGCGCCGTCAGTCAGAAGGCTTGCCCGTGAGCTTGGCGTGAACATAGGTGTTATACCCGGTTCAGGTCCCGGCGGAAGAATTTCAATTGAGGATGTTAAAGCATACGTTAAAAAGCTTAACGAAAGCAGGGCAGCAGCTCCGGCACAGGTTGTGGTACAGTCAGCAGCAGGCGCAACACAGATAAAACCGCTCCCTGATTTCAGTAAATTCGGCACCGTTGAGCGTAAGCCTATGAACAACGTGCGCGCTAAGACGGCAGAGCATCTCAGTTATGCATGGAGCACAATACCCCATGTCACCCAGTTTGACAAAGCCGATATAACCGATATTGAGGAAATGAGAAAACAGTTTTCGCCGGTGGTACAGAAATCAGGCGGAAAACTGACGATGACAGGCATTCTTGTTAAGGTAATAACTCAGGCTCTTAAAGTTTTCCCGCAGTTTAACGCCAGTGTTGATATGCAGAAAATGGAGCTCGTTTACAAAAATTACTATAATATCGGGATTGCAGTTGATACTGAGCATGGTCTCATTGTTCCGAACATAAAAAATGCAGATAGACTCAACCTCACACAGATTTCTGCCGAGCTTGCGGTTATTTCAGAAAAGGCAAGAAATAAAAAAGTATCGCTTGAAGATATTCAGGGCGGATGCTTCAGTATTTCAAACCTTGGCGGCATAGGAGGCACTTACTTCACACCCATAGTAAACTCACCCGAGGTGGCAATTCTGGGAGTATCGAAATCACAGTACGAACCCGTATATAAAAACGGAGAGTTTGTACCCAGGCTCATGCTGCCGCTTTCACTTTCTTATGATCACAGAATAATTGACGGTGCTGATGCAATCAGATTCCTGCGATGGATCATTGAAGCACTGGAAAATCCGTTCAAACTGCTGATAGAAGGGTAGGAGGAAAAAGATATGAGTGCAGAATTAGTAGTAATTGGCGGCGGACCGGGTGGTTACGCCGCTGCTTTTCATGCCGCAGATCATGGAATGAACGTCACCCTTATTGATATGGAAAAAAATCCCGGAGGCGTTTGCCTCTACAGAGGGTGCATCCCCTCAAAAGCTTTGCTCCATATTGCAAAACTAATCAATGAGGCAGAAGAAGCAGAGCACTGGGGTGTTAAGTTCGGGAAACCGGAAATTGACATAGATAAACTCAGAGCCTTCAAAAATAAGGTTGTGAATAATCTGACCGGCGGACTGGGTACCCTCTCAAAACAGAGGAAAATAACCTATATACAGGGCAGGGCAGAATTTATTTCTTCCGATAAACTTAAAATAGCCCTTAATGCCGGCGGCACACAGGAGCTGCAGTTCAAAAATGCGATTATTGCCGTGGGTTCTGAAATAACAACTTTCCCCGTGTTTCAGGTGGATTCGCCCAGACTGCTTAATTCAACATCAGCGCTTGATCTCCCTGAGATTCCTGAATCGATGCTTGTAATCGGCGGCGGATACATAGGTCTGGAGCTTGGCTCAGTTTATGAAGCTCTCGGAACAAAAGTGTCTGTGGTTGAAGCAACCCCAACGCTCCTGCCCGGCGCTGACCGTGATCTTGTGAATTTCCTCGCAAAAAAGGTTAATGCAAAATTTGAAGAGGTGATGCTCAGCTCAAAAGTGGTTAAGCTGGATCCTCTGGCTGACGGAATTAATGTTCATATTGAAACTCCGGGCGGTGAAGTTAAGGTTAAAAAGTATTCTTATGTACTTCTTTCTATCGGGAGAAGACCCAATGCAAAAGGTATAGGACTTGAGAATACCAAGGTCACGGTGAATCAGAGAGGATTCATAGAAGTTGACCCGCAGAGACGCACAAAAGATCCGGGTATATTTGCAATAGGTGACATTGCCGGCGATCCGATGCTGGCACACAAGGCATCTGCTGAAGCAAAGGTTGCGGTTGAGGCGATAAAAGGATCACGGAATATATTTGCCCCGATGGCTATTCCGGCAGTTGTATTCACCGATCCGGAAATTGCGTGGGCCGGAATTACTGAAACAGAGGCAAAAGAGAAAAATATTCCTCATGAAGTGGCTAAATTCCCATGGGCTGCTTCAGGAAGGGCTCAGACTCTTGACCGTAATGACGGGGTTACAAAAATTATTGTGGATCCCAAAACAGAACGCATTCTCGGTGTCGGTCTTTGCGGACCCGGTGCCGGTGAAATGATTGCCGAAGCCGTGCTTGCCATTGAGATGGGTGCAACTGTGAGAGATCTTGCTCTTACTATTCACCCGCATCCCACACTTTCGGAAACGATCATGGAAGCTGCAGAATCATTTTTTGGTCATGCAACTCATATTTACAGGCCGAAGAAAAAGTGACAGATCAGTACTAACAGTGTCAACAGTGACAACAGTGTCAACAGTGTCAACAGTGACAACAGTGACATCAGTGGCAACAAAACGCCTTCGGCAGCGGTGATATCAGGAGCAGCATAAACGCTGTGAGGTACCACTTGTAAATAACTTTCAGGAGGTTGTGAAGTTCATGACCTCCTTTTTTTATTTTAAATTCTAAGTGTTCAGGGTTGTGGTCTTTTGTATGATTTGATTTTTCCCCGTTTCCTCTGTCCCTGGTTACCGGGGCTGGCTCTTGGCACCATTTGAGCTGTAACCCGGAATGTCTTCCTCATTTAAGGCAGTGAAATAGCGATGGATGATAACCCCGCCCGAAGGACATTCCGGGTTTTAATTTTATTGATAGACGGGAGCCTTAGCAGTGTCAGCACAAACGTGAT
>JABWCA010000061.1 GCA_013359345.1 Ignavibacteriaceae bacterium
GCATAACCCCGGTTATTAAGAAGGCTGCCCCCCATTACAGGGCAGCCTTTTTTTATTTCAGATATTACCCGCATAAATCTTATCTCTCTCACAGGCAGATCGCTGACTCATATCAGAGTAAACAATTCCAGTAAAGCATCACACCAGCCTTAAAAAGCCAGCCGCTGTATGAACCGTTCGCTTCGTCAGAGAGAAGATTGTAATTTGTTGCAGTTTTGTCATAAAGATCGCTGTAACTTGATTCAAACGGCTCCAGATAATAACCGACTTTTCCATAGATTATAAATGTATTGGCAATCCCCTTCATGAGCGCTGCACCAAACCCAAGCTGGCTGATTATTGAAAGTTCCCCTTTCACTTCGTTATTATTAATGCCTGTAAGTCTTGTCCTGAAATCCATAGAATTAAAATTACCTTCAATTGTGGGGAGCACAAGGTATATCTCTGATTCATAATCACCAAACATAAGGCCAAACGTGACATTAATTGCACTGTTGCTTATATTGATTTCTCTGCCGGAAGCTCCCCCCTGGGTTGTGGCGGGATTCAGTTCCGAGCTCATTGAACCCTTAAGGCTTGAATAGCTCATCTCCATCAGTAAAGGGCCTAATGCAAGTCCCGATGTGAAAGAAACACCGCTGAATGATGCAGGTGATTCCATTTTTTTTGTGATTATTGCGGCGCGCTGGGTGTTGTATTTATCTGCAAACTTGCCGAATCCTCCTGAAGCCGGGATGAATGAGTCATATCCTATCCCGAAATAAAATGACTGTCCGCTAACGACAGCAGGAATAAAAGTAAACAGTATCAACGAAAACAGTATCCTTATTTTCAAACATAACTCCAATGTTTTGTTTTGTAATGGTTTTTTAATTTTATAGTAAGATAAGGGTTCAGATTGCCGCCCGCTGTTAAACTAACAGCCGGTTCGGCAAATCTCCGGGAAACAATTTCTGACGGGAAAATCCGCCTCCTGAAATTTTGATGTTATTAAAGTTAATAATTTCATCGTCTGCTCCCCTGCCTGTAATCAGGTTTCCGGAAGAATCCTCCGCACTTATTTAATTTTAAACAAGCAGTTAAATATTACTGCAGACAGTTCCAGTAAAGCATAATTCCTGCTTTCAGGAGAAAACCGCTGTAGCTTCCTTCATCTTCATCATCTGTAATGTTATAGCTTGTTGAAGTTTTCCTGTACAGATCTGAAAACGAGGATTTAAATGGATCCAGATAATAAGCTGCCTTGGCATAAATAATAAATGTCCCCCCGAATCCCTTCATTAACGATGCTCCGAGACCAACCTGCGTGAATGATCCCACGTTACCCTTCTGTTCGGCGCTGTTCACACCGGTCAGTTTTGTCGTAAAGTTCATTGAATAAAAATTAGCCTCCATGGAGGGAAAAACAATATAAGTTTCTGAAGAAGCGTCGGTGCTTAAAACACCTATGCTGATATTGAACATGCTGTTCTCAAAGTTAATTTCCCTGCCTGTTGCACCTCCCTGTGTTGCCATCGGATTTGAGGAGGCGCTCATCTTTCCTTTATGAGAAGAATAACCGAGTTCCAGGATCATCGGCCCGAGCGCAGTACCCGCCATGAAAGATAATCCGTTGAACATGGAAGGCGCTTCCATTTTCTGAGTCAGAATTGCCGCCCGCTGAGAGTTGTATTTATCCGCAAAATCATTTAATCCGCCGCCGGTGGGTATCATTAAATCATAGCCGGCACTGAAATAAAGTGACTGTGAATGCACAGTAAAACAAAGAAACAATAAAAAGGCAATAAGTAATCTGCGTGACATTATTGACTCCGGATTTTATATTAAAACATTATTTATAGTTTCCTGTTAAAATAAATGCCCCCCAGAAGAACGGGAGTGCATACTTGGGATCCTTGCTGAGGTTTTCTTTTGCCCTCTGCAATGCTTCAAGTTTTGGCATACTTTTAAGATTTGAATAAAACTCTTTCATAAGAGTTGCCGTTGCAGCATCATCAACCTGCCAGAGTGATGCAACAACCGTCTGCACGCCCACATCAAAAAATGCGTTTGCGGGACTCGTAAGCCAGCCTTCAATGATCTCATCACTTACGGCGGTTTTACACGCCGAGAGCGTGACAAGTTTCACATCTGCAAGGTTGGTTAATGACCACACCTCACCTATCGTCAGTTTCCCGTCGTCTGCGGGGTTGTTGCTTGCCAGTGCCAGAAATGAGTTTCTGATATCCTTGTAATCAAGACTGCCGTGCGTGGCAAGATGAAGCGCATTGTACTCACCATACTGCAGATTTTTTATTTTATCTTCACTTGCATCATCTCTGAGATAAATTTTTGCATCGCTGAAAAGTTCTTTAAGATCCTCCACCTCCAGCTCTGCATTAGGGAGCGTTTTATCTGCATTCCCTAAAGCCATGAGTTTTACAGCAGTTGCTTCCTCATCGCTGTTCTGAGTGAGCACCTCAAGAGTTGTCACATAAAATATCATCTTATCTGAACCGAAATACTGTTTAAACTCCTTGTTTTCATGTTCAACCAGTGTTTCAAACGGCAGATAATACAGCTTTCCAAAAGGTATTATCGATATTTTGCTCTTATTTTTGATTACGTTTGCAACAGGCCTTATCAGGATATCGTAGAACTCCATGCCAAGCTCAAGAAACGGCTTAAGAGTTTTTTCATATCCCGCGTTGTTGGCACTGTTAAGCGGTTTCATTGTTTTGGGATCAAGATCGCCGACAGCCTTTGGCATTGAGGGATCCTTGAGTCCCTTGTAGTATTTTACAAGTTTTTTCTCAAGCTCAGATTTCGGTATTTCAACAATCACCGCGGTTACAGAGTCACGCGAGGCAGAAAAGATGTATAACTGTTTCTCTCCCATCAGGTATGCAAGCACTGCCACATCTTTGGGGATTTTATTTTTATTCCTGATAAAGGTGTTGGGGTTTACAGAGTTTGAAAAATATTGAGCCAGCCCGGGGTATTCTTTAACCGTTTCAGTTATAAAACTCAGATACTCTTTTTCGGCAACCTGCTTGTTCTGTTCAAGGAAAGCAATCTTCTCCTCGTTACGCTGTCCTTCGGGTTTTGATTTTTCTTTTTCAAGCTCTGCATCAAGTCCTTCAACTTTGGTCTTTAGCTCTTTTTCAAGCTCGACTTTTTTGTTTTTATTCTCATCTTCAAATTTGGGGATCAGCTTACCCATTTGTTCTTTGAGGCCCTCATTATAGCTGAGATCAAGGTAATAGAGTGCGCTGTCTATCTGTCCCTTCTGTATAAAAAGGTTTATAAGGGTCTCATAAATCTGAACTTTCACATCGCCTGATGAAAACAGCTTTGCAGCCTTTTCACCACCTATAAGTTTGCCTCTTATATCGTTCAGAACCTGAACCGCTTTTCTCAGTGTGTTAATTGCCTCGTCAGATTTATTCTGATCTTTCTCAATCAGCGCCCGGTACAGATATGATCTGTAAACCACACGGTTAGTGCCAAGCTCCTCCGATAGTTTAACAGAAAGGTTTATGAATTCATCTGATTTTTTAACATCACCCAGTTTATAGTATATTTCGGCTGCCGAAACCGCCGTGTACATGATCTTGTCTTTTTCACCGATCTCTTTTGCCTTGTTAAATGAGGCATTCAGATAATATGATGCCGAATCAACCATGCCGAGTTTATTATAAACCTCGGCGAGCAGCGATTGTATTGTGATTAAATTTCTTACCGAGAGATTTTTTTGTGAAGTCTGCAATGCAAGCTGCAGCCACTTTTTAGCATCGTCGTATTTCTTCATACCGAGGTAAACCTCACCCAGGTTTGACTGCACAATACCCAGAAACTCACCGCCGAACTTCACGCTGTCAAGAATTCCCATAACGCGGTAGAAATTGGATAATGCATTATCATAGTCTCCCTGCCAGAAAAACACAGTGCCTATGTTATTTATAGGTGTGGCGCGGCTGAATTCATCCTCAAGGGAGATATAAATGCTGTCTGCAGCGTCATAATTCTCCTTGGCAAGTGAATATTCACCGAGTGTGTTATAAATGCTGCCAAGCGTAAGGTGGGCACTTGCCTTGCCCCAGAGATTCTCATCTTCATCATACTCTTTCATGGTGATTTCAACATATTCACGAGCTTTTTTGTAATCTCCAAGCACCGAGTAAAGATCACCGAAGTAAAGTTTAACAGAAGACTGTATCTTTTTATTATTGGTCTCTTTTGCGAGCGTATCTGCTCTCATATAAGCCTGTTTGGCCTTTTCAAATTCACCGCTCTGAATGTAATTAAGACCGATATCAAGCAGAATGAATGCAGCCTGATTCTTATCGCCTATTTTGTTATAAAGCGTAAGTGATGAATCAAGGTATGCAAAAGAATTCTGCGTGTTCCCCTTATCAAGGAAAAGATTACCCATTCTGTAGTAACTGTATGCAATTGCATTATCATTTTCTACGAGCTTGGCCCTCTGCAGTGCATCGGTGAAAGTTTTTATTGCATTATCATAACTGCGGCGGTAAACATAATCAATGAGCCCCAGATTAAGAAGACAGTAAACCTGATCAACCTGATCACCAAGCTGAGTGTTAAGTTCAAGAGATTTTTTAAGGAAATCAGTAGCCTTTTCATATTCACGGTAATCATAGTAGGCCAGACCCAGATCAAAATAACCCTCAGCAACCTCGTAAGGCATATTAAGCCTTTCACGTATCAGAATTGCTTTTTCGGTCAGCTCAAATGACTTTGCAAAATCTTTAAGATCTTTGTAGAGCTGCGCCATATCAATGTATGTTTTTGCAATACCGGCGCTGTCTTTATCCATCTCATAGAATTTAATGGAATTTGTGTATGCATCAATCGCTTTGGTTGGTTCACCCGATTCTTTATAGAGAGCGGCAATTTTATTCCATGAATACCCCTGATCTGCAGCGGTGCCGTTGCTTTCACCCAGCTTAAGTGCCTTCATGTGATATTCAATGGCAATATCGTATTTACCGAGATTCCAGTTTGCCTGCCCGATATTGGAGAGTGAGTTTATTGCATCCGCATAACCCCCTGCGGCAAGATAAAGCTCATAAGACTTAGTATAGAATTCAATTGCCTTATTGTACTCTGCCAGCTCAAAATAAGTGTAAGCCAGATTGAAATAGGCCTTGCGGATATTGACATCATCTTTCATATCAATTGAAATCTGAAGCAGACGCTGGTAAAGTTCAAGCGCCTTGTTCAGTTCACCCATCTTTGTGTAAGTGTCTGCAATATTGAACAGAACCGTTACCTTATCACCAAACGCATCGTCAGTTTTTGATGAATCATAAAGTGCTATTGCAAGCTCATAATTTTTGACACCCTCAACGTACTTGTCAAGTTTTACCAGTGCATAAGCCTTGCCCCAGTATGAACCTCCCAGTCTTGTCATTCTGAACGGAGTCGGGTCTTTTTTGAGCGCCTCCTGTCTTATCACTATTGCACTGTCAAACATTGCTATTGATTCTTCATACTCCAGCATATCCGTGAAGTTTGTTCCGCGGTTGTGAAAGCACGTGCCGATAAATGAAGTGTCCTGAAGCTGCTGGCTGTACCTGAGAGATTTTTCGTAAAACTTTTCGGCGCTTTCATAATCACCCAGAACATTATAGGTGAGACCTCCTGAAAGATATATCTCTTTAAGAAGCTCCGGCCTGCCGAACTTTTCAGCAAGATATGATGCCCCGTCAAAGAGAATTTTGGCTCGGTCTGCCTGACCTGTGTTATATACCGCTTCTATTGTATCGCGCACCCTGCTTATCAGCCCGTTATCAATAATGCTGAGTGAGTCTTCAAAGAAGATTCTGTCAAGATCTGCCGTGCTCTTTGCATCCAGCAGTTTTAATTCAAAGGTTCTGTACCCTATCATGCATTCAGAGAGCATCCAGGTTGCATAAACCTCATTAAATGACCAGTTAAGGCCGAGATATTTACCTGGGAAATCCAGCACAAAGAGGAAAAAATCTTCAACGTCATTGCTCCGGGATGCTCTGAGTGCCTCCTGCAGTGTCTTTCCTCTGAATCTGCCACCTTTGGCTTTATCCAGAAAAGAGGGCGAATCTTTTTCAAGTGTGGCAACCAGATCAGCCGTTTCTTTCACCTCTGTATCTATCTGATTTTTTATCAGCTCAAGCACGCCGGCAGAGTTGGTTCTGCTCAGAGTGAAAAAGTCGTAAAAAATATTCCCGAAACTGTTTCTGAACAGAATCCTCTCTTTTGCAAGATCTCTTAACAGACTTGCATGGTCAAACTTTACTTTTTTAACCCGCAGATATACAAGATCATTTATAAACACCAGCTTCTGGAACTGATCAGCTGTTAACAGCTTAAATGCTATTTTTGATTTGAAAGTGTCAACCTCAGTCACAACACCCTTCGCAAGATTGAAGACATCGTGATCAGGCAGCTGGTCTGTAACCATGCCCCATATCTCCACCTCGCTGCCGGGTATCACATTCTCATTAAGGCCGGCATTAACAACTGCAACTGCGCTGTCTTTTGTGATATACTCAATATCAATCATATGAAACATTACTCTGTCATATTCTGCAGAGCCTTGGGCAGTTTCAGGCGGATCATATATCCGGAGAGTACGTTTTATGAGGTTAACATAAAACAGTCCCGTGAGGGCATCCATGGGGCCGGGCTTATCTTCTGTGATTTTGGGGATGGTTTCAAGCGCAAGGTTGTAATAACTGCGTGCCCTTTCATAATCACCCGCAGAAGTAAGATTTATTCCCAGATTAATGTAAAGATCGTATTTATCCCTTTCTGAAATCCCGGGTTTAAGCAGTTTATCAAAATCAGTGTAATTAAAATCAGCAGCAACCTGAACATTTTCATTATATACTGCAAGCTGGTCTTCAAGAACCTTAATTGATTCTGCATCAAGCCAGCCTTCTGAAATTTTTATTGCTTTTGCATACACGTCGGCAGCTGCCTTTATATAACCCAGATTATTGAGATAATCACCGTAACGCTTAATCTGCTTCAGGAATCTCTCCTGCAGGTCATGTTTCAGCGTATAATCAATTGCCTTCTCCATATAATAATAGGCAACGCCAAATTCTTTGAGTCCCCAGTACGCAAGGCTTATATTGTCATATCCTATAACAACATTAAGGGGGTTTGTGGTATCATAATAAGCAATGGTGCTGTGCCATTTCCTGATGGCTTCATTATACCGGAGATTATCATAATCTTCAACTGCTTCATTGAAAATGGCTTCAACAGAATCATCATCCATAACATTAATGCGGGTGACCTGCGGGTGCGCAGCACCGGAGGCCGGGTTGTACAAACCCTTCTCACCGGCTGCGAAAAGATAAACTGTCAGTAAAAACAGAAGCGCAACAATTTTCATAACTCTCCGGAATTATTTATTTGTAACTGCCGTATAAAACGAACGGCGCCCAATAGAAAGGATGCTGCCAGTCAATATGACCCGGATCATCCAGTACGGCGAGCTGGGCTGCTCTCAGGGCATCTGATTTGTTCATGCCCGATTTGATAAAATTCTTATAAAATGTCTTCATAACCTCACCGGTGGCAATATCATCAACGCTCCAAAGCGTGGCTATGACACTGGCCGAGCCGGCAAACAGGAATGCGCGCGTAAGACCTACAAGATCATCACCTGCCGGCGCCATACCTGACACATAACCTCCCACCTGTCCTGATTCACATGCGCTGAGCACAACAAGGCTGCTTTTAAGGCTGAGGTCAAAAATTTCTTTTGCTTTCAGGTAACCGTCATCTTTGTCGGTTTTACTGAACAGCACTCTGCTTTCAAGAGCCTCCTGCATAAAGAGGCCATGGGTGGCAAGATGAATGATATCATACCTGCCTATATTCTCTTTTACAATTGTTTCGGTGGCTTGTTCCTTTTTGAGGAAAAGTTTTTCGTCGGCCTCAAAGAACTGTGATACAAATTCAGCCTCCTTTTCTGCAAACTGAAGGTCATTCCATGATGATACAGGATAAACGGGATTACCTATTATCAGTGCGGTGTTATGTTCTCTTCCTTCCCTCTTCCTTATAAACTGCAGCACGCTTGCCGAGGGTATGGTGACAAGCGCCTTTTCGGTAATCCAGTACCTGGGATGAACTATATGCCTGCCTTGTGAGAAATCAAGATGGGCAGGTGAGGGTATCAGCGCCGCAAACGGCAGATGATGCAGTATGCCGTGAGGCACAATGAAAAGTCTCTCATATTCTGATGAAAGAGTGTATATTTCCTTACCCACAAGCACGCCAAAAAGCTGCATCAGGGTCCATTGAAAATAACTGTTTGTTTTTTCGGCTGCCCACATCTGTTCCAGCTGAAGTGAATCAGGCGGATTCGGGTTTTTCTTGTTTTTTCTTAAGGTAAGGTTAATGAATGTAACTTTTTCCTGCGGAAATTCTGTTATCTGATCCCTGAGCGCATGAATGGTGTCTTCAAGAGAATATGAGGTCACATCTATAAATCTGCCCGTGAGCTCTTTTTTGCTGATAAATAAAACGCAGTTAAAGAGCCTTCCCGTGTAATACTCAATGATTGCTTCCTTATCACCAAGCTGCTTCCTGATATCTTCAACTCTCACAGGCTGAACAGTTGTGAGCGCACTGTACTCAGGCGCAGCTTCTGCAAGCTGTTTCACCGCTTCATCATAATTCTTAATAACGGCGGCAAGCTCTGCCTCTGCATCCCTGCCGCTTCTGAGTTCATATATCTTATCTTCAAGATCCTTTACTTTTTTAATCAGATCCTGAACCGCTTTCGGGTATTTGCTGAGATTTTCCTCACGGGAGGCAAGCTGGTCAAGAAATGCCCTTGATTTTGCCCTTTCAATATATTCAAACACTTCTTGATACATCCCCGCATTAAAAAGCCTTTCAATCAGTATTTCGTAATACAGAATCTTATCATCAAAGAAGGTTGATCTCAGAAGGTCGCTTTCAATTTCACCCCTCAGCTTCTCAATAATTTCAATTCCATCTTTAAGAAGGGAAATACCTGATTCCAGAAGCTGCGTTTTCTTTCTTTCATCGGTTTCAATATCGCTGTATTTGGTAAGGGTGTATCCTTTGTTAAGCGTGGTTATTGCCTCAAGTCTCAGATTGCCTGATTGCCCGAAAATTTCTGCGGCTTTGTCATAATAAATCAGGGCAGAGTCATAGTTCAGCCTTATATCATAGGTGCGTGCTATATTAAGGTAAATCTCCGGCACCCTGATTGACGCACTTTTCTGAAGTTCGGGCATTTTTGCCACAGTCAGAGCCAAGTCAAAGTAAAGCAGGGATGATGAAAGGGAGAATTCACTCTCATCAGGGTCATCGGTGTAAAGACCCTGATCTCTGTATGCGCGGCCTATATTTGAGAGAGTCGAAATTTCACCCTCCGGGTTATTGATTTCTCTGTCAATTTCAAGGGCTTCAGTAAATTTTTCTATTGCAGTGCTGTAGTCTTTGGAGTACTGATACAGTATTGAAATGTTGTTAAGGATATTTGCTTTTTCTTTAAGAAAAGATACATCAGGGGTTTTGCCCTTACCCGTCAGACTGGCTAATTCATCATCAATAAGGCTGAGTGCCCTGTCATAAAACATCATTGAGGTGTCAGGTATATTGAAGGTCTGGGGTGAGTAAAGAGTGCCAAGCTGCTTAAAAGCCTGTGCGGCAGAAATGATGTCTCCGCTGAGTTTCGCTTCTTCCGCTATCTTCAGGAAATCAAACTCCGCACCTTTGGGATTTCCTCCCGAAGCTTTTTCAAGAGCCTCATTAATCTTAATGACAAACGCAGGGTCCTGAACCTGTGAAAATAATTCTGATGATGTAAAAATAAAGATTGCGGCTGCAAATATTAATACAACTCTCATAAAAAGGTAACTACAATAATTATTTGGAAGGCTTATTTATATAAAGATAACTATAAAAATCATTTAAAATTAAAAATATTTATTTAAATTAAATTCGTGATAAAAGCGATTAATGTTTCTGTGACAGCCCTCATTAGCAGGGCAACTGATTTCTAAAAGTGGAGGCTGTCACGTTTTTGTTCATTTTTATCAGTTAAATTGAACCAATTAATTGCTTCATTTCTATAAGTTTGAAATTAAACAGAAGCTGAATAAATAAAAACCCAAATCGGGAGGAATTATGAAAGCCAAATTAACATTACTTATTCTGGCGGTAATTTTGGCAGGTTCCCAGCTGTTTGCCCAGCAGCCAACTATGGTGCTTACAGTTTTTGAGCCTCTGCCAAAAGTTGATCTCACAGCCTTTCTCTTTTCAAATGACCTGAAAGGTTCACCCAGACTCATGACCATTGATATCCAGCCAACAGGCGCCATGGTCATACTCAGAGGAAATTTTGAATGGCAGAGAGCCGGTGAAAGCAGTTACAACCGTGTTTACACATTTAAAACCGGTGCGTTTACTGCCAGAAGCTTCAGCAACCAGGAAATCGGCACACAGGATATCAGAATCACTGAAGAAGAATCAAATTCTACTCTTATTGACGAGAACCTGAGAAAAGGAAGACCGACCGGAAAATATAAAATTTTCCTTGAGCTTCTTGATGAGACAGGCAATCCTTACTCACCTCCTGTAATTCAGGAAAAAGAGCTTGAATTTGTTAACCCAACCCAGACTCTTTCTATCATTGCCCCCATTGAATTTTTCAGATATGACATGGGTAACGTTACAGCAACCTGGACCGAGGCAATTGGCGCCACACGTTATCTTGTACGCGCTGCCAAAAGAATAAACCCCAGCCAGTCACCTGAAGAAATTCTCAGTTCAAGCACTCCTCTTATTGATAACGTGGACGTGGGAAATGTAACCAGTGTGAACCTCAGGAACATTCTTCAGCGTGAATGGAACGCAGGCGATGAAATTGCAATGCAGATCACTGCTGTGGTCTCAGGACCTGGCGGAGGCGAGGAATTACAGAGTAACATAGTGAGATTTTTTATTGAAGCTGCCGGTTCAAATCCCGCTGCAGGTATAAATTCACTTGTTGCAGGCCTTTTACAGTACTTCCCTTCGGGTGCGCTCCCTTCAGAGCTGATCAGAAGAATTTCTGAAGGTTCAATACAGATCACCGGCTTCACAGATCCGGACGGAAATCTTATCCCGATGTCAGAGGTTACTGCAATACTAAATTACCTCTCGGCAAATCCCGGCGCTTTATCCAACTTATACTTCATTGAAAGATAGTGAGGAGGAATTAACTATATGAAGAAATTTAAGTATCTGCTCCTTTTAATTCCCGCAGTTATGCTGCTCCCGGCTTTCGTTGTTTACAACAGTTTCCCGCCGGCTGAATCGGTTGCCATAGTCACTAAAACCGTTAATGATGTTAAATATAAATCGGGCGGTTCAGGCTGGTCTGATCTTAAAAACGGTTCTGCTCTGCAAAATTCTGATGAGATTAAAACAGGTGACAAATCACTGGCTCTTGTTAAATTCACAGATAATTCTGTTCTCAGAGTGAGAGATAACAGCATGGTGAAAATTTTTGCTGAAAAGACAGGTAAGAATGTTTCGAAAACCACTGAAATCAACAGCGGAACTGTCGGTTTCAACGTGACCAAGCAGGACCAGAACGACTTCAAGTTCAACACACCCACTCTCGTGGCGTCTATCCGTGGTACAGGCGGTCTTGTTCAGGGTGGCGATGATCAGGGTCTGGTGGCAATTGAAGAAGGATCCGTATTTGTTGAGGCAATATACGGTAACCGTCAGACAGGCATGGTTCCTGCAGGAACATTCGTATACATTACAAAAGAGGGTGATGTTACGGTGCTTCCCTTTAACAATACCATCCAGAATCTTATTAATAACAGCAAGAAAACAAACGTTAAAAAGCTGATCATCAAAACAGATTCAGGCGATCTTATAATCGAATATTTCGTAGACTAATATGTTTTTGAAAGAATCCCGGTAAATGCCGGGATTTTTTTGTTTTAAACTTAATTTAATGGAGTTTTTTAATATAATCAGCTATATTTTTAACTGATTTTTCTTATTTTTACTTCAAATTCCGTCAAAACTCCAAAATAATTCTCCGGAGGTAAAATGTTTAATTTTTACAAAGTTTTATTAACCCTGGCTGTTTTTCTCTTTATACCGGCTGCCATGCTGCTGGCACAGCCCAGCACTGTTGTATCCGGTGTGAAAAATTCACCTGCAAAAGAGAACAATGACATTTATATCAAGGTAGATTTCCTTCGTTCAAATGTAGTTCAGGATATCGTGCTGAAGTATAAAACTTTCAGCAGCTCAGATTACAAAGAAATGGATATGACGCTCTCCAGTTCATCAGCATCAGGACGTATTCCCGGCCTGGATGTGGAAGCCCCCATGGTTGAATATTTCCTTTTCATGAAACTGGCAGACGGTTCAGAAGCATATTATCCGGAAGATGCCCTTGCAGGCAACACCGTTAAAATCACCGTTGAGCAGCCTTCACCAAAAGATGCTGAAGTTTTACTGCTCAGCCCCGATCCCGCAGAACCCCTTACCAAGGGAGAAGCCCTCATTACGGTTTCACTCCTGAAAGCATCTGACGATGTTGATAAGGCAAAAACCAAATTATACCTTAATGGTAAAGATGTAACTTCACTCGCACTTTTTGCCGATGATCTTATTATCTTTTCCGGAGATAATTTCCCGGAGTATATTAACTACGGGTTTTCAAATACAATCACCCTTGAACTTTATGACACCAAGGGAAACCTTTATCATTCATATACTTCATCCTTCCAGGCTAAATCATCAGCGGGGTTTGCTTCAATTCCCGAAACACCGCTTGAGTATTATGTTAACACCAGAGGTGAATCAAGAAATGAGAATATCCGCTCTAATAATCAGTGGTACAATAATCTCAACCTCGATGCTAAATTAAATTATGGCGACTGGTCACTTGAAGGCCTTCTCTATATGACTTCCGAGGAAAAAGGTTACCTTCAGCCTAATAACCGTTACAGAATCGGGATTAAACATGACATGATTGAAGTTTATGGCGGTGACTACACCCCCGAGTTTCAGTCTTTAATTCTTACCGGTAAAAGAGTAAGAGGTGTTTCAGGTGCCACACATCTCGGTATTTTCAATATAAAGGCAAGCTACGGTCAGGTTACAAGAGGAATTGACGGAAGCGTAATAGAATACCTGAACAGAGACACTCTCGGCTCAGATATCACCACACTCAAAGACGGACGTCTTGCAAGAGTTAATTACGGCACCTTTGAGCGTCAGTTGCTGGCTGTAAGCCCCTATCTGCAGTCGGGAGAAGATTTCAAATTCGGCCTCACCTATATGCACTCCAAAGATAAAATGGAGTCAATTGAGATAGGAAGAGCACCGCAGGAAAATATTGTTGTAGGCACAAACCTTCAGCTCGGGTTTGACGATCAGAAAATCATGATCACGGGTCAGGCTGCATTCTCGGTTCTCAACCGCGATATCTCAACCGGAACATTTGCTGATTCAACAATTGATAAAGTATTTGGTCCCAACGGAACGTTCAGCGGCGGCGATGCCGATATGATCAAGAATATTAAAAACATTCTCGGTAACTTTATCACAGTCAACCAGTTCCTTAATCCCCTCAATCCCCAGGAACTCTCCTCACTGGCTTATGAAGGTGCAGTATCCTTAAATTACTTCGGCAACTTCCTCAAAGGCGGATACATATACAGAGGAAGCGAGTTCAGCAGCTTTGGCAACAGCTTTGTAAGAACAGACGTTGCAGGTATCCAGCTTCAGGACAGAGTAAGGCTCTGGGATAATAAATTATTCATCTCGGTGGGCTATGAAAATCTGAAAGACAACCTCCAGAAAACCAAGCTCGCAACAACAACTTATCAGACAATCAGCGCATCAGTTTCGGTTTTCCCGAGATATGATCTCCCCAGCTTTGTTGTCACATTCGTAAGAAATGACAATAATAACGGAATCCTCGCAACCGCAGCTCCCAATATTGCCGTGAACGGTGTTGACGATATCACAAACAAGATTTCTGCTTCAGTTTCACAGAGATTTAATCTTGAAATACCGATGCAGGCATCACTTAATTTCAGCTGGTCAAAAAGAGATGATAAAAGTATCAGAAAAGTTGACGTGAACAATACTTCACTCAGCCTTACAACAAATCAGTACTGGAATGATGATCTTAATTCATATCTGAACGGAAGTTTCAATAACACCAAAATTCAGCTGCTTGAGTATAATTATATTTCACTTTCAGCAGGTGCAAGATATAATCTGATGAAAAATCAGCTCACTCTTGCAGGATCTGTGAATCCTAATTTCGGTGATCTTGAAAGATATGATTTTGATGCAAGCGCCATTTACAAAGTTATGCAGAACCTGAGCCTCCAGCTTCAGATGAGATACATTGTAAATAAAGATATTGCAAATGACAGTATCATCTCATTCGTAACCAGATTTGATTTAAGATAATTTATGGCAGAAGCAACAACAAAACGTGAGGTATGGTCAAAACTGCTTATCTGTTTTGCCGTTTCTCTCCTCGTTATAGTTCTTACGCAGGATATTGTTGTTGAAATTGCGCCCCTTAAGGAATACGAACTCAATCATCTGGATGAAAGATTTAAAAGACGCGGAGCAATCCCGATAAGGGATTCCTCCGTGATCGTTCTTGAAATCTCCAGAAACACTTACCAGGGTATTCCTGAAGCACAAAGGTCATGGCCATGGCCGAGAGCTTTTTTCGCAAGAGTGATTGACAATCTCACCGAAGCAGGCGTTAAAGCAATCGGGATAGATATTATTATGGGTACCCCCAACTCTTTCTCACCTGAAGATGATTCAATTTTTATTGATGCCATCAGAAGATCAGGAAAGGTTGTGGTTGCAGGTGTTACCCAGACCTCCAGCGGCGCATCGGAAGTTAAAAAGCTTGACGAAAACTTTGGCAATGCTTTTTATTTTGCCGACACAACAATTGGTATCGTCAAGGTAATTGCCGATGATGACGGCGTTCACAGAAGATACCTCCCCTTCATGTACTCCGAAACCACCGGAAAAATGGTACCCACATTTGGGTTTGCCCTTCTGAACACATATTATAACCTCGGGAAAAATCATCTTTCTGAAATGCACCCAGGTTATTTCCAGATGGGAGAGACAATGATCCCCCGCTTCACTTCAAACTCAATGGTTATCAACTTTTATGGAAAGTCAAGGACTTTTCCGCATCGTGATTTCCTTGACGTGCTTGATGATGCGGATTTCCAGACCCAGGAAGAGCTTGAATATGAGATTGATCTCAATACATGGGATGATACTGCAACCGGCTTGCTGCAGTCAGGTTTCTTCAAAGACAAAATTGTTCTTATAGGTTCTACCGTTGAAGAAGACCGTGATGTTGTATCTGTATCCTTTTCTGAGGGAGATGTTGCCGGCACCAATACTCTCTATGGTGTTGAGTTCCACGCTAACGCAATCCAGAATGTGCTTAGTAAGGATTTTCTCAGTAAAGTGCCGGTTCCGGCTGAAATTGCTTTCGTTCTCTTTTTTACATTTGCAATTTTCTTCGGTACCTCCTTTATCAGAGATCTGAAATTAAAGCTTTCTTTTATTTCTGAAATACTGAACTTTGCCTTACTGATTGGCCTCCTTTTTGCAATCCGCGAAGTGTCATTTTACATGTTTTCATCACATAATCTGATCTTCGCTTTTGTAAGCTCTGCACTTGCCCTCATTCTTGGCTACTTCTCTTCAACTGCTTACTATGTAATTGTTGAAAGAAGACAGAAAGCCGCTATAAAAGGAATGTTCTCCCAGTATGTTGATTCCTCAATCGTGGAAGAACTTATCTCAGAACCGGGCAGACTCAGACTCGGCGGAGACAGAAAAAATGTTACCGTATTCTTCTCTGATATTGCAGGATTCTCAACATTCTCAGAAACAAAAGCTCCTGAAGAACTTGTCAGCTTCCTGAACGAGTATCTGAGTGCAATGACAGAGATAGTCATGCACAACAAAGGCACGCTTGATAAATATATAGGTGATGCAGTGATGGCGTTCTGGGGCGCTCCCGTTCCCCTGCCTAATCATGCGCACCTTGCATGCCAGACTGCTCTTGAACAATTAAAAGTGGTTGATAAACTCCGTGAAAAATGGAGAGCTGAAGGCCAGCCCCTTATTCAGATCAGAATCGGGATTAACACCGGTGATGTGGTTGTGGGCAATGTGGGCGGTAATCAGAGATTTGACTACACAGTTATGGGTGATAACGTAAATCTTGCCTCCCGGCTTGAGGGAGCAAATAAACCTTACGGCACCCGCTGTATGCTTTCCGAATCAACTTATGAGATGGTTTCTGAAGATTTTGTGACCCGTCTGCTTGATTTTCTTGTGGTTAAAGGTAAAACAAAACCAGTTAAGACCTATGAGCTTATTGCAGCCAAAACTGACACCCTTTCACCGGAGAAAAAGGAAGTGATCAGACTGTACAATAACGCCATGGATCTCTATCATGAGAGAAATTTTGCAGAGGCAAATAAATTATTCAATGAAGCGCTTAAGATTGATCCTGAAGACGGGCCGTCACTTGTATACGCTGAAAGATCAGCTCACTACATTTTGGCTCCTCCCGAAGATGACTGGGATGGTGTCTTTAAGATGACTACAAAATAACCTGTTTATTCAAAGGCTGTCTTTATGACAGCCTTTTTTTTTCAGGACGATTCACGATTCAGGGAGATATTTCTCTGACGTTATCTCACAAGTTGTTATTTGCTATTCCTGGAATCACGAATCCGTACAGTAAATTGTAACGCCCTCCCGATTTTTCGGGAATGTCGGTACATTTGAGCTGCTTCCTTTTTCCGTCGGTTAAAACCAACGGCAAGAGAGGATCGGCAGTTGTGCATTTTTAAAAGGGTGGTGCTTACTCGGGAATCTATGGTTTGGGGAGATGATTAGTACCGCCAGCCAGCTGGCTGGTGATTGTCATGCTGCAAATACCCCACGACCATGATAAACCTTAAACAGAAAGAAGAAAACCTGAATTAATGTAACGCCTCCCGGTTTCCCGGGAATGTCGGTACATTTGTGCTGCTTCCTTTTTCCGTCGGTTAAAACCAACGGCAAGAGAGGATCGGCAGTTGTGCTTTTATTTGAAGTTAGTGCTTACACGGGAATCAGTTGTATTGGGGAATGATTTGTACATTTGAGCTGAAACGAGCAATCCGCCACGGGCGGACAGGCTAGCAACGGGTAATCCGCCACGGGCGGACAGGCTGGCAACGTCAACAGGGTTAAAACCAACGGCAAGAGAGGATCGGCAGTTGTGCTTTTATTTGAAGTTAGTGCTTACACGGGATTCTGTGATTTATCACGGGATGCGAGCATCGCATCCCTAACAGATGCTGCATCGGATCAGGAGGATTTTGTCATGCTGAAGAATCCTGATGGTGCTGTGATGACCTGTTGTATCACCACCCATCCGGGTGGTACATTTATGCTGCAAAT
>JABWCA010000338.1 GCA_013359345.1 Ignavibacteriaceae bacterium
AGGCAGTCTCACCGACTATCAGAAATCTCTCCTTTCTGTGACCGGAAATATGCGGCGCGGGAATGTTGCATCATCACTGACGGCGGATGATTCTTTTAACAAAAGACGTATTGATATTAACAGGGATAATTTCACTGATGCCCCTTTATTTGAAAGGTTTTCTGTCATAAATCAATGGATGGCTGATCTCGGAAACTCTTCAGTTTATCTCTTTGGGAGATACTATTATGAAGACCGGTTCGGGGGAGAGATGGGGTGGAAACAGAACCTTCACCGCGGGGGAACAAAGGTGTATGGGGAATCAGTTTTCACAAACCGCTTTGAGCTGCTTGGGGGTTACATGCATCATATCTCACCCGCTTCTGATCTGAAAATCAACATCTCAGGCAGTGCACACAATCAGGATTCATATTACGGATCAAACTATTATTACGGTGATCAGAAGATTGCCTATGGAGATGTGATTTTTACTCAGCGCCGCGGGGTGCTTACAACCTACTCAGCAGGAGCTGCGTTAAAGTATGAATATTATGATGATAATACGCCCGCAACAGCATCGCCGGTTAGCACGCAGATCAATTCACCTTCGGAAAATGCAGTTTATTCTGCATTTTTTCAGGCAGAGCACCGGTTCAGTGATCTCATTTCAGCCCTTGCCGGTATCAGGTACAACTATCACTCAGTGCATAAAAGCATACTACAGCCCCGATTAAGTCTGAGGCTTGATCTTTCTGAAAGCAGCTCGCTTAGAATTTCAGGAGGAACCGGATTCAGGAACGTCAATATCTTCACCGAAGATCACAGCGCCCTTACAGGTGCGCGGGAGGTGGTGATACAGTCAGACCTGAAACCTGAAAAAAGCATAAACGGTTCTGCAACTTTTGTTCAGGATCTCGATTTCGGGAATCAGTATGCCAGAATAGAAGTGAATGCTCATTACACCAGATTCTCTGATAAGATACTGCCTGATTATAATACAGACCAGACAAAAATAATCTATAAAAACTCTGCCGGTTACACTATTTCAAATGGCGTTTCATTATCTTTTGAGTATCAGTTTCTTTTTCCTGCAAGACTGAAACTCAGTTATGACTTCCTGGATACATACACGATGGAAGAAAATGTCAGAAAAGAGACTGAATTTAACCCCGGGCACAGTTTTAATGTTCTCGCTGATTATGATTTTGAATCAATTCCGCTTGAAATAAATATCAGCGGAAAAATAACCGGAGCGCAAAAAATGCCTGAGATAACGGGTGAGTTTGCAAGACCTCTCTATTCGCCGGCTTACTCGGTCTGGGATGCAAAATTAACATGGTCTTACAGCAGGGTGAAGTTGTTTGCCGGGATCAATAATCTTTTTGATTACACTCAGGATTCACCCCTTATTGATCCGGGAAATCCGTTCGGGGATAATTTTGACACAATTTATATTTACGGGCCCATACTCGGGCGGGAGTTCATACTTGGTTTTGATATTGAAATCTGAACCATCTAATTATTCATTAAATTTAATCTGATGCATTCACACGATAATTCTATATGGGGAATTATAAGCGGCTCTGTTACAGACACCCTGCTTATGCTTCCCGTACTGTTTATACTTTACTTCATTCTTGAGTATTTTTCACACAAGAAGCAGTTAGATCTTATAGCCGGACTTAAAATAAGCACCACTATGGGGCCTCTGGCAGGTTCCATACTCGGTTTAATACCGCAGTGCGGAATGTCAGTTTTTGTCACATCGCTTTACCTCTCAGGAAGGGTGACAACAGGAACCCTGCTGGCCACATATCTGGCAACTTCTGATGAGGCAATTCCCGTAATGCTGGCTCATGGAAATCAGGGTGGTGAAATACTGTATCTTATTCTTCTCAAATTTATAATAGCAGTGATATCAGGATACGCCCTCGATATAATTCTGAAAAGAAGGATGTATACAGGAAAACACTCAAATGTTCAGTCATCTCATGTTGTTGAAATTGATCATGAACTCCATTCTGTTAATTACAGGGAGATTATTCTTCACAGCCTTAAACGTGCATTCAGAATTTATGGTTGGGTGCTTCTGGTTACATTAGTTATATCTGCAGTTATGAATCTGACGCATGCAGAACACTTTTTTGAGAATGTGAAAGACTACGGAATCTGGCAGATTACGGGAGCCGCTGTGTTCGGGCTTATTCCAAACTGCGCAGCGTCAATAGCAATTGCCGAACTTTATATTCATTCAGGACTTACGCTCGGTGCTGCAGTTGCCGGACTCAGCACAGGGGCGGGTTACGGACCCATAGTGCTTCTTAAAGACGGCGAAGTGAGCAAGGCAGTAAAATTATTGCTGATAAGTCTTTTGATTTCTGTAATTTGGGGTATACTGATTGAGTATTTAGCTGTATTATTAAAATAAATAAAGAAGATTATGTCAAAAAACAAAAGCAACGAAAACATCTTCAGACTGAAAGACGGTAAACCTGTTTCATTTGAGAAAAATTCTGCTAAAAAGAAAGATGGCATGCCGCAGATCAGGTCAATGGCTGTAAGCAGGGAGCATGTTTCTGATGAAGACCTCCGTAAATCAGTACAGTTGATCAGACAATTTCAGGATGAACCTAACGGAAAAAATTTGGGACTTCTGGAAGATGCGATAATGTTGTGGCCATACAATTTTTTCGCATGGTCTTTAAGAGGTGATTACAGCGTATTTGAATCAGAAGCGTATGTTTTTTACAAAGAGGCTTACAGTATTCTTGATCAGCTTATCTGGGGCAGCGAAACTAAAAAAATCAGCAGGAACCCGCAGAATAGTGAACTGTTAGACCAGTATGGTGATATTGCTGACAAATATGCATTTACCCTCCTGAGTACCGGTAAATACATGGATGCAATACTGGTATTTGAGAAATTGATTAATGCACTTCCTGAAGATCCTTATGAAATGAAACATCCCCTCATGCTTTTATATATTCTGATGGAAGAAAGAGACAGCTACAGAAAGTACTATCTGACTTACAAAGATGATTACAGTGTCTTTTTTCTCTATAATAAACTTCTTTTTGAGTATACAGAATCACCTGATTCATTGAGCACACAGGCTGCGCTTACAGATGCACTTGAAGTTAATAAATATGTTCCCGAAAAAATGAGTGACTGGGCAATGGCTGAACCGCATGAAAATCCTGAAGAGGGTTCGCCTGAGGAGGCTGAGAATTTTGCCGGATTATATGGTAAGTATTGGGATATGTTTCCCGGTGCCATCCGGTGGTTAAGGGAAGAGTCAAAGAAAAGAAAATAATAATTTGCCTTACGGGCACGCCTTTTTCAGTGCTTTGTGCCGGAGTTCGTTGTTCTTGGTTAGCAGCATAAACGGGATGGTACGCAGATGATAAATTGTTCGATGTTCGATGTTCAAAGTTGTAACCATACACCCATACAAAACCATACATTCATACATA
>JABWCA010000339.1 GCA_013359345.1 Ignavibacteriaceae bacterium
CTGCCAGAAGTTTCAGAATATCAACCGGGCCTTCGAGAACAGCAACAAACGGATAAATATCACGCTTTTCATAAATTGCATTCAGCCTGTTGAGTTCCTCGGTGAATGAATCTTTTGCAGTATTATAGATTGCGCGGACATCGGACGCTGAAAGAGGTTTATCGAAATAATCAAAATAGAATCTTCTGAGTGCTGCTATCTGTTCCGGAGAGATATCTCTTACAGGCTGCAGTACCACGCCTGCAGTTTCCTTAAGGTTGGTCAGTTTTTGAGCTAAGACAATGTTATCTATTTCAGAATAATTTACAATAGCCCTCACCTTACTTTTAAGAAAGAGGGATGCCACAAAGTAAGTTGTGTTCATCTCATTCCAGCCGTATGGTTTACCTCTGAAATAATCAGTAAGCAGCTTCACAGAAACATTCTTGTTTGCAGTTGACTGGTTCGTAAGAAAATTAAATATCTCTTTTTCAACTTCGTTGAGACCATCATCGGCATTCAGCAAAGATTCCTGGCCGGGTGATTTAAGCAGCCGTTCAACGTCTTCCCTGCTGTAACTTCCCTTCATTATTCCAAGCTGATAATATACCCCTTCAATTAACTCCTGAGACGCTTCAAGCAGTCTGTCCTGCGGATTTAAAACTGCGGTTGAGATTTTCCTTCCGTTATAATAAAAATCTGCCGCTGTAAGTTTTCCTTTCAGATCACTAATAATCTTTTTACGTCTGTCACGGTTTTCAAATAATTTTGTCTCAATGATTCTCTTTCTTTCGGGTGTAAGATTGTTGGATTCATTGATCCTGAGATACCTGTCGGTCCTGATATAGAGAGCAATATCACTTTTAAGTTTATAGTCATCACCGAGGCAGACAAACAATTCAGGTAGCCCCAGTGATCTTGTCTTGACCTCCTCGGCTGTGAATGATTCATCTTCAAAGCCCGTAATTACATTAACCGCTATGTCACCGTTTGATTTGTAAAAATTTCCGTCAATTTTACGTGAATAATCAAAATCTGTTTTGGAGCCGATATGCTTAAGCTTCAGCGTTGAGCCAAATATGTCTTCATAAATTAATTTTGCGGTTTCAGTTCTGATGATCCCGTAATTGAGCTCATAATTATTTATTGCATTAACAACAGTTTGCTCCTCATCTGACTGATAAATGTAAACGCCATCAACCTCCTGAACAAAATCCCGTACAATGAGGCTTTCAAGCGCTGTTCTTATCTCTTCCCTGAATTCGTCTCTGTCCTGATCAATATCCTCAGCCAGAATGATTGCCAGATTGTTTACCGTGCACTTAAAGTCATTGACATATTTGAGCATGAAAAGTGTTTTTATCAGCCTGATGGCAAGTGGGTTATCGAATACACGCTGGGCCTGAGCAATTGAACTTTTAATATTGCTTTTCAGAAGTGCTTCTGTGCCTTCATAAAATAAATCAAACGGAATATAATTGCCTGTGTCTTTATCCGCGCTTTTCTGCAGGGCAAACTGAAAGATATTGAGAAGTGACCGCGCCCCCACAGAGGTATAATTTCCGGAGAATGAATTATTGTTTGAAAGGGATGTTATTGCTGCCTGATAAAGAGAGACCTGATAGGGTATGAAGGGATAGTATGCAGCAAAATTATCAGAGCCTTTATATGTTACATTGTATTTACTGTCATGAGGGAGGCTCAGAAGTGTGGTGATATTCTGCCGCTGCATTTCAAAGCTTTTAACAAGGAACTCTCCCGCGGTGTCTGTTTTTCTGAGGAGCCTTTTCTGGATTACTTCCTCAACATTGTGAGAAGAGAGGTTTAGTCTTACATAGAATCTGGCCTGCACTCTTGAAAAATCATACTTATCCGCCTGACTCATGTTTTTAATCAGTGCTGTGACTTCATCCTGTGCCGTGACCACCACCCACACCCTGCTGTTGCATTCAACAGAGAGTGTTTCAACAAGGGTCTGAAGGTTCAGCATTATCCTGATATCATGTGCTATAAACTGGCCAACTTCATCAGCAAGGAAAACGAGCCTGAAACCGGGTCCCTTTGAATCTATATACTCTTTAACCTCCCTGGCAAACTCTTCAACCGATACAACTGTATCATTTCGGTAATGCCCCAGCAGATTTGAAGCCCTTTCCTGATTTCCCGTTACACGGGCAAAAGCTTCTTCAACTTTTGATTTATAAATCATGTGCCTTTCACGCACACTCTCCCAATCATTCCCCTCTGCAATTTCCCTGAACACTTCCCTGAAACGGTCGTAGAGATTTTCTTTGATAAGATCACGTTCAAATCTGGCGATATGGGGTGATTCAGATAGTCCGAGTTTCCTGTCAAACACCTTCTTAAATGGTTGTAAAACTGAGGCTTTATCTTTTTCATTCTGATTAGCCACCTCATCAATATTAAAAAGAATTGTTTCAGTGGGATTATTCAGCGCCCTGAGAACAGCGGCATCAAGCTCAAAGTCTTCCTTTATTTTCTCACGGAAAATCTCACCTGTTTTTCTTCCCTCAATTTCCTGATTTGCGAGAGCATAAGAAAGGATCTTAAGCAAATGGGATTTACCGGTACCGAAGAATCCAGCTATCCACGCACCCGTATTTGTGACCTTGGGATTTGTGTAGCTTCTGAAAAATGACAAGAGAGCTTCCTGGAGTTCTTTTGTGACAACAAACTCATCCATTTCACTCAGAATATTGCGGGTATCCGCAGCTTTGATAACACCCTCTATCTGACGGTTGATGTCATCTCTGAATAATTCTTTAATCTTCATGTTTTATCCTTTATTAACAAGAGCATCAAGCACGAATGCTCTGTAGGAGTGGTCAGTAAATCTGCCGAACAGACTTAGGTTAATTCCATCGTAAGTTCCCGGGAAAAATACAATAACTGGCATATCACTGATAAATCTCTCAAGCACTGCAAGCAAATGTCCGGTTCGTAAATGGGGATAGATTTTTGAGATGCCCTTTATTAATATGAGCTGAGCATTTGTTTCATCTGCTTTATTTTTTATCAGCGGGGCAACATATTTTTCGGGATTGTGAATCTCGGTAAAAAACTCTTTCCGCTCCTCATAATCGTATGAGGATTCTTCATGCAGAAGGTGTTGAAGTTCATTGTTCATGGTAAGAACTCCCGTTACAATCTCAAAGAGGTCAATAACGGTGATGATTTTTCCGGATGAGGTAAGTCGGTTATAAAGAGCATTTATATGCTGGTCAATCAAAGCCTCAGATTCAATATCGTAACATGAAATATAAAACGGAAGCTGGCCGCCGGTCTTTGCCTCAGCAGTAAGATCACTGTTTAAGATGTAATTGAAGAGATTGTCAAATTTATCCGATATTTCCTGCATATTTATCCCCTTGCAAAAATGCTCTGCTATAGATTTGGCCTTCTTCTTTTATGATATCTGCGGGAGCACC
>JABWCA010000340.1 GCA_013359345.1 Ignavibacteriaceae bacterium
CCCCAGATTCTCGCCGCGGGCATTCTGGGACTTATAACGCATCACCTGTTTGGCAATCATTCAATTTACACAATTATGTTCGGCGGCGCATCAATGATTCTTGCCGGAATTCTCGTAATGTTTGTCAACGATGTTGATGAGGTGAACAGGTAAAATCCGTGCCTGGTGCGTGGTTAAGCAGCACAACGATTGAAACGCGGATTGAGCGGATTAAGCGGATTCACGCGGATTTTTTTTGCATGTATCCGCACAATTCCGGTGGCCTCATTCATGCTGAGAGGGGGTGCAGGATAACCCGTTTACGGGTTTCACGTATGTAGCAAAACGCCTACTCCAATAATCCCCCACGACGCGAAGCGGCGGATTTTGGCGGCACGAGCGGGATGGAATGCAGATGTCAGATTAAAAAAGTTCTTAATGCAGGAGTGCTTGGTTTGTGGTTAAGCAGCACAACGATTGAAATGCGGATTCCTCCTCCGGCGGACAGGTTCCGGATTAAGCGGATTCACACGGATTTTCATTTTATGAATGTATTATATTGATAAAGGTGTGGTTGAATTAAGAGACCGTTAATGCCGCCAACCACCTAGTGGTTCCCGTTTGAAGCCATGAATTATTTCTTTGGGACCTATCCCCATCGGGGATTCCCGTAATAAGACAGCCGAATAAAATTTGAAACTCGGGCAAAACGGATTCCGCTAAGGGCGGAAATTCCTTGCTGCCCCGGGCATAGCAGAGCACGGGCATAACGCAGAGAATGAAAATTTTTAATGATTTTGTTTAATGGTTTGACGTGAAGAACCTGCAATAATAATGAAGCTGAAATATTTATGCTTAAAATTTTCTGAGCAGAGTGATTTTCAGTTCTTTTGACACTGATTTAGTTTAGTTAAGATAATCAGAGGACCTGAGGGCGGGATTCCTGGCTTCCTGCTATCATGTTTTCCTGGTTTCTGCTACTTAAATACTGTTTTCTCTTTTTCTGATTAAGGATTAAAAAATGAGCCGTATGGCGGGAAAAATTACCGGAGGCGATAACACAGGTTCTGGGTTCCTTAATGCCGGTTATGCTGATACTGATATGCATTTCAGGAACAGTTACCTGGAAATTATAGCCGGTTCTTGTGCAGCTAATATTATTTACTCTGCTGAGAATAACTCAGATAAAGGATGGTTTATTGCCGGCACAGGACTAATCTCTTACTCCGGCAGCACTGTGATGATGGATCAGCAGGACTGGGATAATGTATTTTCAGCAGAGGATCCCGAGTCGGTTCTGCATGGTATCGACGGCCATTTTGCAGCGATAAGATGGGATAATGATTCGGTCAGATTCTATACAGATGTTACGGGACTCAGGGATATTTATATTCTCGTAAAAGACGATTCCATTTACTTTTCAACCGATCCCCTGACTCTTGCCGGGCAATCCGGATGTGATATCGACTTTGAAGAATTCGGGAGCAGATGGCTTCTCTTTAATCAGATTTCGCACAACAGCATTTTTTCAGGAATGAAAAGACTGGTTGCAGGAAGCTCTGCCAGGGTCACTTTCCGGAACAGGCTTCAAATCAGTTACAAAACTTACCCCGGTTTCACAGCACCCAAAAGCGATTTTCTCTCCGCAGCAGATTTCTCACAGAAACTTGAATCGCTGATAAATATCACCCCCCCCCCTGGAAAACAAATTTCTCTGAGTTTATCCGGCGGTATGGATTCACGCGTTCTACTTTCATATCTCCTCAAAACGAAAAATGACCGGTTTGAAACACATACTTTCGGAGATCCCGGGCATCCGGATAGTCTGATTGCATCCGAGATTACAGAAAGATTTTCTTTGAATCACCATCAGTTTAATTCCGGGATACCCGGTATTGATGATTGTATCAATGGAATAGGAGAATTTTCGGCTTCAACTCTGGTGAATAATGCGGCATCGGCATTCCTGCAATTACAAAATTATAAACTGATAAACGGTGAGGAATCTGTACTTATTGACGGCGGTTTCGGTGAAATATGGCGGCGTGAATTCTTTTATAAATTATGGCTGCAAGGCAAAAAAGCTCTTATCGGAAAAAATGTTAAAGGGATAATTCCCCATCTCATGCTTCACCGGGCTGATATTTTTAATGATGAAGTAAAAATTCTGATGCAGCGGGGAGTTGAAAAGCAGATTGAGGAGGCCCTCACAATTCTGCCGGAACCCACCGCACAGAACCTGACCGACTGGCTGGATCTTTTTGCAATCAGAACCCGGCTTCCTAATTACTATGGGCAGGAGCAGACCAGGCTTGATAATCATCTTACTGCTGTTATGCCCTTTATTCAGCCGTCATTGCTCCGGAACATATTGAGAATACCGGAAAGGAATAGAAAAAACGGCCGTCTGTTCAGGGAAATTATCAGGACTAACCAACCGCAGCTTGCAAAATTAAGGCTCGCAAAAGGTGACGGTACATACCCGTTTTATCTTAACACACTTCAGGTAAGACTGCTTTCAAAACTCAGAAGCAGACTGAGATTGAAGAAACACCCTTCTGAAAATAATACACGTCTTTTGCTTATGAAAATGAAGGATTTTATTCATGACAGCATCGGGTCAGAGAATTTCAGATCAGCCCCATTCTATGATCACAAAAAGATCACCGGGATGGTTGATTCTTACTACAAAGGAGATCACACAAACGAATATGATCTCGACTGGTTCCTCTCTTTTGAAGTTTTCAGGCAGATGCTAAAGAAGGTGTCTAAAAGGAACTCTGAGCATCAAATCGGATGTGTTTCCTATAAGTTGAATACCCAAAAATGATTGCCTCTCCCTGAGGGTTTCAGGTGCAGAGGCAGTACATCAGAAATAAGTAAACACCGGATTATAAATCCACCGAATTCGAGAGGTTAAGATAACAGGCAGGGCTGAGAAAAATTAACCTGTTTTTCAAACGACCTTCAGGGATTAAAATGCGGCAGAAGATCTATCGCCAAATGCTTGCATAGTTCCCGTTACCCTGAAGGTCGGCCACGCAACGCCTTTGCTGCCAAACGAAACGATTGCCTCTCCCTGAGGGTTTCAGGAGCGGAGGCAGTGCTACAGGAATGACTAAACACCGGATTACAAATCCCTCAGGGTTGAATCATAATGACTTTTCAGTTACAATGCAAGGGGAATAGAATGCGGCAGAAGATCTATCGCCAAATGCTTGCATAGTTCCCGTTACCCTGAAGGTCGGCCACGCAATGCTTTTGCCGCCAAACAAAACGATTGCCTTTCCCTGAGGGTTTCAGGAGCGGAGGCAGTACATCAGAAATAATTAAACACCGGATTACCAATCCCTCAGGGTTGAATTAAAATGACATACTAAAAAACAGCAATTTGCTTCAGGGCCATTAAAAGGATTCATTAACGCAGAGAAAAATGCCGGGAATTTTCTCACCACCTGGTGAAATACTTTTCTTTAGCTTCATCACTTTCGTCCCAGATAAACTTATTAAATTCAGCAACGCTTTCAAACATAGACATTACTTCAGCGTGATCACAAATTCTGGTTTTATTATTAAACTTAAATTCATGAGCCGAAGAAAATGGCCAGTTCCATGAATGATTAACCAATCCCGCCTTTACCGGATTATCTGTTATATATTTTAGAAGCCATATTTGGTGTCCACCGTCCTCAACTTTTTTACAAACTGTTGGCCCCTGAAAGAGCACCCCGCTTCTGGAGTACTTCTTATTAAAGTATTTTGTGTAAGAATTTAACAAATTTCCTTTCAGAGCGGATAAATTTCCAGAACCTTCATTGAAGAATAAAAACAAATGGAAGTGATTAGGCATAAGGGCAAAAGCAAGAATCTTTGTTCTATTGTTCTTTGAATACCAATTAAGTTTTTTTAGGAAAAAGTTATAGTCTTCATTATCAAGAAAGGTTTCGGTTTTATTTGCCCCTCTGTTATAAACGTGATAATATACTTTTTCGGTTGTTTGCATTTTTGAAAAGATTTCTTTTTAGCAAGGTAAAATAACGAATCAACAGAGTAAATACTCAATTTTTTTATTTTATGATTGATTTAATTTCATACTTGGAAAGTCGGCACCTGATACAACTAAATTTTCTCTCCAAACGACCTTCAGGGAATAAAATGCGGCAGAAGATCTATCGCCAAATGCTTGCATAGTTCCCGTTACCCTGAAGGTCGGCCACGCAACGCCTTTGCCGCCAAACGAAACGATTGCCTCTCCCTGAGGGTTTCAGGAGCGGAGGCATTGCTACAGGAATGACTAAACACCGGAT
>JABWCA010000341.1 GCA_013359345.1 Ignavibacteriaceae bacterium
CCAGTCAAACTCTTCATCAGTCTGCATGGTCCTTTCCTCATCGCTTTCATACTCTGACTCAAATTCAGGCAGAAAATCATCATCATCTTCGTATATCATAAATAATAATCTCTTTTTAACGGAATTTGGTAAAAAGAAAGATCAGATTCAAGTCATCACTTACAGGAAAAAAGTTTTTCCTTTTTCACATTCTGTAACTCTCACAAAGAAAGCGTGAGTTCATTTTGCAGCCATTTAACAGCGGATGTATCAGTATAAAGCATTGTTAATTTTAAGTTGCCGGCAGCGGGAATGTTATAGTAAAAACCGTACCCTTTCCCTTTTCGCTCTTCAGATTAATTTTACCTCCCATCAACTCACAGTATTTTTTAGCTGCAGTGAGGCCCAGGCCTGTTCCCTCATAAATTCTGCTTAATCCCTCACTCGCCTGTCTGAATTCTTCCCAAATTATTTCCTGTTTTTCTTCCGGAATACCGCAGCCTGAATCTTCAACTTCAATAACAGCCTGTGTATCAGTTTTCTTAAGCTCCATCCTGATAAACCCGGTATCTGTATATTTTATTGCGTTTCCCAGAATATGGGTAAACATCAGCCTGAAAAATTCTTCGTCAACAGAAGCAACCACTTCCGGTTCAGCGCATGTAAATACGCATTCCAGATTTTTCTTCATTGCTTCTGACATGGCCAGAGAGAATACATCATTAAGAAGTGTAACAAGATTCTGATTTTCAAGCTTCAAATAGGAATTGATTTTACCTGATTCAATTTCCCACATTGAGAGGAGCAACTCAAGTGTGTTTTTCAACCTTAGCCCGCCCCCTTTTATGTATCCGGCAAGTTCTTTGATCTGCATGTCATTTTCGCCAAGCTCTTCAATTATTTCTGCCGCTCCCAGAATTCCAATAAGCGGAGTTCTGAATTCATGGCTCATATTGGCAAATAATGAATTCTTAATATGGTTCAGCTCTTCAGCCTTATCTCTGGCAAGCAGAGTTTCTGAAAAAAGAGCTTTCATTTCTGTTATATCCTCAAGTAAGGCAACCCAGTTTTTGAGCTTTCCGCCTGAATCAAACACCGGTGAAAGAACAACTTCAAACCACTTTGGTTCATCCCCGCCAGTTAAGATTTTTATTTCTCCTTTCCATTCTTTCTCCGAATTAAAGATGTCAGATATTTCAAAATTGTATTTAACATCATCTGAGAGCAGTATTGAATGACAAAGATTTTTATCAGTAAGATCAGTTCCGGGGTTTTCTGTGATTAGGCTGAAACCGGGATTGTGGTACTTTATCATACCTGATTCATCTGTTATCAC
Organism: Ignavibacteriaceae bacterium; assembly: GCA_013359345.1. GTDB lineage: Bacteria > Bacteroidota > Ignavibacteria > Ignavibacteriales > Ignavibacteriaceae > JABWCA01. The sequence continues at coordinate 1,316 of JABWCA010000341.1, forward strand.
AACCAATATAGAACTTTGTGAAACCGCTTTTGACAGGGTGCGAGATAATAATTCGGCATTTAAGAATTCAATAAAAAGACTCAGTTGTCGTGCGGCAGTCTCAAAGAAATATCTGTGGTTATCATTAAATGCGTTTTTGTTATGATAACTCTGCACAGCCATTACCCCGATAAAATTGTTTTTCACAACCAGAGGCACACCAAACCAAACTTCCGGCAACGTGCCTATTATTCTGATTTTCCCCTCAGAATTTAATCTCAGGATATCCTCTCTCGTAAACAGCAGGGGCTGACTGAACTTCATTATCAGTCCGCTCATTGAGCGCTCCGCATCCCATCTCTCAATTACATCGAACTCATCCGAATAAAAAACAGAATAAAATTCATCTGCAGATTTATCATAAAGTGCAACAAAAAAGTTGGTGTCATCAATCAGTTCAGAAAGTTCATACATTACATTGGTGAGAAAAGCTGTGAGATCATCTGATGTTATGGCAGCACGCGCAATATTAGTATGAAACTGCTTTATTTTTTCTTCTTCTTTTCTTTTGGTTATATCTCTTATTACAGTAATGAATATTGAATTGTCGTGTATCCTGCTTCTGCTAATGCTCACTTCGGCATCAAAAACAGAGTCGTCTTTTCTTTTGTAGCGGGTTTCAAATAAACCTCCTGATTCTGAGGAATCTTTAAAAATTTCTTTAATCCTGCTGGAGTCATGTTTGTTATCAAGCTCCCAAATTTTAACTCCGGTAAGTGCATCCCGATCATAACCCAGCATAGAAGCAAATTTCTGATTCAGTTGAAGGATGGAATGATCTTCAGAAATTATTGCTATTCCGTCAAAAGAGCCCTCCATCAGTGCAGCACTTTGCCTGAATTCAGTCTCTTTCGTTGTGATACTTTCAAGACGTGATTTTGCACTGCTCAGCATCTCGGCAAGGAACTGAAAAATAAGTATTTTCTCACCATCAGTCTGATCTTTCTCTTCAAAGGAATCGAATCCCACAAAACCTGTGCATCGTTCCCCGTCCATCAGCGGAATTGCCATCATTGTTTTCACAGATTGAGACAGCAGTATTTTCCCGAAAGAGCTCTGATCAGGAAAATCATGTGGATTCACGTTCAGCAACCATTCACCTTTAAGATGTGAACTCAACAGACCAGACCAGCCTTTAAGCGAGTGAATTACCCCGATCTCATCACTCAATGAAAGACCTCTTATGCCCGACCATTCATGCGTACAGGTCATATTACCATTTTCAAGATCATAACTTACAACATAAGACCTGTCAAAACCTGTGTAGTCACAGACTATCATAATAAGTTCGTCTATCTGCTCATTATAATTTTCAGGTGGCAGATTAAGCAGCTCCATTGAACGGTTAAGCAGTATATTCTGCACCTCAAGAGTCCTTTCAAGAATCTGAAGTTTTTCTTTTTCAGCAGTGATATCCCTCAGTCTCACAGCAATGAACTTAGTTGAATCGTCTGAAGTCCGGTTAATCCATGCCGTCAGTTCAACTGGCATAGGGGCTCCGTTCTCTCTGATTCTGCAGCATGTTCTTACCTCTTTTTCATCGCTGACCAACTGATTTAACAAAGATTCCAGTACGGGTCTTTCAGGTTCTTCAAACAGATCGGGCACTTTATAGCTATACAGATCACAGCAATTATTGTAAATCGTCATATCTAGCACACGCCTGTTCAGAAACATTATCCTGAAATCGATATCGGCAAACAACATTCCGTCCGTATGATTCTCAAATACGCTCTGATATTTTCCGGGTTCTGAAAGTTGTGAATTTTGCCTTATATTTCCCAAACCGCTGCTTAATATTCTTATCAAATTTCTTATTTCCTGAAGTTGATGAACAGCTTCGCTCTCTCCAGCATTATACCAGCCTTGCACAAAACATCTGAGATTACAATCAGAATCAGAATCATATCTTATAATAAATGGCTCATATAATGCGGAATCTCCATTCTCAACTTTAAAGAATGATGATAAATCAGCTCTGCTGCCGGTATAGATGCATTCACCATTAACTCCTCGAAAATGCACTTTGCATGTTCTCAGTTCCGGGGAAGAGATATCTGAG
>JABWCA010000062.1 GCA_013359345.1 Ignavibacteriaceae bacterium
GCAGAAAAATACACATGGTTTTCGCGAGGGAGTTTTGAGCCGGTCTTTTAATGCGGTTAAAACCGAAAATTCTTGCCGTATGCCATTCCGGGGCTGTCTTAAAAGTTTTAATTTGTCATTTTCAGCCTGCCGAAGACTGACAAATATTTTTTAAATCAGCTTTCATTAAACATTTCTTTTGAGACAGTATCGTTTTTACCAAAAAGGCAGTCATTAACCACAAGCAAAACGGGAGGAAGGAGATATCTTCTAAGAATCACGATTCCGGAGATTAAATTGTAACGCCTCCCGATAAATCGGGACTGTCGGTACATTTATGCTGAAAAATTGTGATAGAATAAACTGCAATCCTTTTTTATATCCAACCCCGCCGGGGTTGAGGGTTCTTAAGAGGTAATCTTTTTCTACAGATATTCAACCCGTCCCGGGTTGATCCTGAGTATTCCCTGCGGTATCTGTCAGGAATGCGGGTATCGTATCACCTGAAAAATCAGCCTTCGACTAGTACAGGGTGAAAGTGAAAGTTACTTTTAATACATCCCCATGATATTGCATTAGGGCGGAACAGGTGAGTGCTCATATCATTATTCCTGACATAAAAATTCATCCTCCCGGAGTGCCGGATTATCAGATTTTAACAGGTCAGTTAGTCATGTGATATTGCATTCAATTATAGGTGCTGCCCGGCAAGCAGGATATGTCAGAGAGCTTTTATCCGGATTAACAGTTTCTGTTTTATTGTGTGCAGAGATGCCGGGGACTGACTTAAATGAAGAGATTGAATGCAAGGGAGTGATTAAATCTGAATATAATAAAGGGTGCGGATTTATTTATCAGGAACAAACTTCTCACAAAAACCTGAGAGTATCAGATTCTCCAATGTTTCATCAATCCCGTGACAGAATTGTGAGAAGCACAATGCTCCGTCAGCTTTCTGACCTTTTCCTGAGAAAATTCACAACACTATGTCCCGAACTGAGTGCCTTAAGCTCTTCTGTATCCTGTGAAGTCCGGAAATTCTTCACTATATCCGAGAGGAGGTTCAGCTGAATCTCAGGATCCTTTTCAGGGGTAATAAGAAGCACTATTATACTGCACCCATTACCGTCAGAGGCTTCAAAATCTATTTCAGATTTATTGACCGCAAGCAGGGCAACAGGTTTCTGAACGTTCATCTTTGCGTGAGGTATAGCTAGGCCGTTCGCAATTCCGGTGGGGATGAGCTGCTCCCTCTGCATCACGGCATCATAAACCGTTTTTTCATTCTGAGATATGAGAGGGGCTGCTCTGCCTGAAAGCATTCTGATAATCTCTTCTTTAGCTGTAAGATCGGTGTAATACACCTGTGCAGGTTCAAGCAGCCAGGCAAATTTTTTCCTTTTCCTTGAAAACTTCAGAAAGTACGACATAAACGGCGCACTGCCCACAGAGGTTATGAGCGCCATTATAACAAGGGCAACAAATATCTTCTCGTTTATCAGCCCCGCTTCAAGAGCCAGAAGTCCCAGTATTATTTCCATCGCCCCGCGGGAGTTCATTCCGAAACCAATAACAGCAGAATCAGCGGCTCTGAATCCGCCGAGATATGCGCCGATCCCCGAGCCGGTTATTTTTCCCGCAAATGCAATAACAAGTACAAGCAGAACAACCGGAAGGTCAAAATGCGCGGCAAAGTTCACCCTCAGCCCTATCGAAATAAAAAACAGGGGAGCAAATATGTTGGTGACAAACTGATTTATCACATCCCTGATTTTCTCCTTAAGGACCGGAGTATCACCTATTGCCACTCCCGCAATAAAAGCCCCGAAGATTGTATGAATGCCTATCCACTCGGTGAGCGCCGCGCTGAAGAATCCCAGTACAAATATAAATGAAATGGTTGCGCCGGGGAAAGTCAGGTTTTCCTGTATGTAGTTAAGAACTTTATCAATTATATTCCTCAGAAAAACGAGCATAAAGATCAGAAAGGCAAAGGTGATTCCTATCTGCTCAAGGAAAGGCTTACCGCCTGTTTTATCTGCGCCCATCATTCCCAGAACAACAGAGAATATTGCCCAGCCGAACAGGTCATTCACAATTGCCGATGCAATGATGATAACACCTATTTCAGTTCTGATCAGGTTCATATCCATTAATGTCCTGGCAATTACGGGAAGTGCCGAAATTGACATTGCGGTGCCCATAAAAAGGGCAAACACGAGCCGCAGATCTTCATTGCCCATTCCGAACCATTCGGGGTAAAGCCAGCTTATCCCGAACCCCAGGGCAAATGGCACTACCATGCCCAGTGTGCTTGTGTAAAAAGCCGGTTTTTTCTGTTTGAGTACAAGGTTAAGGTTTATTTCAAGTCCGGAGATTATAAGGAGCATCACCACTGCGAGTGAAGTGATCCCCTCAAGCACAGTGCTGAAAGAGCCTGTTTCAGGGAAAACATAGTTGTAGAAGCCGGGAAAAAGATTGCCCAGAAGCGTGGGACCCAGAATTATTCCGCCTATAATCTCGCCGATTATAGCAGGCTGTTTTATCTTACTGAACAGCTCGGCAAGCAGCCTGGCTGTAAGCAGCATAAAACCCACCGCAAGCAAAAAAACCGTCAGCTGATGCGCATCTTTCATCCGGTAAGGATCCGTTTAATTTTAATTTACTGAAATGATTTGTACCGGGGCGGTTATACTCATGAGCAGGAGTCTGCCTATAACCCGGCACCATCCGAATTTAAGAAGGAAAGTATTTTATCTTTATTATCTAATCTGAGAAGCTCATTTACAGTTCCTGATGACCTGAACTTTTTTACTATGTCAGATAAATAGTTAAGCTGAAGCTCAGGCTTATCTTCAGGGGTAAGGAGCATCACAATAACATTAGCGGGCAAACCGTCAGGCGCCTCAAAATCAACAGGCTCCCTGTTAACCGCCATAATTGTAACGGGTTTTCTGATTCTGATTTTAGCGTGCGGTATTGCAAGCCCGTTTGCAATTCCCGTGGGAATGAGCTCTTCCCTCTTAAGAACCTCGCTCAGAATGAGAGATTTATCAGCGCCTGATTTTGCGGCAGCAGCCGAACATAGGAATTCAAGCAGCTCACTCTTCTGAGTGAATTCTGTGATGAAGAGCGACTTATCATCCAGATTCCCGGGAAATTTCTCTCCTTTTTCAGCGTGCCCGAGAAAGTATGACATAAGCGGAGCACTTATAATTGAAGTGACAAGTGCCATAATTACGAGAGCCACAAAAATTTCTTCATTAATGATACCTGCCTGCAAAGCAAGAAGGCCAAGGATAATTCCCATTGTTCCGCTTGAGCTCATGCCAAACCCGATCACCGCGGCATCAGATGTTTTAAACCCGCCGAATCTTGCGCCGATCATTGCCCCCAGAACTTTTCCGATGAGCGCGATTCCCAGAATCACCGCAACAATAACTATATCAAAATGGCTGACGAAATCCACTTTCAGCCCGATTGATATAAAGAAGAGAGGGGCAAAGATGTTTGTCACAAACTGATTTATCTGATCTCTGGTTTTTTCTCTCAGCACAGGGGTATCGCCGATGGCAACGCCCGCAATAAAGGCGCCAAAGATTGCATGAATACCGATCCATTCGGTAAATGCCGCCGAAAGGAATCCGAGCGTGAAAATAAAAGTCAGAATTGCGCCGGGAAAGGTCAGATTATTCTGCAGGTAAACAAGTATTTTTTCAATAATATTTCTGAAGCCGATCAGCATAACCGCCAGAAAAACAATAATGACAGTAACCTGCTGAAGCACCGGCATTCCGCCGCCGTGCGAAGTTCCCATCATACCCAGAATTACTGAGAAAAACGCCCACCCCAGGAGATCATTTATAATTGCTGCAGCAATCACAGTTGATCCGAGATTGGTTCTGATCAGGTTCATATCCATCAGAATTCTGGCAATAACCGGAAGCGATGAAATGGATATTGCAGTACCCAGAAACAGCGCAAATATTATTTTGTCTTCAGCCGGATCGCTGAAAAATATTCCGTGAAACCAGTAACTGATGAAGAATCCGGCAATGAACGGCATCGCCATTCCTATCGTACTCGTGAAGAAGGCTGATTTTTTCTGGCGCAGCACAAGGTTCAGGTTTATTTCAAGCCCTGAGATTATCAGCATCATTATAACGGCCAGATAAGTGAGTCCGTCAAACGCAGTCCTGAAGTGAACATCATCAGGAAAGATATACTTATAAACATCGGGGAAAAGATTTCCGAGCAGGCTGGGACCCAGTATGATACCGCCTATGATTTCACCGATAATTGCCGGTTGTTTCAGCTTTACAAACAGTTCACCAAGCAGCCTTGCCGTAATGAGCATAAGGCTGATTGCAATCAGGAATACCGTGTAATAATTTGGTTCGTTCATTTACTGTTTTTAAGGAGCAGCAGATTTGAGGGGAGATCCTCAAAAATGAACTCCGCATCATGAGTGAATATACGGTCAAGCAGGGTCAGTTTTTTTTCATGGAGCGTGAAGATAAGAAGATCAGCCTCTGTCTCCATAGTAAACCGCTGGGTTTCATAAGCTTCCCTGCCGTAAAGTGCTTTAATTTTATAATCAAATCCTCTGATATTGCTTTCTTTCAGGAAAAGTGAAAGCTTTTGTTCCTCATCTGCAAGGTAAGAGCTTCTTATTTTCTCAACCTCATCAGAGGAGCCTGAATCGAATGCAAGGCTTGAGAGCGCCGGTATGTAAACATCTTTCACAAAATATGTTTCGGACGGATTATCATGAACTGCGATAAATCCTGTTATGCGCGCAGCTCTCTCATACTGTGAAACGTAATCAATGGCAGTCACAATTTTATCAAATCTTGCCACTCCGGGATCCGTAAAGCAGAAAACGGAAAAACGGGAATGCCTGAGAATATCGCGGGCCACCGAACCCATCAGATATTTAATTGCAGATTCCTTTTCAAGCGCTCCCATTATGAGCAGATCGATACCATCTTTTTCACCCTGCTTTATGATCGCCTTTGCAGGATCACCGCTCAGCCACCTGATCCCGGGTGATTTTAAGGCATCGTTTTTTCTGCAGAGGGTATTGATCTGTTCCTCTTTATCGGCGCTTTTTTCTCCGACATGATAAATAATAATTTCACAACCGAACATTGCAACAAGTCTTGAAGCCTGCAGAAGCAGCTTTTCTCTGCTCGGTGAAAATGTAAAGGCTAATGCCGCTTTTTTGAATGGAGATGACATAAAGGTAAGTCAGATTTTGTTATACTGATTTGTGTTTGCTTTTGTGAACTCCGGTAATTTCAAATATTCACAATTGTTTATTCAATATAAAGAATTATTGATACTTTCCGCAACACCCCCGCCTTCAGCTTTTATCTGATGATTCCCCATGCGGTTTATACAATGTTTGATTTTCAGGCATGTTTCCGGTCTTTAAGGCGCCGGCTTTAAGTCAGAAACAGGACCGGCACAATTAATGAATGGGAAGCCTTGCAATTTCATTTTCTTTTGTTGCCGAATATTAATAAATTATAGCGACCAATTTATTATTTAAGGAGACAGAGTGAAGAAATTCTTCCCGTTAATGTTTTTAATTTTTTGCGCCCCTTTTGATATTATGGGACAGATTACGGGCAAAGATTCAAGTTTTTATCTTTTTCCTCCCGATAGCATAGTGTACAATCTGGATGACGTGGTGGTAACCGCAACACGCGGCGAACAGAAAATAATTGATATTCCATATCCCGTCATCAGAATCAGCAATAAACAATACAAATTCGATAAAAAAACAGCAGTTAATGACGTTCTCGGTAATGTGCCGGGCCTCTTCATGCAGTCACGATACGGTAATCATGACGTAAGAATCTCTATACGCGGATTCGGAAGCAGGTCAAACTCGGGCATACGCGGTGTCAGAATACTGCTTGACGGCATTCCGGAATCGGAACCCGACGGACAGACAAGAATTGAGGCAATCGACTTCAACTCTGTGGGAGCCATAGAAATTGTTAAAGGCAACTCATCATCCCTTTATACCAATGCCCCCGGCGGAGTTGTTAATTTCATCAATGATATAGATTTCAACCAGTCGTTCATCACGCAGTTTAACCAGTTCGGCGGATATGATCTCAGGCAGAACGGAATCAAGGCAGGTGTTGTTGGCAATAACCTGAAGATGCTTCTCACTTATACATACCACAACTATCAGGGCTACAGGGCTCACTCACAGGATTACTGGAACATTCTTAACACTGTTATTGAGACCAAACCGGACAAACTGAGCAAACTGCAGTTCCTGGGTTATTTTGTTGACGGACTCATCAAACTGCCCGGCTCACTGACCAAAGCAGAATATGAGGCCGATCCTTATCAGGCTGCAAAACGTGAAACCGATTTTGATTTCAGGCGTGTTTCCAAAAAAGGAAGGGTGGGAGTGAGATATACAACCGCATTTGATGAATCTTACAATAACCAGCTTGAAGTCACAACCTACGGCACAATAAAATACTTTGAAAGAACACAGCGTGATTACAGAATAATCAACCGGTACGGGCTGGGAGTTCAGACCCGCTGGCTCAATAAATCTGTCATTGCAGGGCTTAAAAACGAATTCTCGCTCGGCGGCGATGCTTTTTATCAGACCGGTCCGGTTGAAAACTACACGAACATAAACGGCGTTAAGAGTGACATTCTGAATGAACTCACCGATGAAACAATTATCAACTCCGGTTTCTTTGTTCAGAACAACCTTGAACTGATTAAATCAAAACTTAACCTCCTCATAACCGGAAGGTTTGACAGGGTTGTCTTTGAGGCAAAAAATCAGTTGCTCGGCTCTCAGAATGACCGGCGCGTATTTCAGGATTTCACCCCCAAGTTTGCGCTTAATTACAAGTTCACCCCCTTTCTTTCTGTTTATGCATCTTACGGCTTCAGCTTTGATTCTCCTGCCGGGAATGAACTTGATAATTACCCCACAAGCAGCAACACAGGCAAGATCTACAATCCCGATCTGAAATCTCAGGAATCTCAGAACTTTGAAATAGGAACAAAAGCCAACTTCATTTTCCCCGAAAGAGATTTCATTAAATGGATTCTGTATGAGCTCACTTTTTATAACTACAGAATTCAGAATGAGATTGTACCGTTTGAGGTGTTCACAAATGTATATTTCCGGAACTCGGCACAAACCACAAGAAACGGAATTGAATTAGGTGTTGATATAGGTGTGGTAAACGGTGTATCTTACAGTCTGAGTTATACTTATTCGGGATTTAACTACACAGATTATCAGGCATATGTTATAGAAAACGTGCAGGGTCAGATTGTCACAAACATCCGGAACTACACAGATAAAATTGTGCCCTCTGTGCCCGAGCATAATCTTATAACAAGCATCACCCTTGAGAACCGCTTCAGCAATCTGATTGCCGGGTATTTCAAGGGGACATTCAATTATGTGAGCGGCATGTTCGGAGATGATGCCAACACCGTGAAAACAGAAGATTATTCACTGCTTAACTTTACTGTTGGCTGCGATATCTCGCCGTCTTCAAAGTTCAACATTCTGCTTAATGCCGGCATCAACAATATTACAGATGCAAAATATATTTCCTTCCTGAACATCAACTCAACAAACGGAAGGTTTTATGAATCAGGTGAACCGCGCAACTTCTTTGCCGGTGTCACATTCGGCTACAGGTTCTGAGATAAACCGGGCCTTACTCTTTACAAAGGCGGAGCGGATCTTTACAGATGATCCGCTCCCCGTTTAATCTAAAACAACACGGTATAAAATTGAAATTAAAATCGCTTTTATCAAATCTTTGTTTTTACATGATCATTACAGGTGCGGGCTTTGAACTTGAAGCTCAGTCTGACTTTATAATCTACCCCGGGGCAAGCACGCAGACAGAGACTTTTATCACCAGGCATCCGCTGAATGAACAGATCCTGTTTGCTTCGGCAAACACTATAAAATTTCAGCCGTCGTTTTTTATAAGCGAGGGAGTCTATGTTTCGGAAGACGGCGGTTTAACATGGAGCGGTTCTGATACCTGCAAAGGTCCGAATATCGCATTTCACGGGGGCGATCCCGGAATTGCAATAGATAAAAGCGGAAGATTCATTCTCACACGGCTCGGGAGGGTTCCCCTTTCAGGATTGTACTCACATTATTCTGATGACAAGGGTGTGACCTGGAGCAGCGGATACACTATCACAACAGAAGATCTTGAACGGGCAACAGTGGTTACAGACGGATTTGCCAACAGCCCGTACTCAGGCAGGACTTATGCCTCTTGGGTCAGATTTGCTCCCCCCTACCCCGTTGCGCTCACTTACACCACAAACGGCGGCGTTTCGTGGATTACCCCTAAAATTGTAAACTCTCAGCCCATAAGCAGATCATCGGGCGGAGACATGACTGTGGGGAGCGACGGCAGAATTTACGTCACATGGGCAAACGTGACTTCATCTTCCCCTTTCACAGAAACCAATATCGGCTTTGCTGTGTCATCAGACGGCGGCGATTCATGGAGAGTGAACGAAGGCAGCATGCCGCTTAACGGCATACAGGGCATCCTCTTTGAAAAGCAGAATATAAGAGTGAATTCCACCCCCAGAATAGATATTGACAACTCCGGCGGACCCTATAACGGCAGGCTTTACATTGTGACAACCCAGAAGAATCTTGCTCCCGCCGGCACTGATCCCGATATAATTCTTTACAGATCCACCGACCGCGGCACAACCTGGCTGCCGGCTCTCAGAGTGAATCAGGATCCGTTAAATAACGGTAAAATTCAGTTTTTCCCGGCAATTTACACCGATAAAAACGGCGGTGTGAACATTGTCTACTATGATGACCGCGGCACCTCTTCTGATTCAACGGGCGTCTGGCTTTCACGGTCGCTTGACGGCGGAGAAACATTTTCCGATTATCAGATTTCTGACCGCAACTTTAAACCCATCCCTATCGGCGGACTTGGTCAGGGATACCAGGGGGATAACATCGATATCACAGGCTCAGGTGATCACCTGCTCCCTGTATGGATGAGCAACGCATCGGGAATTTACCAGATCTGGAGCAAGCGGATACCTCTTTCGGCAGTGTCTGTAAAAGAAGGAGAATATGACAACGCTTCACCGGCAGTATTTTCACTGGCTCAGAATTACCCGAACCCCTTTAATCCTTCCACTGTTATAAGTTTTTCACTTGGCACTCCGGGCAGCATATCCCTCACCATTTATGATCTAATGGGGAACCTCGTTAAGACCGCCGCCTCGGGTTATTACAGTACGGGAGAGCATCAGGTAAGGGTTGATCTCAGTGATCTGAATATATCATCAGGCACCTATTTTTATACTCTCAGAACTCAGGCGGGAAGTATAACAAGGAAGATGGTTGTGATGCGGTAAATTTTTCTTATTGTCAGGCAGAACGAAGTATTTTTTACATTGGATGAGGGTTTTATTCTCCGTTGATAAAATTCATCAAGGAGAGATTGACAATGGGAAGTAATTAATAAATAATGAATCGGGTTAGCAGTCGCTGCCGTTTTCAGCCGGAAGGAAAAATCTTCAGACAACTTTTACTGTTTTAAATTCTTGAATCTGATCAAACCGGCATTTTTACTGCGTGATTCACTTTTTCGGGAAATCGCTTATTCAAATCCGCGTTAATCTGCTTTATCCGCGTCATCTGCGTATCTATTGTATTGCTGCAACCACGAACCAAGCACTAAAAAATGTATGAAGGTATGGTTTGTATGAGTGTATGGTTACAACCTTGAACCTTGAACTTTGAACATCGAACAATTTTTCATCAGCGTATCTGTTGTTTTGCTGCAACCACGAAACAAGCACTAAAAAATGTATGAAGGTATGGTTTGTATGAGTGTATGGTTATAACCTTGAACCTTGAACTTCGAACAATTTAGCATCAGCGTATCTATTGTATTGCTGCAACCACGAACCAAGCACTAAAAAATGTATGAAGGTATGTTTTGTATGGATGTATGGTTACAACTTCGAACTTTGAACATCGAACAATTTTTCATCTGCGTATCTGTTGTTTAGCTGCTAAATTAAGAACGAACTGCTACTTGATAAAGGTAAGCTTTTTTACGTCAGTCCGGATATCTGAGGGGTTTATGAGTGAGGCAGCCTTCATTATATAAAAATACACACCTGATGAAAGTCCTGAAGCTGAAAGGCTGATTTCATGAGTGCCCGCGGATCTCACATCAGAGAGCACCTGTTTCACCATCCTGCCGCTGATATCATAAAGCGTTATATCAACATTGCTTTCGGAAGGCAGTGTAAACCGGATAACTGTTGAAGGGTTAAAAGGATTGGGATAATTCTGGCTGAGCGAAAAACCGGATGGCAGATCAGCCGGCTCATTTTCAACCGGAGTATTATAATCATATACCAGAAGCGTGCCGCCAAAACCAACTGCAACTCCCCTTGTGCTGTCTGTGAATGCAAGATCATAAACAGATGAGCTGTCTGGTGTTAGTATTTCACGCCATGTGTAACCGCTGTCTGTGCTTACTATAAAACGCTGGGCAAACCCGAGTGAGCACCAGATTTCATTGGGAGTCCTGAGAGCCAGCCCGTAAGGCACGCCAAATATATTCAATTGGTTATAATCCCAGGTGAGCCCGCCGTCAAATGTTCTTACAACAGCAGTACCGTACTCAAAATCACCCCCCACTCCCATAATGTGGAGAGAATCATAAACATGCAGTTTCTGAATCGGTTCAGGCCCCACCCCGGTTGCGTTCCAGTAAAATCCTGAGTTCGTGGATCTCCAGATAACACCGGCTATGTCTATGTTACCGCCGCACGCAAATGCGAGAGTATCATTTATAAACCTGAAATCCATTACAGGGAAGTTGGAAAAGCTCAGGCTGTCACCCGACATCCGGTCCCACGAGTAGCCGCCGTCAGAAGTTCTGAGAATTTCGCCTCCCAGACCGCCCATCCATCCGTTAAGCAGATCGTGAAATGTAATTTCAAGCATGAAGACATCCTCCTGCCTCAGAACTGTCTTCTCCCATGAGTTTCCGCCGTCGGTTGTTTTAATGACAATTGTTCCGAAAGGGGGCTCGGTGAGGTTGAAACCTATAGCCCAGCCGATATTTCTGGTCAGGAAAAAGATGTCGGGAATTTCTCCGGAAAGGTCAGTCTGAATTTTCTGCCATGATAAACCGCCGTCGGTTGTTTTCAGAATCACACCCGAATCCGCGCATGCAAAACCGTATAATGAATCAACCATTGATAATCTGTTCACACTCCCCGCAAAAGGACTTTCCACACGTCTCCATGTACCCTGAGAAAAGAGGCCGGAGGCGGTAAAAATAAACACAAGGGTGAATAACAGTTTAATCTTCATTATCACGATAACCTTTCAAGTATTGCTTTTCCGAAATTAGCTGCTGCCGATTCATCTGTATGAAGGAATAACGCAGGTTCAAAAATCTCAAGTTCAATTAAGTTAAATTTACCGTTAATAACAAGCCCGTCAATTCTCGCATAAAGTGTATCCTCACCTGATATTTTAAGAATTTCGGAGGCTTCAGAGATAAGCTTTTCATCTTCGGGATATTTTTTGTAAACTCCGCCGAAATAATTCTGAACCCTGAAATCACCTTGAGCCGGAATTTTTATTGCGGTGTGGCTGTATTTTCCGTTAAAGAAGAGAAACGAAAGCTCTCCCGCATGTATCTGAGGCAGAAATTCCTGAACCATTCCCCCGGTCTCAGAAATTATCTCATCCAGTTCCTTCTGTGATTCAGAGAGATTATCTGAGGTCACCACCGTGGTTTTGTGCGCCCCGCCTGAAACCAACGGCTTTATCACCAGCTTTTTACTGCCGTTTGCCCTGAAATACCCTGCCAGATCAAAGCTCCCCCCTTTTTCAATAAATTCGGTGACGGGTATTTTCACTCCCCTTTCACTCAGCTCACGGAGGTAAATCTTATTAAAATTCTTTATGATTGTACTGCTGCTGTTAAAAAACGGAGTGCCGTCAGTGGAGTTATTCTTAAACCACTCCATAAATTCTGCGTGTTTATAATAATAATCCCAGGGCGACCTTACTATGACTGCCTCAAGCCCTGAGGGAACGGCTGTTTCGGTCCAGACAACCGGTTCTGTTCTGATATTATTATTGTGCAGGAAGGGCAGCACAAGCCTGTCATCTTCTGTGTATTGCCTGTACTGTTCACAGGTCAGAAATCCGATGGTTTTAATTTTTATCTCCCGTTACTTTTCGTAAATGTGTCTGTAAATTTTTGGTGATTCGTTTTCATCTTCATACAATGAAGAACTGTAAAACTCCTCGGTAAGATTCCCCATTTTGTCATAATTGTAATCAATTGAGTAAGTATAAGATAATGAGGCGAACGAAAGCCTTATCAGTTTGTTCTCTTCATCATACTGATATGTGATTTCTGATACCACTCCGTTTTCATCCGACTCGGTCCGCATAAGCGATATTCTGCCTGATGGCTCAAAATACTTAACCTCCCTCATTCCGTTACCATAATTTTTGATCACGCTGCCGTCTTCTCCGTATGAATAAGTAATGGAGAGAATGGTTTTACCGCCGGCATCAGCATAAATTTCCTCTTTAACCTGATCGGTTTCACCATTATAAGCATACTTAACATATTCCTTAAGAATGTAATTTTTACCTTCTTTTACAAGAGTGTTGAGCCTTACTTTTCTGCCGGTTTCATCATAAATGTAATTATTTATATAATCACGGTTAAAATCAAGTCCGCTCACCCGTGAAACAAGCCCCCGGTTATTGTAGTCTATTACTTTAAGCGCAATGATACTGTCAGAAGAGGGATCGTACCTTACAAATTCAATCAGTTTGCCAAAGGGATCATAATCATAAAGTGCGACAAGGACCCCGTCGCCGGTGGTGACTCCGTTCCCGTCGGCAGTAAACTCATAAATGCTTTCTGTCTTAACGGACTGCGAGGAGATTCTGAACCGCTCTCCGGCATCCTGCTTTTTACCGTAAATCACTGATTCAAAATCCTGCGCCCTGAGATCAGTGACTATGGGGATCAGGAGCAGGAACAATGCAGATTTAATATTCAGTTTCACGTTATCTTATCCGGAATTTTAATTAATTCACTTACAAAAGTATGAATTGATTGGGTTAAAGCGGTGATGTATTTGACAAATGGCTCTTTTTCAGCGCCGAAGTGACGCGGATCGCAGTCATTTCACAACCGGAACCCATCCGGACGCACAATCACCCGGCTGAGACAATCTGCCTGATGAGATATCTCTGATCCTGATAAATTCACTTACAGCGGGATGCAGTGAGCCGGTCATCAGAAGACGCATTAACCCGGAGGAGGGTGCCTGACGTGTTCAGGATTTAATGCGGATTTCAGGAAGAAAATGGATGCGATGGTTCAGAAGAAAGGCTTTAATTTTGTAATTTTAAAGATCTGATTAAATAAGGCATACCATGGTTGATCTGATAATAAACAATATACGCGAGATAACACGCTCCCGGGATTTTTCCAGGAAGATAGTCTTTAACATAATCATGGGACTTCTCTTCATGATTATGGCGCTTAATTTCCTCCTTCTGGGGTATATGCTTGATGAGGTGGTAAGAGACGTGTATGGTAAAGATGCGGGAGTGATCAATACGGTAAGCGGCTGGCTGCTCTATTACCTCCTTATTGATATTATCATGAGGATCAACTTTCAGCAGCTTAAATCAGCCTCCGGCAAACCTTACATGATAATGAATGTCCCCAGGTCAAGAATTGTGGCATTAATTCTTATGAAGGTTCCCCTGAACTCTCTGAATGTTTTCCCTGCCCTTATACTGTTACCGTTTTTCTTTAAGAGTGTTCTTCCTGTTTACGGCATCCTGAGTTCAGTTTCATGGCTGCTTTCTGTTTGCTGCCTCCTGCTTATGAACAACTATCTTGTAAATTACCTCAAGACCAGGTTTATTAAAAATCCCGTGGTAACCGGCATATTCATTGCTGCCGTTTTCATTATATACATTCTGGAGAGGATCGGGATGATAAGCATCCAGGATGTTGGCGCGGTGCTGTTCGGCAACATGATACAGCAGTCATATCTTCTTCCCCTTTACATACTGCTTCCTGCTGTAACCATCTTTGTGAATTACTCGTTTATAAGATCAAACTTTCACCTTGATTCATTTGCTCACGGTGGATTCATGAGCAAAGCCGGAACGGGAGTTGGTGCCTTTGAAAAATTCGGGCTCACAGGCTGGCTGATGAACAATGAGATAAAGATGATGATGAGAAACAAAAGAACAAGAATCAGTCTCTATATGCCCGCTTTGTTTGTTTTTTACGGTTTGCTTTTTTACAGCGATTCACGCTATCTGAACGGAGGTGCCACAGAAGAGTACTTCATGTTTTTTATCGGTCTCTTCATAACAGGGTTTTTCTCTATGGCCTCGGCAAATGTTACTTATTCCTATGAAGGCAATTTTTTCGGGTATATGCTCACAAAGAATTATGAAATTGAAGATTTCCTGCGGGCAAAGTATTACCTTATTCTCAGTATCTGCAGCATTACCTGGCTGATTTCATTCTTTTACTATTTTGTGCACCCAAGAATTGTACTTATTAACACGGCCGCATTCTTTTTTGTGGTTGGTTTTGCGCCCTTTTTTATGATGTTCATATCCACATTCAACAAGCAGAAGCTTAATCTTTCTCTTGACAGTTTCAGTCTGCAGGGCAAGGGCCCGTCGCAGTTTATGGCGGTTTTTGCGCTGCTGCTGCTTGTGGCGGTTATTTTTGTTCCTGTGAGGTATTTTTCTGATTCATCAGGAATAACTTTCAGTGTGCTGGGCGCACTCGGGCTGGCGGGAATTGCGCTTCATAACAATATTATTTCACTTCTGGCAAAGCTGTTTCAGTCAAGAAAGTATATCATGTCAGAAGGATTCAGGAATTCCTGATTATACGGAGGATAAGATGTTTGAAATTAAAGATCTCACAAAAAAATATGATAAAAACATTGTGCTCAGCATTCCCCGGCTTGAAATTAAAAAGGGAGAAAGTTTCGGGCTGGCAGGCAATAACGGCGCAGGCAAAACAACTCTTTTCTGCCTTCTGCTTGATATAATCAGGGCAACAAGCGGTGAGGTGCTCTCAAAGGGTGAGGATGTAAAAAAAGGCAGCGGATGGAAACAGTACACTTCAGGCTATCTTGATGAAAGTTTTCTGATTGATTTTCTCACTCCCGAAGAATATTTCTATTTTACAGGCACTTTATACGGCATGAACAAAAATGACATTGATGAATTCCTTGTGAAGTATCATGATTTCTTTAACGGAGAGATTCTTGGCAGGAAAAAATTCATCCGGGATCTTTCAAAAGGAAATCAGAAAAAAGCCGGCATTGTGGGTGCCCTGATCGGGAATCCCGAAGTGATTATACTTGATGAGCCTTTTCCTCACCTTGATCCCACGAGCGTTATCAGACTGAAGAAACTTCTCAAAGATCTTGCAGCCGAAGGCAAAACGCTTATAATCTCCAGCCATGACCTTAATCATGTAACCGAAATATGCGGCAGAATTGTACTGCTTGAAAAGGGTAAAATTCTGAAGGATATGAAGACGGAAGAGGGCACTCTTAAGGAGCTTGAAGAATATTTCAGTGAGATAGCTGAGTAAAATCAGGGGGTGGGATGAGAGTCTGCAGGCGCTGTTTATTACTGCTGAAGAGTGGTGTAATGAATGATGAAGCCGGCAGGGTGATATGACTGTGTTCTGTTTTTTGTCTGCATGATGCCGTAAACTCTGACACTATGATATTTTGACTTACTGAACAAAAAGGAATCGGCTGCTCAGATCTTCAGGGGGATCATGCCCGCTGAACCGAGCTGTAATCTGCGTTAAAATCTGGCAGAAAACAGGAGAACCGCATTTAATCCTTTTAAGCACCTGCCGGGCTGACCGCCGGTTCTGAACATTTCAGGACAGCAGAATTTTTTACTCTTCAGGACTGATAAATGCAGTAGTGTTAAATGCAATGCGGCAACCGGAACAGTAAGGACTTTATGCAGGATCTCACGGCTGATCAGTCAGAGCTATATCCGAAAAATTCGCTGAAACGGCCGGAACATAATTTTTCAGAGGCAGATACACTGTAACAAGGGTCCCTTTTCCCGGCGCAGAGTCAACTTTCAGGTTTCCCTTATGCTTCTCAAGAAACTCTTTTACTATGATCATCCCAAGTCCCGAACCCCTCTCGCCATTAGTGCCCCTTGATTTTTCTCCCGGCTGACCTGATAAAAACCTGTCAAGATTTTCTTTACTCATCCCGATTCCGTTATCAGTGACTGATATTACCGCCGAGGTGTTAAGTTCTGCTATTTCCACTTCGATACTGCCGCCCGCCTCGGTAAACTTAACTGCATTCCATAAAATATTTCTGAACACAGAGTTCAGCATATCGCGGTCGGCAAGCGCATAATATTCACCCGATTTTCTGAATCTTATTTTTATTTCCTTCTGACCGGCTTTATATTTTATCTGCCTGATCACCCTCGAAAGCAGGTCTGAAAGCTCCACATCTGCCAATGACACCTGCAGACTGTTCATGTTGGTGAGCGACCAGCTGAGCATATTCTCAAGAAACTCGTAATTATTAATAGAAGCCTGCCTCAAAGCATTTATATAGAACTTTTTCTCATCATCAGATAGCTGATTGAAATCTTCGTCCAGAATTTCACAATACCCGAGAATAGTCTGAAAGGGATTTCTAAGATCATGAGCCAGGAGACCAAATAATTTATCTTTTATCTGGTTTGCAGCGCTGAGCTCGGCATTCTTTTTCCTGTTCTTTTTGTAAAGGATAAATATTATTGATGCCAGAATTAGTGCTGCCGTGAGGAATATAAGGAGAAAAAGGTTCTGAGTGCTTTGTTTTGCCGCCTCATTTTTTGCCGCCTCGGCTTCAAGTTCAATCTGCTTAACATTATGAAGCGCTTCAGTCTGTGCAATTTTTTCGAGTGTAAGCACAGAATAAATGGAATCTTTCATTTCATCATTAAGCAGGGCGTATCTGAGCGCGGTCCGGCTGTCACCCTTTAATTCATACAGTTTGCAGAGGGCTTCATAAAGATTTTTATACAGATAAATTGAATTTACCCTGCCGGCAATTTCAAGAGCCTCAGCTTCTGATCTGATCCCCTCGGCAAAATTGCCGGTGACCCCCAGAAGCTGTATAATAAAAGCATAGTCATTCACCATGCCTTCAGAATT
>JABWCA010000063.1 GCA_013359345.1 Ignavibacteriaceae bacterium
AGGCCATTCCTCAGGATGAAAAAACACCCTTTTACCCCCGTTCACCCTACGCTGTTGCCAAATTGTATGCATACTGGATAATAGTAAACTACAGAGAGGCATATAACATTTTTGCAAGTAACGGTATTCTCTTCAATCATGAATCACCCAGAAGAGGTGAAACATTTGTTACACGAAAGATCACCAGATCGGCAGCAAGAATAGTTCTTGGTCTTCAGGATAAACTTGTGCTTGGCAATCTGAATTCAAAACGTGACTGGGGTTTTGCCCCTGAGTATTGTGAAGGTATGTGGAGAATTATTAACCATCATACTGCCGATGATTTTGTTCTTGCCACCGGTGTCACCAGAACCGTGAAAGAGTTTGTTGAAAGAACCTTTGCCGAGTATGGAGTCACCATTGAGTGGAAAGGTCAGAACGAGAATGAAAGGGGAGTGGTTGCCTCTTTTGATCAGGCAAAGCTTTCGGGCATTATTCACGGAAAACAATCTGTGGTTAAACCGGATTTTTCTTTCCTGAAACCCGGCACTGAAATTGTTGCGGTATCACCGAAATATTACAGACCCACAGAAGTGGATCTCCTGATAGGGGATGCTTCAAAGGCTGAAAGAGAGCTCGGATGGAAAGCAAAAACCAATCTGGAAGAGCTTGTTAATATAATGGCGCTCGCCGATCTGGATAAAGTGCTTAAACAGGGATATTAATATTTTGCGGGGGGTGGATTTATCTCTCCCCCCGTCTGTTTTACCGGAAATCTGAGGGTGAATGCAGTGCCCTTATTCAACGTGCTCTCAACAGTTATCTCGCCTGAGAGCAGTTTAACAAATCTTCTGGTGAGCGTAAGCCCGAGCCCTGTTCCCTCATACCTTCTTGAATAGCCCTCACTCACCTGTCTGAATTCCTCAAATATCAGATCAATATTGCTCTGATCAATCCCTATTCCTGTATCCTGCACTGTGATAAAGAATTCATCCACCTCAGGAATGAAATACAGAGTAACGCATCCGGCAGGGGTATATTTTATTGCGTTGCTGACAATATTATTAAGGATATCATGAAGAATCTTTTCATCTGTTTCAATCATGATGTCTGATTCGGGGAAATGGGTGATAAATTCAAGCCCTTTATTTTCGGCGGCAATTCTGAAAAGATCTGTTATTTCTGCAGCAATTTTACTGAGGCTTATCAGACTGAGGGAGAGTTCAAGTTTACCTGCTTCAAGCTTGGAAAGATCAAGTATCATATTCAGGGAATTAAGGAGTCTTTTCCCGCTTTTGAAGATTGTTGAAGCCATTCTGCCTGTATCTGAATCATCATTCTCCATGCTCATAATTTCGGCATACCCCAGTATCCCTATCAGAGGTGTTCTGAGTTCATGGCTCATACTTGCAAGAAAGTTTGATTTCAGGAGATTCAGCTCTTCAGCCTTGTTTCTTGCGGCAATTATTTCAAGCTCGGCCTGTTTTCTGAAAGTTATATCAGTAAGAATGCCTTGCGAACCCATAAAATTGCCCGCTTTATCATACCATGGGAATGATTTATCATTTAGCCATTTTTCCTCGCCTGATTTGGTCTTGACGAGATAATCTGCCTCATATTCAGTGAACAGACCCCTTGCCGCAACAGGGGACCCTTCATCAACTCCGTCTTTTTTAATATTCTGGCTCTGAATTACAATGCTGCCAAAACCTATTTTTCTTATTTCTTCAGGCGAATATCCAATCAGATCAGAGATGGCCGGATTAATATAGTCATAATCTCTTGAAGCAAATTTAAGCCTGTAGAAAACCAGAGTTCCGGCCTTTGCAATAAGGTTAAGAGTCTCTTCAGAACTCCTGATCCTGCCCTGCAGCTCTTTAATATCATCAATCTCCATGAATATCAGTATGATATCGGGATCAGCATCATCACTGTGGTATATCCTTGAAAAGGAACATTCAAACCATTTGTCCTTTTTTTCAACTGTCTTAAGAATCACTTCAGTTTTATAGGTTTTCTCTTCGTTAATTCCTCTCACAATTTTTCGGGTTTCCTCAGGTGAAGCTATC
This sequence comes from Ignavibacteriaceae bacterium, assembly GCA_013359345.1. GTDB lineage: Bacteria > Bacteroidota > Ignavibacteria > Ignavibacteriales > Ignavibacteriaceae > JABWCA01. The sequence goes on from JABWCA010000063.1 coordinate 2,049, forward strand.
CGGTTTAACAGATCTTCAAACAACAGTTCTCCGCCGGTTCTGAGAGCAACCCCGAATTTATTGCTGAATGATGCATTAAGATAACTGACCTGAAGACCTGAACGGAGAATAAGCACGGGGGAGGGGTTCAGCTGAATTACGCCCGAAAGCATTTTGAGATGTTCGGCTCGTTCAATTCTCATAAGTGAGGCAGATACAATCTGAGAAACCATAACGAGTAACTCACCTGTATAATCAGGCCATTCTATAAACTTGGATGATGAGTAAAGCCCAAGAAATCCGAAAATTCTTTTGGAATCAGGATCGGTCAGGGCTATGTGTGCAAAACTTCTTACTCCGTAAGTCCTCAGAATTTCTTTGCCTGCAGTTTTTGGTCCGTCCGGCAAAGTATTAATATTGTCACATATCACCGGTTTCCCGGTCCGGATAAAACTATCATCCGCTGCAAAAACCGAAAAGCTGACGGGCTTAATTCTGAAGCTGACTGATGTCTCTTCTGAAATCCAGATAAAATCAGGACGGTACAGATGATTGATGAAATCCGCCCTGAAAACTATTCCGCTGTTGATACCAAAGAATTCAGCTATCATCTTTAGCAGTTCATTAATCTGTTTTTTTAATTCTTCAGTAGGCAGATTTATAAAGCTGACTGAGATTTTCTGGATCAGATTAATAAAGTTCTGGAGCTTTTTTAACTCATTCTGGGTTTTTATTTCCTCTGTAAGATCAATATAGCTTAACAGTATTCCCTGTACAGTATTATCCTTGCTTAAGTTTTTGGCTGTTATTTCAACCGGAACAGGTTTACTTTCAGCATTGAGCAGTCTCAGACGGGCTTTAACAATTGAAGAAGGTTTACTTATAAGATCAGACCATTTTTCTGCTGCAATTGCTGTATCCTCAGGCCAGATATACTTAAAGACATTTGTACCGAGAACTTCGTTTTTTGTGTAGCCAAGAATATCGCGTACAGAATCAGACTGGTAATTTATCAGTCCCAGCTGATCACAAACGGTAACAACCCCTGTCAGATTTTCAAGAATCTTTGAAAAAAGAGTCTCATCAGATGATGCAAAATTACTTGTATGTTTGTTTTTCTCAGCAGGTAATACCTTAAGCAGATAATAAGTGCCGCCATCAAAGTTTATTTTCTGAAGTTTGATAATCCCCTTGCCGTCAAGCTTAAAACTGTTTTCAGTGTCAGTAAAACTTTTCACCGCAAGTGCTGAGACGGTGCGGAGTTCATCTTCAGAAAGGCTAATGGCAGGATTATTGAGTCCGGAAAGGATATCTCCATTTTCATTTGTGATCCAGTTATATCCCGTCTGAAGCGCAAAATCGGCAAGGTGAGGTGGTAACTGTTCAGGCATCCTTAACACAGAATTTAATTTGGGGTGAGATTAGTATTAATTATATAATAAAGCTGATTTTTAGTAAAAGGCTTGGCAAGATAATCATTCATGCCGTTGCGCAGAAATTCAGCACGGTCAGACTCAGTGGCGTACGCAGTAATTGCAATAATAGGAACCGGTTTATATTCAGGGATCTTTCTGATCTCTTTTGTGAGCTGAACACCGTCAAGTCCGCGACCCAGATTAATATCCATCAGAATCAGGTCATACCTGTTTTCGGCAACCACATTCAAAGCCTGGTAAGCGTTATGAACAACTTTTAACTCCAGATAAGGAGAAAGCAATGACCTTATGTATTCGCAATTTATTTCATCATCATCTACCAGAAGCAGTTGCGGTTTTTTGACTCCCTCATTGAAAGTCAGTTCCGCTAAGTTTTCCGCACCGAAGATATCTCTGACCGATTCTTCTGCTCCCGGGATGATTTTATCCTCATATCTGAAGAAAAGTGTAAAGTTTGACCCGAGCCCCGGAATACTCTTAACCTCGATCCTTCCGCCAAGGAGCTCTGTATATCTTTTTGATATAGTGAGGCCGAGGCCGGTTCCCTCAAAATTACGGTCGATACCCTCACTTGCCTGCCTGAACTCCTCAAAGATAACTGCCAGCTGAGATTCTTCTATTCCAATTCCGGTATCGATAACCGAGATCATGAGTTCTTTATCACGGTGTTCATTAATCTCAACAGTAACACTGCCTGTATTGGTGAATTTTATAGCATTATTGATAATGTTGTTCAGAATCTCCACGAATATGATTTCATCAATATTAATCACATAATCAGATGAAGATGGTGTGAAAGTGAGTGAAAGCTGTTTACTGTGAGCCACCGACTGAAAAAGTGTGACACATTCCTCCACAAGGGAATGTATTTTGACTGGTCTGATAACGGGAACCACTTTTTCGGATTCAAGCTTTGAAAGATTCAGAATCATATTCAGAGTTGTCAGCAGTCTGTTTCCGCTTTTATTGATTATTTCTCCGTAAGAACTTACAACGTCATCAGTGAAATCACTTACAAGCATTTCCGAATAACCGAGAATACCAATAAGCGGCGTTCTTAGTTCATGGCTCATATTCGCAAGGAAATTCGATTTCAGCTTATAGAGTTCTTCCGCTTTTGTTTTTGCCTCGATAAGCAGTAACCGTGATTTCTCGGTTTCAAGTGCTCCTCCTATTGCCGCAGATGCCGTCTGAATGATTGAGAGTTCTATATCATCAAACTCCGTTTTGGTGCCGCAGGTATCAAATTGTATATATCCGAGATAGGAATCATAGATAATAAGAGGTATGAGAATAAGTGCCCCTGAACCCCGTTCTTTCTGATAATTCCTGTATTCCTCTTTTTCTGCAAGTTTATTTATCTGGATAGAACTGCCGCCCCTTACCGAACGGATCCCGTTTTCATCCAGAATTTCTATTAACAATCCGGCCGACTGCTGATATTTCTCCTTTTCGGGGTTGTTCTGATTTATCCATGAGGTGTACTCAGTGTGTCCTTCACGGTTACCCAGCATTCCCGGGGCTGTCACAAGCGAGATTTTACCCATATTAAGACTCTTACCTAAAATGGATATCACTTCCTGAACAGCAGCATTAAAATCCTGATTTGTAAGCAGAAGGCTGATTGACTGCGAAACCGTCTGCAGGAGCATATTCTGATAATTTATTCTCTCTTCAGATAGTTTTGATTTGGTGATATCTTCAATCATGACAACGTAATAAACCGGGAAGAAATTTTTATCCCTGATCACCGTAATTGTAATTTTTCCCCAGAGCAGCGTATTCTGTGAATTTTTTATCTTGGCGCTTGATTTTCTTATGTCACGGATTTTCTGCAGGTTCAGTTCTTCATCCGGCGATTCGGGTATTACGATATCATTAAACCGCAGTGAGCTTACGCTGTCTTTATCCATACCCACCATTTCCAGAAAGGCAGGGTTATACTCAACAATTTTGCCATCCGTATCAACAAGCATGAGCCCTATTCCTGCACCGTAGAACAGGCTCCTGAATTTCGCCTCGCTCTCACGAAGAGCCTCTTCAACCAGTGTTCTCTCAAGAATTTCATCCTGAAGGCTCTGTGTTCTCTGAACGACAATCTGCTCCAGATTTTTATTCATATCCGAAAGATTCAACCTGGCAAGTTCAAGATTATCAACCATCTGATTGAATGAAGTTGCAAACTGCCCGACCTCATCTTTTGTGGCAATATCAGTCCGCTTTGAAGTATCCCCGTCAGCTATCAGTTTTGCCGTTATGGCAAGTTCGGATACGGGTCTGAGTATAATAAGACTCAGCCAGTACATTGCAAGGCTTCCTAAGAGAAACACGATGAGACTAATTATTGTGATTGAATACCTCAGCTCACTGATTTCGGCATTCAGGTTCTCAAGTGAAAGACCAAGGTACAGATGCCCTATCACTTCATCTTTATGCCTGATAAGCGTATGAAGTTTTGCCACCGATTCACTGAAGTTTATGGAATCACGGTAGTTTTTATAATCTGCTTTCTTTGCTTCATTCAGGTTAAAGTGGGCAAGCAGCTCATTATCGTTATCTGTGACTATAACGTATCTGAACTCTGCGCCTTTACGCAGATGTGCAATCTGTTCTGTAAGTGACTCGTTGTCGAGAAAATAAACTGATGGTGAAATGCTGAACTCGGTCAGATTTATCAGACTTCTCCCTTTATCAAAAAGATTTATTGTTGCAGCCTTTTCACGCGAGGCAGGGAAATAGACAAATATGAACAAAGCAATCAATGCAATTAAAATACTGAAAATGATATTCAGTTTTAATTTGAGAGAAAGGTCATAAAATCTTGAAAGTAAATTCGGCTTATTCAATAACTGTAACAATCTTTAATAGTTGAGATGAAAAGTCGGTTCCTTCAGATTTGGCAGCTTTAAGATTGACCAGAATTTCGGGTTTTGATGACTTGAGTGCAAAAGATATAGCCACGCCTTCAGATAAATAATCTTTTACCGCAGAACAGCTGAGAATTTTTATCTTTTTTGTATCAGTAAGGATATTCTCAATACTGACTGCCCTGAGCGGGAGAAAATAAATTACCGAAATCTTTTTCTCTTTAATAAAAGCAGCGGGTGATTCATAATCCAGATTTGAGTAAAAAACAGAAATTTTACGTTTATCTATGTCCTTTATTTTAGACTTACTTATGCTCTCGCTGAGTTCATCCTTTGCGGCAGCCGAAGCCTTAAATCCGCTCTGATAGAAAACGCCGATCCTTATTTCATCGGTGCCAAACCGGCTCAGATTCTTATCATAAGAAAGAACCTTGAGCAGGATATTGTACTGAATTTCCATAGGAACTTCAACCTGCTGTGCAATTGCAGGTGTTGTCAGGATTATGAAAATCAGCGAATGAAATAAATATTTAAACACGACTGTTCTTAAAACTCAGTTATTAATGAAAATCTGATTACTCTGCGGTTTTGCTCAATAAAATTCTGGAGATGTTCAAATCCGCCGGGGTATGAGTATTTTGCATCAAGCAAATTATTGGCTTTTACTGCAAATCTGAAATATTTCCAGAACTGCTCAGAGGTAAACGTTGCAGAAAGCACACCAGCATCTTCACCCAGTGTGTTCCTGACACTTTTTCTTTTTGAATCGAATAAAAACTCAAGCGATAATTGTCCTATATCGGATACCGGTAATGTGATGCCGGCCTTCAAAATATGGATTGGCGAATTAGTGAGCCATTCACCGGTCTCATCAAGGTTAGCAAACTGATAGGAGTAATTCAGGCGGAACGAAAAATTATTTCCCAGCCTTCCTGTCAGTTCAGCCTCTGCGCCCGAAGCTGTTACTTTTGAAGAATTATTAAACTGAAGTGTGCCGGTAACGGGATCTTCCTTTGTGTCAATCAGATTGTTTATCTGATTATAATAAACGGAAACTGAACCAAACAGCATCTCTGATAATTTCTGTTCATAAACAAGTTCTGCCGAGCTTATATCCTCAGGAATCAGATCAGAGTTTTTTATGAAGTTTGTCTGCAGATCATAATATTGCATTTCATACATACTGGGCGCCCTGAAAGCTCTGCCGTAAATAAACTTTATGGTGCTTTCAGAACCTGCATTGTAAATCATTGAGAACCTGGGCGAAAAGAAATCCTTTTTATCGGTATTGTAATCGTACCGGAGGCCGGCAAGGATTGAAAAATCGGAAAAAACCTGATAATCATCCTGAACAAAAAATGACACCACCCCGGCTGGTTTATCATTAAACTTGTTTTCCTGAGTTGTGAGATCGGCAATATAATCCGCATTGAGGATGTTTACATATTCAACTCCGGCAATAAGTCTGTTATTTGATGCCAGGTCATATACAAGCTGGGCAGAGGGGGTCAGCCATGTTCCTTTGGCTTCTTCCTGAAGCACGGACGTATAAGGGTATGCCCCGAAATAATAGTAATAATCAAATTTAAAGTTAGCTGAAAGTGAAAGAGATGAGCTGAGTTCTTTTTCATAGGCAGCGGCCAGCATCAGCTTGCGGTCAATCGTATAAGACATCTCATTATAATTGACTTCAAATGCGCCTGTGGGCACACCTTTTGAACGGTCAGTGTAAATCATATTTATACGGAGATCAGAAATGCCGGCGCCAAGATAGAAGCTCCCGCTCTTATCGAAGTCAAGGTTCTTAACAATTCCGAAATTGGTTTCAGGGGCGTCATATTCTCTGTAGTAAAGGTCTTCACCGGGTTCATAAAAGTATCTTGCCCCTGTGAAGAAATTAAATTCTGATGAAACTCTTTTGCCGTAATAAAAAGAACCGGATAATGTGTTTCTGGAATCTCCTGATACGGTAAATGAGCCGCGGTCAAGAAGTTCACTGTTTTTGGTCACAATATTGATGACGGCGAACATCGCATTTGAACCGTAAACAGCTGACCCCGGACCCCTCACAACTTCAATCCTGTCAATGATTTCAAGAGGTATATTAAAATCAGTTCCCGTGGGGCTTGAACCGAAAACAGGCTCGTTCAGGTAATTGCCGTTCAAAAGAAGCAATGTGCGGTTATTGTAATCGGTCGGTCTTGAAAAACCGCGGTTACCGAGATAAGAATAGTTGCGGTCATTACTTGTATAAAAACCTCTCACTGAATTCAGAACTTCATCAAGAGTTGAATAACCGGCCAGAAGGATCTCTTCAGAAGTTATAATTGAAACAGATGACGGGGCCTGGGCTGAGGTCTGCTGGTATCTTGAGGCTGAGTTAATTTTAAGATTCAGCAATGAATCAAGCGAGAGTAAATCATCCTGTATTTCATGCTGGGCATGAACGGAAAATGAAAGGAGAATTACTGTAAATAATTTCTTTATCATTGATAAAAAATCCGGTTTGGAAACAAAAGATTAAATCAGCAAAAAGTACAGCGATTTATCTTTAAAAACAACAACGATTTTCGGGGGATCAGGGTAAGTAAAAGAAAGGTGCGGTAAACGAAGAGGGGGATCCCTGATCAGGATCCCCTTTGTGAATTAAAAGTTTGTTACGAACATCAGGTATGACCAGAAGGCCGTATCTTCACGGGCTCCCTGTGCAGTTTTGTAATAGGATTTCATCAGGTCTCCGGGCATGAAAAGACTTGCGCCGAGTGAAATCACACTGCCTTTAACCACCGGGTAACTTAACGTTAGATCAAGTTCCTGCCCGAAAACATTTTCACCTGAAGAAGATGATTTATCAGAGAGAAAGTGATGCATGGCTGCATTCAGCTTAAGTCCGGTATTATTCAGGAAGATATCTGTGCCTATGTTTATATCTTTCACTCCTAAATTCATGGTAGAAGCCGCAATTCCGCCAAAATAATCCATATAGCCCAGAACCAGGTGCCCCGTACTGAATGAATTAATATAAGTGTTAATTTTAGTTCCTCCGGGTTCAGTACCGCTGTACCAGTCAAAATTTGCAAAAAGAGAAGCAGTTTCTGAAGCTTTATACGATCCGGTAACTGAAAGCACAAATGCTGAAACGTCATTTGCAGCAGATTTGCCGGTCTGATATCCGAACTCGGTGGTAAGCCCAATTTTACCAAAAGTATTTGAATAAGAAAAACCGGCTGTCAGGAGGTCAAGATTAGCATCTGTACCGTTAGTTTTTTTTCTGTTTAACTCATAGTAAGCAAATATATCAAGCAGGGTTTTCTCTGAAAGTGAAGTACTTGTATAAATTCCATAGAGACTGTGGTTTTCATCAGGTGCCGCTTCAAATGGATAGCCGTTTGGCGAAGGATTCATTGTTTTTACCATAGATGCCACCGTTGCTCCAAAAATATCAGCTTTAGATTTACCTAATTTTACTGAAATTCTTGCTCCGTCATAATGTCTGCCAATCAGACCCCAGTCATTAGCTCCCAGAAATCTCTGTGTACCATAAATAAGTCTGAACCTGCCTGTCTGCACACTCAAAGGAAGGTTGAATGGTTGGTTAATCATGAAGTAAGCCTGTGAGAGATCAAGATTCTTAATATAACCCAGGCTTGTCATTGCTTCACCAAAGTTTCTGGAATCCTGGAATTGCACAAACACATTAAGCACATCACCGAAATTCTTTGATAAACCTACACGGGTTCTTAAAATATTGTAGTTGGGTGCATATGTTTTATTATTGAAATCACGTCCATCAAATTCTGTTCGGAAATGAATCTGACCGCTTAGTTTTATTGCTTCATCTGTCTGTGCTGAAACAGAGAATGTTAAGTTAAGCAGTGCAAAAATGAATAGTTTTTTCATAACTTTCCTTACTTTTTATTATTCCACTTTGAGGCAGTATTGGTCAGGAAATCACGTTTATCCTGATGCTCTGCCGCCATATCAAGCCCGATAAGTTCCTGAGCTTTTTTCTTGCTTGAGAAATCAGGCAACTGAGGCGGGTAGTTAACTCCTTTTTTGACCAGCACAACTGCGAGCATTCTTCTTGCTTCTTCAGCTTTCTGGATTGAAGTACCGAGAACTCTGAGTGATTCATCAGGTGAATGGAAGCCCATACCGTTAGCGGCTGCCACCCAGTCCCATCTCCACTGAGCGTGTCTTATAAGTCTGAGCACAGGTTTCATTTCTGCATCAGTTGCTCCGTTATCCCAGGCAATCTTTGCTTCAAGATGTGCAACTGCAAGGGTTTTTTCAGCCAGCCTGCGGAGCTCCCATACTCTGTCCTGTCTTGAGTAAACATCTTTAATAAGCTGATCTGTTGATTCACGGTGGCATACCTGGCATGAATTGGCAACATTATTAAGCGGACTCTGCATATGGTGATCTGTGAATTTTACACCGCCTTCGCTTTTATATGCCATATGGCAGTCTGCGCATGAAACTCCGCGCTCTGCGTGAACACCGGTTTTAAATAATTCAAAATCAGGGTGCTGGGCTTTGAGCATCGGGGTTTTGCTCAGTTTATGTGTCCAGTCTGAAAATTCAATATTGTCAAAATATGCTTCCATTGAATCTGCACTGAAACCTTTATCCCATGGGAAAGTAAGATACTTTTCAGTTTTGCCTTTGAAGTAATACTCAACGTGACACTGAGCGCAAACCAGTGAGCGCATTTCCTGTCTTGAGAAGCTCTTTATATCTTTGCCCTGACGTTCAAATGCTTCAATAAGTGCAGGACGGGTGATTCTCAGGTTCATTGACTTGGGATCGTGGCAGTCCTGGCAGCCTATATGATTGGTGATTTCAGGGCCAAGATCTTTCCATTTCGATTTGTAAAACTCGGCAGGGCCTGTTTTAGCCATAACTCTGGGTACGTCAGTGCTTTTGCAGGTCCAGCAGGTTGCGGGCATCGGGCTGTTTTTTTCACCGCCGGTGCGGAGCGTGTTCTTTATATCCTCAACAGCGTAAGCATGTCCTCTTGCCTGTGAATAATCTTTTGAAAATGCATACCCTGCCCATAAAATAACCAGCTCAGGTGATTCCGCAAGATAATCTCTTGTTGCAGAACCGCCATATTTACTTGCAAAAGTGGTATCTTTGGTCTTCATGTAGCTTTCATACTCGCGGGGAAAGTTCTCGCCCCATACTTCATTCCTGGGCTCCCAGTCAGCTATCTCTTTAACCATCTGGAATGTTTTGAATGATTCACCCCTTCTTTCAATGATTGAAGAAGCAAATAAACCTATTAAAAACACGATCAAAACTGTGCCGGCAAAAATGAGCCATGCCATTTTGGGTTTATCTTTTAGAAAGTCCTGTACAGATTTCATTTTTCACCATCTTTTTTATTGTTTAAATAATTATCAATCCAGTCGGGTACCGCTTTGTTTAAACCGGGCACCCGTGCATAAGGGGTGGAGGAGAGGCTGTTAACTCTGCCGTGAGGAACCTCACGATGGCAATCCCAGCAAAACCTTTCTCCGTTCTCATGAATAGGATCGGCCCCCATAGCTCTGAGTGATACGGGGTGAATTACATTAGAATGACATCTCACACAGTTTTCCTGAACCGCCATTTTACCGGCGTCTTTGATCCGGATAACCTGGGGTTCTGCACGAAGTGTGAAAATAGTGGCATGTCTTAAACCGTCGGATGCTTTGAACAGATATTTTCTTATAAAATTATCCTGAGGGACATGACAATCATTGCATGTTGTGAATCGCCCGTGGCTGCTGTTCTGCCATGTCGCATACTGGGGTATCATGATATGGCAGTTAATGCAGGTTTCCGGCTTATCTGACATGTAGGATACGGCGTTTGAGATGTAAATTATGTAGAACAGTAATCCCGTCAGTATCCCCGTCAGCACAATGACAGGAAACTGCCATCGGGGCGGAGGAAGAATTTTTTTTATGAAAGTCATATGTGACTCTCCGGTATAGTTAATTAAGCTTATTACAAAATCAGATAATTTTGTCTGATTAAAAATAGTTAATCAGACTCTTTTATCCAAATTAAATCTGAGTAAAAAGATTCTTTTTAAATTCAAAATTAAGCGACTGCATAACTGTGCCCTCAGGACTGCTTATCGTTAATCTTTTTAATAAGTTCTTTTATATGCGCGGGATCATCGGTGGGCAGCGGAGTAAGCTCATCACGCTGTTCAGGGAAGCCTGATACTTCAGGATCGGGAATCTTGTTAATTTCTGATGCTTTCTCACCACCGGGATCTGAATCCGCTGATTTGTTCATCAGGAAGCTGAGTCTTTTTTCGTAGTACTGAATCTTTTCAATGAATGCGTGTTCAAGTGAAAGCAGTTCTGAAAGTCTTTTTCCGGCATCCTGCTCATCGGTGCTCATTTTTTCCTGACCGCTGCTGCTGCCTGCGTTTAACTTAGAGTAAAGAGCATTGATATTGTTCTGAATTTCTTCCAGCTTGCTCACCGAAATTTCTGACGGTTTATCAGACATTGAAAGGAACGTTGTGAGCAGCTGGCTGAATGCGCTGTTCAGTTCGGTAATGTTTTCAGAAATATCATTATTGTAATTCTTTAACCTGGTTTCTTCAACCTTCAGATTGAAAATAGTGTTTTTCGCAGCTTCAATCTTAACCTGAAGGTTCCCTGTAAGGTGTTCAAGCTCTTCAACTTCGGAGCTGAGTTCTCTCTGCCTGCCCTCAAGATAGAATATCCTGTCATTCACCATCTTCTCCTTAGAACCGCGGTTAATCAGTTCAATTTCTTTTTTCAGAAGAAGATTTTCTTTTTCAATCAGTTTCCTTGAGATATCATTTGCCTTCATCATATTCTCTGTGATTGAGGCATCAAAATCTGAGAGAAATGCATCAAGCGCCTGCTCGGCCTGAAGAGAAAGCCGGGCAATATCCATCTTGAGATTTTCATTGTACTGAACTTTTTCTGCAAGGTAAGTTATCTTCAGCTTTAATTCGTCTTCATTTTTCCTGAGCCGTTCAACCTCAGCAGCGGCGTCGGCTTTCTGCCGGTTAAGCGCCTTCAGATTTTCTTCAGATTTTCTGAGTTTGCTTTCGGCAAAGCGGGTTTGTTCAATCACTGAGTTCAGTTTCTGCTGTTCAAGATGGTACCTTGCATTCACAGAATTCATCTCAGAAGCCTTCTCATATTTCCTGAGGCTGAGCTGGTCTATTGTTTTATCAAAATACTCAAGCGATGACTGTTTATCAGCTATTCTTTTATTAAGGATATCTGTTTTCTGATTGAAATTTTTAATGAGCGATTCAAATGCGGCCAGAACCTTGTTTGATTCTCTTACTCTTGAACTTATCTCCTCTTCCACAATTTTCAGTGAGTTCACAGCAGCTATGAGCTCGTTTTTCTGTTCAAGCAGCTGAGAAATTTTTTCTTCATAAAGAGTTATTTCATTCTGATATGCACCCGAAATTTCCTTGAGGTTTTCAGATGAGCTGATCCTGCTTTTCAGGCGCTCAGATTTTTCATCAAGCTCATTTAAAAGAAGTGTCTTTTTACTGATGTTTTCTTCAAGCTGCACAAGCTCAGACTTCTTCTTTTCGATTTCAGCATTCAGCTTTGCCGTCTGTTCCTCTTCAGAGACCACACCCGTAACGGCCTTTTTAAGTCCGGTTTCAGGGGTGATATCCTCAAAGCCCTGCTTTAATAAAATCGAAATATCGTTGTTCTGATTATCCTGAGTCATCTGAAGTATTAAAATATTAGCTGTTTTTCTGTGAATTTCTTATTTCAGTTCTGAGCGAGGCCAGAATATTTTCCTGATTCTGAATCTTTTCAGAAACAGAGTGGAGTTCAGCTTCTTTAACTGAGATCTCTTTAACGAGTTCATCCTTTTTTGCCTCAAGCTGATTATATCTTACAGACTGCCTGTTGAGCAGCGAATTCAGCTCGCGTTCAAGATCATTCTTGCGGTTCTGGAATGAAAGGATTTCCTGTCTGAGCGTTTCTACCGAAAGTTTCAGTTTGGTCTCTTTATCCTTAAGTTCATCAATAACATTCATAAGGCTGTCTTTTCCTGAACGAAGCGACTCGCTCTGAGTGCGCAGCGAGAGCATTTCAGAATTATAAACCTCAATCTGATTTTTGAGAACAAGGGCATCCTGATTTACGGTGAAAAGTTCGCGTTCCTTGTTCCGCAGTTCTTCTTCCTTATTAAGAAGTTCGAGGCGAGAATTGTTAATCTTATTCTTCAGTACGTTCAGTTCCTCATTGAATCTGCTGAGTGTTTCGGCTAGTTTGGTTTCAAGGCTGAGGGTGCTTTCCTCAACTTCTGCTTTTTTGTTTTCAATGGCAAGCACTTTTGCAGAAAGGTCATTAAACGTAAGGCTGAGATTCTGGTTCTCTTTTGAAAGAGCGCTTATTTCAGAATTAAGCTGATTCTTTACGCCTTCAAGTTCACCGATTGCGGCCTGGAGGTTTTCTTTCTGTTCCGAATAGTATTTGTAGTCTCTTTCATAATCCTCCTTCTGCTGCTTCATATTTTCATATTCAGAAGTGAGAACTGAAAGATCCTCTTTCCTGGAGTTAATTTCGCCGAGAGTTTTTTCACTCTTATCAACCAGAAGCATATATGACTGGTTTTTCTCGTTAATCTGATTAATGAGATTGATAAGGGTCTCTTCAAGAGTTGATTTTGCCGTGAATGTAGAGCTTTGTTTCTCTGCCAGCTCGGCAATCTCGGTTGAAATCAACTGCTTCTGCCGTTTCAGAGATTCAATTTCATCATAAAGTATGTTCCGTTCAGACTCTTCACCATGGGTGAGCTTCTTTATCTCATCATACTTTGCAGAAAATTCGGTAATCTGTTTTTTGAGCTCTTCAAGCTTTTCGGAGGCAGATGCAACTTCATTAAGCTTATCAACCAGTTCAGACTGATAGTTCTCAAGTTCCGTAGTATCCTGAGGAGCGGCCACTGCAGATGCATGCTGCTGTTCGATTCTGCTGATCTCGCCGTTTTTTGCCTCAAGAGCATCCTGCAGATTTTTGATCTGTTCAAGCAACGCATTTTTCTCTTCACCTGAAAGCACCGGTTCACTGCTCAGGCGGCTTAGTTCCTGATCACGGATGCTTATATTTTCCTGAAGCTCTGCGATGGTGAAGTTCAGCATTTCAGCCTGAGTGTTATTGTTTTTTATCTCTTCTTCGAGGTTGGCAATTTCAAGGTTCTTAGCGTTAATAATTTCATTAAGCTCTGATATCTTTTCAGCAGCCTCTGCTGAGGGGAGTTCTCCTGAAGAGGTGAATCCTGCGCTTCTCAGATTTTCCACTTCAAAATCCTTAAGCTTCAGAGCTTCCTCAAGCTCAGAGATGCGTGCGAGCAGATGAGTCTGATCCTGCGGGAAATCGCCTCCGGGCAGGTCCCCCAGGCCCTGCATGCCCTCGGCAGCGGTCCAGCGGAAGGCCTCGTATCCACTCCAACCCACCACGGCCGAGCCATCCGCTGAAACCGCGCCGGCACTACTGGAGCGCTCGCCTCCCGGCAGGTACCCCAGGCCCTGGAAGGAAGCCGCAAAGGACACTCCCCCCAGGCCCATCCCGAGCACCACCCCGAGGACGATGGCGTTCATCCATCTGGCCATCTTTTTTCTCCTTTCGCGTATGATGAGGTGCACCGATCTTCATTCCCCTGCCTTTCGGCGGCCAGGGGCCAAACGATGAGGGTCATAAAGGTGCAGGTGCGGGTCTGCACCTGCACCACCCCATAGGAGGAACCGCCCCAACCCCGCCCGATTACCTTTGTGTTTCCTTGACCTGGCCCCAGGTCGAAGAGGGGACCGCGGTGGATTCCTCGACCACGGTCAGGGTGTACTTGAACACGACTTCCCCGTCGACGGGATTGCCGATTTGCTCGGGAACGAGCACGCGCCGGCCCTCGAATTCCGGCGTTGGGTCTACCTGCCCTTGGACGGGGTCATAGTATTCGACATAGAAAAATGCCTCTGGCCTGAACCGCTGGGTGTAGGTGTGCGTACCGGGCGTATTGAAGCGGGGGAACACACTGTAGAAGGCCAGATCATTGCCTGCGAAGGGGAATTCTCTGCGGAGCGCGAGGTACGAGCGGTCGATGGCGATGGTCGTGCCGTCGAGTTCCACCGAGACCAGTTGCCAGGAGGCGGCCAGCGCCATGGCGTCCACTGTGCCAGGAGGATAAAAAGTGCCTATGAGCCCGATGAGGTACTTTCCGACGGGTACCGTGGCTTCAAACTCACCGTCCCGGAAAGCCTGGATCGCCTTGTACTGCTGCCCATCCTTTTCCAGGGTTTGATGGACATCGATAAACATCCAACTGGAATCCGTTTCCGTGGTGACAACAATGTTTTCTCCGGTCGGAACGATGGGCAACCCCACCGTTTGATCATCCGGCGGCATCTGGGTCTTGTCCGGCCATAACTCCCAGTCCGCGGCCCGGGCGCTGCCTGCGGCCAGCAGGAGCGCAGAAACCGCCGGCACTACCAGCTTTGGGATCTTCATACTCTTCTCCTCCTGTGCATTGTTCTGGGGTACAGGCTACTTGGGGGATGAGTCCGACTCTCGGACCAACCCCCGGCTATGCAACGCCGCCACCTGCTGGCCGGTCAGTTGGTCAGCGCGAAGCAGTGCGGCGGACAGGGCGCAGCTGCAACTGGGCGGCCAGGCCGGCGTGATCCGAGGGCCACAGGCCGCCGGGGGTGCGCTGCACGGGGTCGTCGCCGACGATGTCGGCCTCCTTGGCCTTGAACGGCTCGCTCAGGAAGATGTGGTCGATGCGGCGGTTGAATTCCGTCGCCGGATTCAACAGGTCGTCGTCGTGACAGCAGGTCAGTCCCTCGACGCGCGGGTTGGCCAGAT
>JABWCA010000342.1 GCA_013359345.1 Ignavibacteriaceae bacterium
TAGCTCAATTGGATAGAGCATTTGACTACGGATCAAAAGGTTCTCCCGAAGGGATGCCTTCGGCAAGGGTTCGACATTAAGGTTTTTTAATTTTGTTTTTCATGCACCCGTAGCTCAATTGGATAGAGCATTTGACTACGGATCAAAAGGTTCTCCCGAAGGGATGCCTTCGGCAAGGGTTCGATATTAAGGTTTTTAATTTTGTTTTTCATGCACCCGTAGCTCAATTGGATAGAGCATTTGACTACGGATCAAAAGGTTGAGGGTTCGACTCCTTCCGGGTGTACTAAAGGCTGCAAGCGCAGCCTTTTCTGTTTTAAACCAGTCTATTGGATCAAAAGGTTTTGGGTTCTCCCGAAGGGATGCCTTCGGCAGACTCCTTCCGGGTGTACTAAAGGCTGCAAGCGCAGCCTTTTCTGTTTTAAAACAGTCCAATGGATCAAAAGGTTTTGGGTTCTCCCGAAGGGATGCCTTTGGTATGCCGAAGGCATCCCTTCGGGAGACTCCTTCCGGGTGTACTAAGGGCTGCAAGCGCAGCCTTTTTCATTTACATAAGCACTTCATATTCTTACGCACTTCCGGCCTCAAACTTTCCCTCATTTATACAGAAATAAATAGTTATATTACATGGTTTTTAATAATACTCAATTAGTATAATGAACCCTGATAAACCTGCTAAACAGCTTACAGCTATTATTGTTGATGATGAACTGCACGGCCGAGAAAATCTCAGGATGATTCTTGAGAATTACTGCCCTGAAATAAGGGTTACAGGGCTCGCTGCGTCAGTTTCTGAAGCTGTTACGCTTGCTGATCAGCTTTCACCTCAGATAGTCTTTCTTGATATCAACATGCCTGTTCTTGACGGATTCGATTTTCTTGATTTGATGCCCCGGAGAAATTTTTTAACTGTTTTTGTAACAGCTTACAGTGAGTTCGGGATAAATGCGGTCAAGGCGGGGGCAGCCGACTATCTGCTTAAGCCTATCGATATCAGGGAGCTGAAAAAAACGGTCAGAAAGATTCTGGATCTCCTGGCTCCTGCCGCTGAAACAAACGGGTCTGTATTAAAGGATAAACTTATCATACCGGATACTCACGGATTCACAATTCTTGAGGTAAATGACATCATCCGTTTCGAAGCCGAGGGCAGCTACAGCATTGTTTTCACAAAAGAGGGCAAAAAGACAGTCGTTTCGAGATCACTCAGCGATTTTGAAAAATCTCTCCCCGATGGCCTTTTCTGCAGGGTGCACAGGTCGAGCCTTATCAATCTCGATTACGTTAAAGAATATTCAGTTATAGACGGCGGCACCGTAACCATGACTGATGGTGCCAGAATTGAAGTTTCAAGAAGAAAAACAGCCGATTTCATGAATATGATCAGAAAAAGGCTGCGTTCCGTTTGAATATCAGATATTTCACGGCTCTCAGTTCACTTCTTTTCCTGACTTTAACCCTCACGGTTTCAGGCACAGGCACCCCCCCTTTCCGTCAGTTTAATTCATCTAACGGACTTCCCTCTTCAACAACTTTCGATATATTGCAGGACCGGGAGGGCTTTATCTGGATTGCAACACAGGGCGGAGCGGTAAGATTTGACGGTAAAAATTACGTCACCTATAAAGCAGCCGACGGACTCAATTCCACATCAGTTGTTGCTATGACTGAGAACGGACGCGGAGAGATATTTTTCGGAACTTACCAGAGCGGCATAAATGTACTGAGGAACGGAAAGTTTTATAATTATTTCTATGACAGGGAGGGAAATCAGTTTGCCTGCTCATATCTTTTTTCAGCCGATACGGATGGGTCAGGTGAAAGACTCTGGTCATACAAGAATTCAAGTTTTCTGTACTCTCTCCGGGATAAAAAAGGCTCAGGTGAAAGGCTGCAGGATGTTGAAATAAGGAAAGTACTTCTGAACAGAGCAGAAATGATTAATAACAGAATGCTGATTTCAACCAGCCAGGGATTATTCACTCTTAATGAAGGCAGCATTGCCCGTTTAAGTATTAAAGGGCTTCCCGAAGAACCGCTTTATAAAATAACCCCCTCCTCCGATGGCAGCTTTCTTGTAAGCGGCAAGAAGGTGATTTACAGGATTAAAAATGACCGGGTGATAAGAACTTATAACATCAGGGGTTCTGCCGGCTCATCAGATATAAATGAAATGCTTGAAGACAGCTTCGGAAATATCTGGTTTTCCTTAATGAACTCCGGGTTATATTTAATCAGAAAAGATACGGGTGAAGAGACCGATCTTTCACAGCAGACCGGGCTGAAGAATACATCGGTCACATCAATGATGCAGGACCGTGAAGGGAATGTATGGATAAGCACCTACGGGAAAGGAGTGTTCTGCTTTCACGATCTTTATATCTCGGTTATGAATGAATACAATAACCTCAGCAGCAACAACATTAAAAATGTCATGTTACTTGCTTCAGGTGAAATTGCCGCGGGCACTTCAGACGGACTTAATATCTTCAGAGACGGGAAATTCTTCAGGCCCCCGTCATTTGCTCTGCGGGCACAGCCTGAATATATTCACCATTTTCATGTAAACGGTGCCGGGCTTACTGTGGCAGGAGTTTATTCATTCAGAGGACTCACACGGTTTAATTATAACGGCCTGGAGTTCAGGCTTATAAACCGCCCTGCCTTTTTTATCAGGAAAGACGGCTCTGTTTTGGCGGGATTGTTTGATAATGGAATTGATTTAATAAGTGATCCGGACGGAGCACAAACACAGTCGGATCCGCTAAGGCTGTTCGGTGAATCCCTTAAATCAGTAAGAGTTAACGATCTCACTGAAGATAAGAACGGAACAGTCTGGGTTGCGGCTTCGCGCGGGATCTGCAGAATAAGCGGTCTTACTCTTAACGGATCCGCACTAT
Source organism: Ignavibacteriaceae bacterium (assembly GCA_013359345.1). GTDB lineage: Bacteria > Bacteroidota > Ignavibacteria > Ignavibacteriales > Ignavibacteriaceae > JABWCA01. Next base: position 2,901 of record JABWCA010000342.1, read on the forward strand.
CGGGCAAACAGGAATATTATCCAGATGATCCCGTTCTTTCAAACAGCGTTATCTCAGTGACGGAAGATAAAAACGGCAATATCTGGTTTGCCGGAGAACGGGGCATCGCCGTTTACGATATTAAAGCAAATACCCTGCGCTCATGGCAGAAATATAATGGCACAGATGTCAGTCAGGCGGCATGCATCGCGTTTGATAAAGAGAACCGCCTCTGGGTTGGCACCATGACAGGTCTGCTGGTTTTTGATAGTGAAAAGACTTTGCGCTTCAACCGTTACACCGGATTTCCTGCGGCCGGAGTTCAGGACTTATTTTACGACCCGGTAAAAAACAGAATGCTGACGGGAACCAGTGACGGCATAGTGATATTTGATATCGGAATGTATGAAAATTATCCTCAGATCAGGAGTACGGTTAAAATATTAACAATTCAGAACGGAAATAAAAGTCTTCCTTTTGCGCCGGT
>JABWCA010000343.1 GCA_013359345.1 Ignavibacteriaceae bacterium
CACTGCTCGCAGGTTTCCTGTGCGGGACGCAGATTGGCTATAGGTGTGGGGATGGGCCGGGAATATTTATTAAACATCACTGAATACAGCTGATAAGATCCTGAGATCTTTGCTCTTACAAACCAGTCAGCACCCTCACCTATATGGCATTTTACACACCCGACTTTTGAGTGAGGGGAGTGCTGATACGCAGTGTACTCAGGTTCCATGACAGTATGGCAGACTGTTCCGCAAAACTCGTCAGAATCAGTATATTCATAAGCCTTGAAGCTTCCGAATGCAGAAAAGACCAGAAGAAGCACAGTACCCACTGTGAATACAGAAACAGCTGCAAGATGCCTGGGGTCATTAAGATCTATAGTAGGGAATTTTTTACGTTCCTTTTCTCCCCGGAGCCTTCTTTTATGTTCACGCCACATGCCAAAAGCTATAAGCAGCAGACCGCCAATCAGAAAACTTGGAAGAATAACGAAGGCAATGATGCCCATGTAGGGTTTGTGAACCTTGCTAGTTGCTTCAAGAACCATCAGAAAGAGAATAAGACCAAAACTGATGGCGGCAATTATTGCGCCCCCCATTGAAATGGGATTATATACCGAAGTTGGAAATCTTCTTTTCATATTTAATGCAAAACCTTAATTTAATTTCCGGAGAAAAAGTTTATCAGTCATTTCAATCAAAACCCGTTCAGTCACTCTTTTTTTTGCGCGTGAATCTGATAACTGCATATATTACACCAATTACCAGCAATCCTCCGCCGAATATATAAATGAAGAGTGAAAAACCGGACGAGCCTTCTCCGGTGGTTTGTTTAATCTCTTTTTTGATATCAGCTTTTGCCGGCACTGTATGTATTTCAGCTGAGGCGAAATCAGTATCGGCTGACGGGTGACATTTACCGCATGTTTTAATCAGATTGTTTTTATTCACAGGTGACGCAGGATCTTCAGATGGCACCACATCATGCACACCATGGCATGTGCCGCACTTGCTCAGTGTGGCGCCTCCGCCGGCTTCAGCAAGCCCGTGATAGCTGGCACTGAATACAGTGAGGATCTTTACTGCTCCTGCAAATTTATCGTTCAGCTTAACAGGTTTATGGCAGTCTGCGCAGACATCGGCAATTGCCGAAAGGTTTTTGAGATCTTTATCAGGATGTTCATTGTGGCAGTCATAACACAGCGGTGCCTCTTTGTTGCCTTCTGAGGCCTTTTTGCTGTGGATGCTTAACTTGTAAAGATCCATGATGCCATTATGGCAGCTTCCGCAGGTTGCGGTTATATTTTTATCAGAAACTTTTGACGCGGGATTTGAAGCCGGTAATATCAGGTGTTTTTCGTGGCAGTTGATACAGCTTGCAGCTTCACCGTTACCGGCTTTGAGCACCTTGTTATGAAGGCTGTATGCATGATCAGGTATGAGTGCATTGGTCTTGTTTTTATCTGCTCCGGGATTATTGCCCTGATAGTGGCAATCCTGGCAAAGCTGTTCCTGTGCGAGTTTTGTTTTTGAGAGATCCCCGCCGAAACTTGTCCTGGTTATCTGTTTTTCGTGACATGAAAGACAGCCGGGCATCTCTTTTCCCCCAAGAGATGTGTTTGTGTTATGAACTGACCCGAGAAATTCCTGATGCTGACCTGAGTGGCAGTTGGTGCAGAGCAGATTAACTTCTTTCTTGGTTTTCGTGATGAAGCTTTTTACGTTGTGGGTGCCATGACAGCCTTTGCAGTTTACATCTGCTCCGGGGTCATTCGGTCCCGAGCGCATCATCTGCACATGGAAAGGATGCTTTACTCTTGCATCTTTATGGCATGTTGTGCAGTCAATCGGTTTGATGTCTTCCTTGTGAGGCATGTCATCGGGATTGAATCCAATATGACACGATACACACTGCAGCTTTTTATGCGGAGACTCCATTAAAATGTTTTCATCAACATAAAGAGACACGGTTTTGCCGTTGCGTTCCATTTCCATGGAATCATCGCTGTGACACACAAGACAGTCTTCATTTGCCTGTGCAGAAAGAAGAGGTGCAATTAAGATAAAAAGGATAATCAGAAGAAAGAAGTTTTTTTGAGGATTATTAATAAAGGATGGTCCGTCAACCTGATTTCTATTCATGATATTATCGCTCTACTAATACTATGTTGCAGAAATATCACCCGGCAAAGATTAAAATTAGTCGGATAACACAATTATTCGATAAAACGGAGCAAAAATTATGCCACCGTTGAAACATATTTTTTCAATTCTGAAACAGATTGTTTTATCCTTTTAATATCGTTTATGAGAATATGGCAAATAAAATTCCCATTTCGGGTAATTTCAGCATTCTTTTCATACAATCAGTCCGGGAATATTGTCAAGGCTTTTACAGGATCAGTAAGCCCTTAAAAACATCTTATAAACGCAGATTTGTGACGCCGGATATATAAACACCATGTTCAGTGCAAAAAAAACACAATTAATGATTTTATATCAAAATAATACCCCCAAAGAACAATAATATAATTTTATTATTTCTTTGTTTTGCTTAATTTGCTTTCAATATTCAAATCATTAAATAACCCCCGCTCACAGGAGATTAAATGAACAAAAAAAGTTACCTGCTCACACTATTATTCCTTTTCACATTACTGCTGCTTCCGGTTGAAGTTATAGCGCAGCAGTCAAAATACTGGGATAAAGTTTCACCCCAGTTAGCTCAGAGAAACATGTTCAAGCGCTATAAATGGTTTCACGCGCCAAGAATGTTTCCTTATGATTCAATTCCGGTAACGTACTATAAAAAAATCAGGGAAGGTATTGTAGAAAAAATTCAGTCAGGTAACAGAGGCAGTTCATATTATGAACAGGTTAACTGGTCACCTATGGGCCCCATATCAATTTCACCATACAATCCCGCTCACTGGCAGGCTGCATCAGGCAGAGTCCGCGGACTGGCAGTACACCCCACAAATCCTGATATTGCGTATATCGGTGTATCAGCGGGAGGATTATGGAAAACTACAGACGGGGGCCAGAACTGGAGCGATCTTTCAGGATTTCTCAATACAATTACATTTGGCGCAATAGAAATTGACAAAAATAATCCGAATGTGATTTATGCAGGCACCGGAGAGATGATTGCCGGCGGTTATTCCATTGCTTATGCAGGCGATGGTCTTTACAAATCAACCGATGACGGTGCCAGCTGGCAGCATATTACCAACGGATTCGGATCAAGAACTGCTTTTGGCGCAATCAAAGTGCATCCCACAAACAGTAACATTGTTGTCGCTGCAGTTGGTATCGGAAATACAAATATCGGGTATGCTGACGGCAACGGCGGTATCTGGCGCAGCACTGATGCAGGAGCTGAT
>JABWCA010000064.1 GCA_013359345.1 Ignavibacteriaceae bacterium
ACCACATCAGAGAGAAATCTTTACACTTACACCGATGCATCAGTTTCTGCAGGCAAATATACTTACAGACTGAAACAGGTTGATCTCACAGGTGAATTTTCATTCAGCCAGCAGGTAACGGTAGAAGTTGATAATCTTAATCCTTCAGTGTTTGAACTGAGACAGAACTACCCGAATCCGTTTAACCCTTCAACCTCAATCAAATTCACGGTTGCCTCAGAAGGTCTGGCAGTTCTTAAAGTTTACAACACTATCGGTCAGGAAGTTGTTACACTTTTCAATGCTCCCGCTAAACCGGGCCAGGTTTATGAAGCAGTTTTTGATGCTTCAAAACTCACCTCAGGTGTATATATCTATACATTACAGCAGGGAAGCAATTCACTCACCAGAAAAATGGTTCTGATGAAGTAATTTCTCCGGAAATTTCCTTTTATACGCCGTATCATCCGCGATACGGCGTTTTTATTTTAAAGCCGGGGATATTTACGGCAGAATTTGTAAGGGGAAATTATTAATTGAGAAAGACTCAAAAAAGAGTGTAATTACTGAACAATTTTATAAATTTAAAGTAACCTTAAAATTATTTAACATTCCCTTGCACTGGGAAATTTTTAAAGGAGAATATAATGTCATTTTCGCTTAACAGAGCCACTTTATTAGGGAATCTCGGACGTGATGCCGAAATCAGAGTTACAGCCAGCAGTGTTGAAGTCACCTCATTTTCTGTTGCCACAACTTACAGCAGAAAAAATCAGGACGGAAATTTCACCGAAGAAACAACATGGCACAATATTGTTGCTTTCAGCCTTTCTGAATACACTAAGAATCAGTTAAAAAAAGGCGCAAAAGTTTATGTTGAAGGAAGAATAGCCACACGGGAATATGTGCCCCGCGATGCTGCCCCCGATACAGGCAAGCGTTATATCACTGAAATTATTGCAGAAAGAATTATCCCTCTGAATCCCGGAAGAGGCAGTGAATACGGCGGCTACAGTTCCAATTCTGCAACATCATCTCCCTCTGGAACTGACGAACCCGTCATCAATTCTTCAGGAAAAGATGATGATCTTCCTTTCTGAGACACAATCAGGAACCTGATTGAACACTGAATTAATTATAAATATAGTTCTTTTGGCGGGCTGCCTTCTTTTTTCCGGAATATTTTCGGGATCAGAGGTGGCCCTCTTTTCCCTCGATCCGGAAAAGGTGAGGAGAAGGGAAAGGAAAGGATTTACAAATCACTATCTGAGAATCCTGCTTGAGTATCCTAAGAGGCTGCTCGTCACCCTGCTTATCGGGAATAATATTGTCAATGTTGCGGCTTCAATTCTCGGGGTGAATCTTGCACTTATTGTTGCTGCAGAATATAAAATTGATAAGGATATAGCGCTCTTTGCAGAAATTTCGGTTTTAACGGTATCACTGATTTTTCTGAGTGAACTCACACCAAAAGTGATTGCCCGCAAAAATCCGGAGAAGTTTGCAGCAATTATTGCGATCCCGATGTATCTGGCATATTCATTTTTGTATCCGGTTGCAGAGGGAATAAATGAGATGCTCAGACTGATATTCACAAAGTTTAAGCTCAACAATTCTGTTTCTGCGCTTAAAAATGATGAGTTAAGACAGCTTGCGCAGGTAGGGCTTGAAAGAGGGACTATAGAGGATAACCAGCAGCGGATTATTGACAGTTTTGTTGATTTCCGTAATAAGACAGTCCGTGAAATCATGAAGCCGAGGCTTGATATTATTGCGCTTGATGCCGAGGTGACATTCACGGAGGTTGTTGAAGCAATAAAAAAATCAGGATACAGCAGACTCCCAGTTTACCGGGATGATATTGATGAGATTGTGGGTATGGTTTATTCAAAAGATCTTCTCCCGTTTCTGAAGGATGAAAGGAAACTCAGGGCATTCAGTCTGCTTAAGGTTATGCGTAAAGTTATTTTTGTACCTGAATCCAAATTTATAAGTGATCTCCTTAAGGAGTTTCAGGAAAAGAAAATACATCTTGCAATTGTGGTTGATGAATATGGCGGCACTTCGGGTCTGGTGACGCTTGAGGATGTGCTTGAAGAGGTTGTGGGCGAAATTCAGGATGAGTTTGATAAGGAAGTTCAGCAGATAATCAAGGTTGATAAAAACCGATACATTGTCTCTGGGAGCACTTCAATAGATCAGCTTAATAAGATTCTTCCAGACGGAGTGATTATACCGGAGGAGGATTATGAGTCGGTTGGCGGTTTTATTCTTTCACAGACAGAAAATTTCCCCGGAAAAAATTATACTTTTACCTTTAAAGACATTAAATTTAAAGTCACCGAAATAGATAATAAAAGAATTAAGAAAGTTTTGGTAGAAATTTATGAAACCACGGCTTCTGATTAATTTACTTGTGTTCAGTACAATCGCAATTGGTGCCATTGCCTATTATTTAACCACCACAGGAAAAGATTTCTTCGTGAACAAAATGAAAGAAGAAATTATAGCAGAAGCTAAAACTGAAATCGGTAATGCATACAAGACTATGCAGGGCAATCCTGAAACACAGAATTTCATACAGGAAGCTGATAAATTTTTTGCTGAAATCAAATCAAAGCCTTTCACATTTGAATCTAATCAGTTCAGGGCATTCATGGATTCGCTGAGAACCTTCGGATCAGACGGCAATCTTACTGAAGATGAAAACACAATGCTGATCCCGATGCTGAAGAGATCATTCACAGTTTCAAAAGAAGACGGTATTAAAATAAAAGTAGACTAACATTATGAATAACGAGAGAAAAACCGAATTAAAAGTCGGAGTAACCGTAACCCTGGGTTTACTGCTCCTTGTGTTTATTCTGGGATGGGCAAAAAACTACGATCTTTCTGCCAGCAGGCTTAATCTTCAGGTAAAGTTTCCGAACGTTGCCGGACTTGAAGTGGGCGATAACGTGACTGTTAATGGCGTAAGGAAAGGTTATGTTGACCAGATTAAAGTTTTTAAGGATCATGCTGTTGTTCACCTTACTTTTGACAGCGATGTAAAGCTCTACTCTGATGCAAAGTTTTATCTTTCGATGCTTGATCTGATGGGGGGGAAGAAAATAGAAGTAAAACCAGGCACCACAGATACACCGGTTAATCCTGCAGATATTATGTCGGGTGAATTTCAGGCAGATATCCCTTCGGTTATGGCTTTTGCAGGCTCTCTGGAAAGTGAAATACCGGTTATTCTGAAAGAGGTGAATAAAAGTCTCACAGGCCTCAACAATTACCTGAGCGATCAGAATATTAAAGAGGGGATCAATGAATCGCTTGCAAATCTGACCTCACTCACGCGCGAACTGAATGCAATGATAGTTTCTCAGAAATACAATATTGAAAAGCTCATTGATAATTCAGTTAAATTATCCGAAAATGCAAATACTCTGATCACTGATAACCGTGACAGCCTGAAAGTGCTTATGGCAAACCTGAATGACTTTATAAGATCGGCTCAGGAACTTGAAGGTAAGGTTACAGCTCTTTTTGATGAAACTAAAAACAAGGATAACAACCTTGGCAAAGCCCTTTATGATGAAGAGTTTCTCAAAGAGATAAAAGAGACCCTGAAACAGACAAAATATCTGATTGATACACTTAACGGACAGTTAAACGGAACCGGAATTAAAGTTGATGCAAAACTCAATCTTTTCTGATATGCGCATATTACTTATTCTTACGCTCCTTTTCACCTTTCAGAAGGCTGAAGCACAGGAGTTAAAAGAGTTTAAAGCCATGGTTGTAACGGCAGAATCTCTTGCCACACAGGCAGGTGTTGAGATTCTGAAAAAAGGGGGCAATGCGGTTGATGCAGCGGTTGCAACGGGTTTTGCGCTTGCTGTAACATATCCTGTTGCAGGGAATATCGGGGGCGGAGGCTTCATGGTTATTCACCTTGCCGATAGCACTGATATCACTATTGATTACAGAGAGAAAGCGCCTCTTAAAGCATACCGGGATATGTACCTCGATAAAAAGGGTGACTTCATACCTGAACTGGCACAGGAAGGAATTCTGGCAGCCGGGGTGCCGGGGGCAGTTGCAGGAATGCTTTACGCACTCGAAAAATATGGAACAATGACTGTTAAAGAGATACTTGAACCTGCGGTCAGACTTGCCGAAGATGGTTTCAAACTTCCTTTTTCAACTGCCCAGTCATTTAATAACTATAATCAGGTGTTTTCAAAGTATCCTTCAACCAAAAAAATATTCACAAAACCCGGAGGAGCTTTCAGAGAGGGTGAACTCTTCGTTCAGAAGGATCTTGCAGCAACACTCAGGAGAATTCAGGAAAAAGGGGCAGCAGGATTTTATTCGGGCGAAACAGTTGATCTGATTGTGAAGCAAAATAAAGAGCTCGGGGGGCTGATGACTGCTGAAGATTTTGCGCAGTATAAAGCCGTTGAACGCAAGCCCGTAAAAGGAACGTATAAAGATTTTGAAGTGATTTCAATGGGGCCGCCGTCATCCGGTGGCATAGCTGTGATTGAAATGCTCAATATGATTGAAAACTTTGATCTGAGCAAAATAAAGCATAATTCTTCAGCCTATCTTCATCTGCTTGCTGAAGTGATGAAACGTGCCTATGCTGACAGAGCTGAACATCTGGGAGACCCTGATTTTTACAAAGTGCCGGTGAGCCGGCTCCTTTCAAAAAAGTATGCCGAAACACTCGCCTTTTCTGTAAGGGATACCGCAACCCCTTCGGCGCTGGTTCTTCCCGGTAATTTTGATGACAAAGAGAGTGAACAGACAACGCATTATTCAGTGCTTGATGAAAAAGGGAATGCGGTAAGCGTTACCACAACAATTAACAGCGGTTACGGCTGTAAGGTTGTTGCCGAAGGTCTCGGCTTCTTCTGGAATAATGAGATGGATGATTTCTCTGCCAAACCGGGTGTGCCCAATCAGTTCGGACTGATCGGAAATCTTGCAAATGCAATTGAACCGGGTAAAAGAATGCTGAGTTCAATGACCCCGACAATCATACTTAAAAATGGTAAACCTTATCTTATCGTGGGATCTCCCGGCGGAGCAACCATCATCACCGCTGTTCTTCAGGTTATCCTGAACGTACTTGATTTTAACATGAATGTGAAAGAAGCTCTCAGCGCTCTGAGAATGCATCACCAGTGGAAGCCGGATGAAATTCAGCACGAAAAAGGTATAACCACTGAGGATGACTGGAAAGACCTCGAAGTAAGAAAGCACAAGAGAGGCCGTGTAAGAGTTCTCGGACTCATTGAGGCTATTCTTGTTAACCCCGCCACGGGGCTTGCCACCGGGGCATCAGATCCCAGAGGAAGCGGACTGGCATCAGGATACTGAGATGGTAATCGGGATTGGTGTTGATATAATAGAGATTGACAGAATCAGGTCAAGTATTGAGAAATTTGGCGACTCATTCCTCAGGAAGATATTCACAGACGGTGAAATAGAATACTGCAGGGATAAAGGAAGCAAATACACTCATTATGCCGGCCGCTTTGCAGCCAAAGAAGCCGTTTATAAAGCACTTTCTGAGTTCATCCCTGATCTCTGGTGGAAAGATATTGAGGTTGTTAATGATGATGCGGGGAGGCCTTCAATCAGGCGTTTCGGCAAGATTCAGGAATTTCTTGGCGAAAGTTATGACCTTAAGATTTCAATTTCACATTCACACCGCGATGCTGTGTGTTACGCCATCCTGCAAAATAAAACTTAGCTATTTACCTGCCCCTTATATAAATAACCACTCGATTTTCGTATTTTAATAATTGGATTTTTCTGTTTAAAGCACAAAAAGTCTGCTAATTATTTTGAATACGGAGGCGAAATTCAGCGAAAAACCCAAAAACGGAGGTCGGCTTAACGCCAGAGTCCTGGTTCTGAATCAGAGTTTTGAGCCAATAACTGTATGCAATGTTAAACGTGCCGTGACCTTGCTTATGCTCGGGAAAGCTGAGATTATTAGTCAGGATGAAGACAGAGCTCTGCGGACAGTTTCGGGCACCTTCCCGTTGCCTGTTGTTATCAGGCTGAGAAGATATATAATTTTGCCCTATAAGAAGGTAATACTTACCAGAAAAAATATTCTCAGACGTGACTCTTACAAATGCGCTTACTGCGGCAGAAGTGATATTGTGCTTACAATAGATCATATAATTCCAAAGGCAAGAGGCGGGGCAGATTCATGGGAAAACCTCATTACTGCCTGCACAAAATGCAATAATAAAAAAGGTGACAGAACTCCTCATGAGGCGGGAATGAGATTACTCTACCAGCCCTTTGTTCCGTCACACATCTTGTTTATTAAAAATACCGTCGGTAAAATCGACACACGGTGGAAACCGTATTTATTCATAAACTGATTTCGGATAATGTCAAAGAAAAAAAGAATTTTAAGCGGAATGCGCCCCACAGGCAGGCTTCATCTCGGTCATTACACAGGCGCACTTGAGAACTGGATAAAATTACAAAGCGAATATGAGAGTTTTCATCTTATAGCCGATTATCATGTACTTACAACAAACCTTAACACAGATAATGTTTATGATGATTCTGTGCAGATGGTTATTGACTGGCTTGCCGCAGGACTGGAGCCTGATCACGCCCCCATGTTCAGGCAGTCGAAAGTAAAACAGCATACAGAGTTGTTTCTGATCTTCTCAATGCTCATAACCGCAAACAGGCTTGAAAGAAACCCCACAATAAAAGAACAGGTGAGGGATCTTAACATTGAACAGGTGATTTACGGACATCTCGGTTATCCCGTACTGCAGTCGGCTGATATTCTTCTCTACAAAGGGGAGTATGTGCCTGTGGGAGAAGACCAGGTGCCTCACGTTGAGATTACAAGGGAGATGGCCCGCAAGTTCAATAATCAGTACGGCGTTGTTTTTCCCGAGCCGGAGCCGCTTCTGACTAAGTTTTCAAGGCTTATAGGGGTTGACGGCAACGCTAAAATGAGCAAATCGCTCGGCAATGCAATTTTGCTCTCCGATCAGCCTGATGAAGTAAAAGCCAAATTAAGGAAAGCAGTCACAGATCCGCAGAAACTCAGGAAGGGAGACCCTGGAAGACCCGAAGTCTGTGTTGTCTTCTCATATCATCAGAGGTTCAATAATGCTGAAACGGATGAAATAGCAGCAAACTGCCGGAGCGGTGCGCTGGGCTGTGTTGACTGCAAAATGCGCTGCTCAGCTAAAATCTCGGAATTTCTTGATCCCATGCTTCAGAAACGGGCTTATTATGAAAATAATATGAACAAGGTGCTTGAAATTATAGGGGATGGTGAAAATACAGCCAATGAGGTTGCAGAAAACACCATGAAAGAAGTCAGAGAACATATGAAACTGGGTTAAAATTGTTTAAGGTTAAACTTGATCATTTTGAAGGTCCGCTTGATCTTCTTCTGTTTTTCATCAAGAGAGATGAACTTGATATATATGATATTCCCATTTCACATATAACGAATGAATATCTGACATATCTTGATTTTATTGAGATGCTTGACCTTGAGCAGGCAGGTGATTTTATCCTGCTCGCTGCCACTCTTATGCAGATTAAGGCGCGGATGCTGCTGCCGGTTGAGGTTGATGAAAAAGGGGAGGAGATTGACCCCAGGGCTGAACTTGTATCGCGGCTCATAGAGTACAAAAAATACAAAGAAATGACCGAAGAATTTGCATTGCTTGAAAACAGAATGATGAAAATCAATTTCAGAAGCAATTTTTCGCTTGATGAAAAGGAAAAACCTGCTGATCTTGAGTCATTTCTGAGAAATGTCACGGTTTATGATCTGGCAAGGGTTTTCAAGAATATCATGACCGAAATGAAGAATGAACCCGTTCATGAAATTAAACGTCCTCCCGTATCCCTTGATGAACAGATCAGTTATGTAAGGGATAAGATAAAACAGCATAAACGTATTAATTTCAGAGAGTTAGCAAAAGAAATTGATATAAAGCTTAAACTGATTTATACGTTTATTGCTTTACTTGAACTGGTAAAATCAAAATATATAGGCATTCAGATAACCGAAAATTTTAACGATTTCACACTTTACGAACTGGAAACCGATGAACTCTGAACACGTAAGGATAATTGAGGCGCTTATTTTTGCAACCGAAGAACCGATCACTTCATCTGAGATAACAAAGATTATCAAGGCGGTTGAGGGCGAAAATACAGAAATCATTGAAAAAGAAGTGGAGGAAGCGGTAAAGGAGCTTAACTTCAGATACGATGAAGAGGATCATATCTATCAGATTATGAGTATTTCAGGCGGTTATCTGATTGCAACAAGACCCGAATATGCCAAATACCTGGGTTTTCTTGTCGCTGAAAAGAGTAAAAGAAAACTTTCGCAGGCAGCGCTTGAAACCCTTTCAATAATAGCGTATAAGCAGCCGATCACAAAACCGGAAATTGAGGCAATAAGAGGTGTGAACAGTGATTATATAATCAATACTCTTCTTGAGAAAAATCTGATTCTAATAGGGGGAAGAGCCGAAACAGCAGGGAGGCCCCTTCTGTACAGAACCACTGATGATTTCCTTAAGTATTTCGGATTAAATAAGATATCGGATTTACCCAAACCAAGGGAAATAGAAGAATTAATGAAAGACGAGGACCTGCTGGAGCAAAAAAGAAGGCTTCTTATGCAGGCAGTTGAAGAATCAGTTGAATTGGAATTTAATCTTGACAATGAACGAACAGATAAGAATAAATAAATATATTGCCGAATCAGGCTTCTGCTCAAGAAGAGCTGCTGACCAGCTGATTCTTGAAGGCAGAGTTGAAATTAACGGTAAAACCATCTCTGAACCGGGTACAAAGGTTAATCCTGATAAAGATAACATCAGGATTGACGGTGAAGTGCTGAAGCCTCAGAAAAAGGTTTACTACGTTCTGAATAAACCATCCGGGTTTATCACCACAACCAGTGATGAAAGAGACCGCAGGAAGGTCACCGATCTCGTACCTCAGAATCCCAGGGTTTTTCCCGTTGGCAGACTGGATTATGACACAACCGGGGTGCTCGTATTAACAAACGACGGTGATTTTGCCAATCTGCTTATGCATCCTTCAAATAAAGTGCCAAGGGAGTATGAGGTAAGACTCGATAAACCGCTTCAGAAAGAGCATTATGAAGTGCTGCTTACCGGAGTGTTTATTGATAAGACGCCCGGCAGGTTTGTATCGGTTAAATTTGTTGGTCCTGAACATAAAAAAGTTATTGTAATGAGCCATGAGGGGAGAAATCATTTTGTAAAAAGAATGTTTTCTAAGCTAGGCTACAGAGTGAAAGAACTTCACAGATTATCTTACGCCGGTATCAAGGTCACCGGTATGAGAAAAGGGGATTTCAGGCAGCTGACCAGGCCGGAAATTGATAGTATTAATGCAAAATACAACAAAAAGTAATTTCAGACTATTATTTATCGTGCTGATCTTTCCCTGCGTGATTTTTGCGCAGGAGAAAAAAGACTCTGTGCCTGCCTTCTGGTATGCAGACAGCAGAGAAATCACCGCAAGGCTTGATGAGCTGTTTAATGACCCATCACTGAACAATGCCTTATGGGGCGTTGCCGTAAAATCACTCAGCAAGGGAGATTATCTCTATCAGAAAAATGTAAACTCTCTGATGATGCCTGCTTCAAACCTGAAAATTATAACCACAGCTGCAGCGCTTGAAATTCTGGGGAGCAGTTACAGGATTAAAACTGAATTTTACACCACCGGAAAACTTGACGGATCAATACTGCAGGGCGACCTTATTGTTAAAGGGTATGGTGATCCCGCAATCTCAGGCAGATTTACGGATGACAAAGTTCTAAAGTATTTTGAGGACTGGGCTGATACAATCACAGCAATGGGTATTGATGAAATTGCAGGGAATCTCATCGGCGTTGATGATGCTTTTGATGAATCAGGTCTGGGTGAAGGGTGGTCATGGGATTATGAAAGTTACTGGTTTGCTGCTCCCACAGGCGCACTTTCACTTAATGACAACTGCATAGATATTAATGTAAGGCCGACCAGGCCGGGCTCTGCTGCATATATCTCCACCAACCCCAACTCTGATTATGTCACAATTATTAATAAAGTGGTTACTGTTGATCAGGATTCCGGCACTTCAATTGATATCAACAGGCTCAGAGGAACAAACGTAATTATTGTTACGGGAGTTATAAGCACTGCCGATGAGCTTTATAAAACCTATGGCACAATCACCAACCCGACACAGTATTTTCTGGTTGTCCTTAAATCAGTGCTTGAATCAAAAGGCATTAAAATAAGGGGTCTGCCCATTGATTATGATGATTATGACAAGACTCTGATTAAAGATATACCAAAACTTGTCTACACTCATTACTCGGCGCCTCTTGCTGATATTATCAGGGTGATTAATAAGAATTCACAGAATTTCTTTGCTGAACAGCTGCTCAAAATTATCGGATATGAGGTATTTGGGCTGGGAACCGCATTCAACGGGGTTAAAGCGGTTAAAAATACTCTGAAAACGATGGGTGTTGAACCGGGTGAATTTCAAATGGTGGATGGTTCAGGGCTTTCACGACTGAATCTTGTTACACCCATGCAGCTTTTGACGGTTCTTAGTTATATGAGCACCAGTAAAAATTACACCGCCTTCTATGCATCACTTCCCGTTGCAGGGCTTGATGGCACACTCTCGGGCAGAATGAGAAAAACCTCAGCTCAGGGTAACGTAAGAGGCAAAACCGGTTTTATCGGGGCTGTGAGGTCGCTCAGCGGCTATCTCAAAACTGCTGATAAGGAACCTTTGGCATTCGTTTTTATTTTAAATAATTATATTACCCCGAGAATCCTGGCAGATAATATACAGGATTCTGTTTGTATAAGATTAAGCAAGTTAAAAAGAAAAAAATAAAGTGAGGTCTAGCTTGGAACACCATATCCAGGATGATGTTAATGTTTTAATTAAAAGAAGATTTGAGGAATACGAAGAGCTGCTTAAAAAAGGTGTTCAGCCTTTTAAGTACTCCTTTGATGTGAATTCTGATTCGGCTGATATCATAGCGAACTTTAAGGATGAAGAAGAGAAAAGAGAAGTTTCTGTTGCCGGAAGAATAATGACAATGCGGAGAATGGGTAAAGCATCATTTGCTCATATTCAGGACGGCAGGGGAAAGATACAGATTTATCTGCGCCAGGATGAAATAGGTGAAGAATATGAAAATTTCAGGCTTTATGATATCGGTGATATTATAGGTGTTGAGGGCTATGTTTTCCGCACAAAAACAGGTGAAGTATCTGTTCATGCAAGAAAGCTCACGCTTCTCACCAAATCACTTAAACCCCTTCCGGTTCCGAAAGAAGTAGTGGATGAAAACGGCAACAAAGTTGTTTTTGATCAGTTTGCAGATAAAGAGCTCCGTTACAGGCAGAGATATCTTGACCTTATTCTTAATCCTTCGGTGAGAGATGTTTTTGTTCTCAGGTCAAAAATTATCTCATCAATGCGCCGCTTTCTTGATCAGAGCGGAATCCTTGAAGTTGAAACACCGGTGCTGCAGCCCATTTACGGCGGTGCTTCGGCAAGACCGTTTGTAACTCATCATAATGCACTTGATATTCCGCTTTATCTCAGAATTGCAGATGAGCTTTATCTTAAAAGACCCATTGTTGGCGGTTTCCCGGGTGTGTATGAGATTTCCAAGGATTTCCGTAATGAGGGAATGGACAAAACCCATAATCCTGAATTTACCATGATGGAATGTTACGTTGCCTATAAGGATTATGAATGGATGATGAATTTTGTTGAGGAAATGGTGGGCTTCATTGTAAAAGAGGTGTTCGGTACTTATGAATTTGAGATTGAAGGAAACATGATCAATTTCAAAGGGCCGTGGCAGAGAATCTCAATGATTGAAGAGCTTAACAGGCTGGCAGAAACAGATATCCTCAAACTTTCAGATAAAGAACTTATTGATGTTGTTAAGAAGTTCGGGGTTGAGTATGACGGAAAGAAGAGCCGCGGAAAACTCATTGATGAATTCTTTGAGCTTACGGTGCAGAATAAAATAGTTCAGCCCACATTTGTTATTGACTATCCCGTTGAAATGTCACCGCTGGCTAAAAAGCACCGTGAAAAAGCAGGAATTGTTGAGCGCTTTGAAGGCTTTGTCATCGGCAGGGAAATCTGCAATGCTTTCAGTGAGCTTAATGATCCCATAGATCAGAATGAAAGATTCCAGGAGCAGGCAAAAGCTAAGGAAATGGGCGATGATGAGGCTCAGATAGTTGATGATGATTTTGTGAGGGCTCTTGAATACGGAATGCCCCCCACAGCAGGTCTTGGTATCGGCATTGACAGGCTTGTTATGCTCCTTACGAATCAGCCTTCTATACGCGATGTAATCCTTTTCCCTACAATGAAACCGATAAAGCAGTAATTGAAAACATTTATTCTGTTAATCGTTTTATCCGTTATTGCGTATTCACAGAAGCCGGTGTATGACACCGGCTTTTCTCATATCGGCGGTTTGAGCGAAGTTATCAGAATGAATCAGCCTGCAGACACTCTGAGCCTTCTGAAATCAGAGTTTCTCGGGAATAAAAAACTGCTTCAGAGAGAAATTAATTATCCGCTTCTTGCCGGACTTTCGGCAGGGTATATCGCATCCGGTCTTGGTGTATATCTGTATCAGAATAATGCCTGGTGGGCTAATAACAGAAGCAGTTTTCATTTTATTGATGACTGGGACTATGTGCGCTGGAACGACAAACTGGGGCATATCTGGGCTACTATTATGCTGGGGCATGCTTTTTCTGTTGGACTGGAGGCTGCTGAAGTTGATTATGAAACTAATATGTGGGTGTCATCATCCGCGGCGCTGTTTTTCCAGCTTTTTGTTGAATTTCAGGACGGTTACGCAAGCGACTGGGGATTTTCACCGGGTGATGCTTATGCCGATCTGATAGGAGCGGCATTTCCGGTGATACAGTACTACTACCCGGCACTGTATAATTATCAGATGAGATTCAGTTATATTCCTGACAGGCTTGGTAAAGAGGGGCTAACACCCGGGCAGAAAGTGCTGGTGATGGATGACTACGGAGGGCATAAATTCTGGCTTTCGGTTAAGATGGAGAATCTGCTCCCTGAATCACTGAAAAAATACTGGCCGGATTTTCTTATGCTCAGCCTCGGCTACGGCGTAAGAGATCTTGACGGGAGCGGCGGAGGGTTATCAGATTTTTATATTTCTTTTGACTATGATTATGAATTTATCCCCTTATATGGTAAATTCTGGCAGATGGTTAAAAATACGCTGGGATACATAAAAACCCCTGCACCTGCAATAAGAATAACTAACGGAGTGGCGTTTTTTGGACTCATGTTCTGACATGAAATTCAGTTTCATAATACCGACTCTTAATGAGGAAAAGCTTCTTCCTTCTTTGCTGAATCAGCTTAATGATGCAGCTCTCAGGAGCAGGTATAATATAGAAATTATAATCTCAGACGGCGGGAGCACTGATAACACCATTGCATGCTCCTGTGATGCTGCTGATTACATTACAGTGAATCATGACCGGAGCACCGAGAACATTGCATCCGGCAGGAACAGGGGTGCGGTTTCTGCAACGGGTGATATCCTGATTTTCATTAATGCCGATGTTCTTATACCCGATCCTTCTGTTTTTCTTGAAAAGATCTGCAGCCGGTTTGAAGATGAGTCGCTTGCGGCACTGGGTTGTTTTGTTGAAACTTTTCCGGAAGAAACGATCTGGAAAGACAGGATTTTTCATTTCTGGAACAACCATTATTTTTATTTTGTGAATAAACTCGGTGTGGGGATGTCGAGAGGGGAGTGTCAGATAGTCAGAAGGGATTATTTCGACAAAGCCGGGGGGTACCGTGAGCATCTTTATGCCGGTGAGGATTTTGACCTTTACAAACGACTAAATAAATACGGCAAAACAACTCTGTGCCGGGATCTCATTGTTTATGAATCGCCCCGGAGATTCAGGAAGTTCGGCTATCTGAATGTTGTTGCGTCATGGACCAAAAACGGTCTTTACCTTATTTTCAAAGACAGATCACTTTCCAAATCATGGGAAGAGGTCAGATAAAACAATTTTAAGTTAAAATATAACGGAAAGATATGGATCTCAGAAAACTACGAATCCCTCTTGTTCTGATCATTGTTCTGACATCAGTTCTTATAGGCACACAAATTCAGCGGTTTTACGGCCCGGGCAGCTCATCTGGTGCGAGGGATAAATTTGAGGAAATTCTTTTTTACACACGTGAAAATTATGTTAAAGATATTGACGACGATAAACTGATTGAGGCTGCAATCAGCGGTATGCTTGAAGAACTTGACCCGCACACCGTTTACATACCTGCTTCAAAAATGGTGCATGTTGAAGAAGAGTTCAGAGGTGATTTTGATGGTATAGGGGTTGAGTTTCAGATTATCAATGACACAATAACTGTTGTGACTCCTATAACCGGAGGGCCTTCTGAGGCTCTTGGCATTCAGTCGGGTGATAAAATTATCAAAGTTGACGGAAAATCAGCCATCGGGTTTGATAACGACAAGGTCAGAAACCAGCTCAGAGGCAAAAAGGGCACAAAAGTAAAGGTTACCATTTTCAGGCCTTCAAACGGCAAAATATCAGATTATGAAATCACAAGGGATAAAATTCCGCTGAACTCGGTTGATGTGAGTGTTATGCTTGATGATAAAACAGGTTACATCAGTATATCAAGATTTGCGGAAAAAACATCATCAGAACTCAGAAATGCCCTTGATAAACTCACTAAAGAAGGAATGAAGCAGCTCGTTCTTGATTTAAGAAATAATCCCGGTGGTTATCTCAACCAGGCTTTCGAGGTTGCAGATTTCTTTATTGATGACAATAAAAAAATAGTTTACACCAAAGGCAGGAAACCAGAATTTGATGAAGAGTTTTTTGCTTCAAAATCATATCCGTATGAAAAAATACCTCTGGTGGTTCTTGTAAACAGCGGAAGTGCCTCGGCAAGCGAAATTGTTGCAGGAGCAATTCAGGACTGGGACCGCGGGCTTGTAATCGGTGAAACATCGTTCGGAAAAGGACTCGTGCAGAGACAGTACATACTTGATGACGGCAGTGCATTCAGACTCACCATTGCAGAGTATTTCACACCGAGCGGCAGACTTATACAGCGTAACTACACCAATAAAAAGGCATATTACCAGGAACACGCAAATGATACAATCTCTGAGGGTGATAATCTGAATCATGATGCGGAAAAATTTAACGGCCGTAAAGAATACAAGACTGCTGCCGGCAGAACTGTTTACGGCGGCGGGGGAATCACTCCCGATTATATTATCAGGCAGGAAAAGCTCACTAATTACACTGCATCCCTGCTGCGTGAAAATGCATTTTCTGAGTATGTGATTAACTACTATACTGCTCATAAGGAAATTTCTGCTCAGTATAAAACCCTGGCTGAGTTTAACAGGAACTTCAGGTTCAATGATGCCCAAGTGAATGATTTTGTCTCATTTGCCGCATCAAAGGGTGTGGAAATGAACAATACAGAGTTTGCAAAGGATAAAGAATATATAGCATTCAGGCTTAAGGCTCATCTGGCACGGAATATATGGAAGAATGACGGCTGGTATACTGTACTCACTCCCATAGATGTTCAGGTCAGAAAAGCAATGGAATCATTATTAAAAGCTAAAGAAATAGCAGGACTGTAATGAAAAAGATTATCGGTTTATTAATCTTGTTTCCCGCAGTGTTTTTGCTCCTGACTGCATTCGGAAGTGAACCTGATGCTCCTGGAAAATACCTGGGTAATGTTCCGGTCAGTTCAGGACGCTTTATTGAAGGCGAAGAGCTTTACTACAGGGTGTCATACCTCAATTTCACAATCGGCGAACTGTTCTTTAAGATCTATTCAAAAAAGAATGAAAACGGGAGGCCATTGTATTATGCAAAAGTGTTCATGAATTCAAATCCTGCAATACCGTTTGTAAAGCTGAATCAGATTTATGAAAGCACATTTGGCGAGCCTGTTTACTCTGAATTTTTCAGAGGCATAGTGGTTACGGATGAGGACTCAACATTCACCGACTACGATTTCAATTACGGACAGAAAAATGTGAAATTCAGGCAGGGAAGTTACAGAAAGAATGAGACCTGGAAAGATCAGGTACTCCCCGCGGATACTTTTATGCAGGACGGACTTTCAATCTTTTACTTTGCCCGAAACAACACAGGCAGAGATTTCAGCATAAGGGTTCCTTGCTTTGTTAATGAAAAAAAGGTATATACCAAAATAAATTTTTATAAAAAACCTGAACCGGTTGAAACTGAAACGCTTGATTATGAGGTCAGCTGCACAAGAGTTGACGGACTTATTGAATTTAAGAGTGTCTACGGACTCACGGGAGAATATGAAGGATGGTTTTCAAATGATGAAGCAGCCATTCCGGTAAAGGCAGAATTAAACGTAATATTAGGCAGTGTAAAAGTGGAGCTGAGCAAATGGAAAAGGCCGGGATGGTCACCCCCAAAATGGAAGAAGTAAATTATTATCCTTATCTCACAAAGTACCCTGTAGTACCCGATTCAGTTTTTGTTGCTCCGGGAGCACGGGTGATAGGTGATGTTGAAATCGGAGAAAAATCTTCGGTATGGTTTAATTGCGTTATAAGAGGAGATATCCTCCCTATAAGAATAGGCAGATACACAAACATTCAGGACGGGGCAATTCTGCATGTAACCGCACCATCAAACCCTTTGAGTATAGGGAGTTATGTTACAGTGGGTCATAATGCAGTTATTCATGCATGCACTATTGAAGATTATACGCTTATAGGCATGGGCTCTGTTGTGCTTGATGGCGCCGTTGTTGAACAAATCGCGTAACTGGCCGTCAAGGGCGACGTTCCAGTCCTCGCCCACATAGGCGATGAGGCCGTCTTTGAACCACACGGGCAGGTTGAGCAATACGGCGTTTTGGACTACCTCCTGCAGGTTGGCCCCGAAGAGCATGCTATTGAGGTAGACCGAT
>JABWCA010000344.1 GCA_013359345.1 Ignavibacteriaceae bacterium
CTGAAGAAATCGCCTGAAACTGAAACTGCAGTAATTTCAAGATCTTCTTCACCGCCGTTGGCAATGGTGAATGTTTTTGTTGAATCATCATTTGTCTTCACCGTGCCGAAATTCCAGCTTGAAGGAGTTGAGCTGATAGAGGGTGAAGAGAGTGTTCTGGCAGAACCGGTTGCGGCAATTGTGAGATCGCCGTCCGGATCGTTGGTGACAATTGTGACGGTTCCGTCGTAATTACCTGCTGTTGTGGGCAGGAATGTGACGTTGAATTTCAATGTATCATTCTGTGCGAGTGTTCTTGGCAGCGTGCTTCCGTGAGCCAATGAATAGCCTGTGCCGCTTACAGCAAGAGAACTGACAACAAGTGATGTTACACCGGTATTGGTGAGTGTCACTGTTTTTGTGAGGCTGTTATTTACCACCAGCTCGCCGTAAGTGAGTGATGTTGAATCAACTGATGCATTGGGATCAGCTGCGCCAATTGTTATGGTGAAGTTCCTAGTTGATTCGGAAGGATTGGCAGTATACGTATAGTTTCCGGTTCTCAGATTTGTTCTGGTTCCCGTAGTAAGATCTTTAAGATAAATCACATGAGAAGAAGGCACTGAACCAAGCAGTGACGGCGATATTGTAATCGTGCCTGAAACATCGGTTGACACCGTGAAATTCCAAGTTGACTGTGAAGCAGAAAGCGCATCATATGCTTTTACATCGCTTGCATATTTTGTGCCGAGAGTGCTGGTCCAGTCTTCATGAGGGAAATACGCTTCGATATAATTTGACGGAGGTGTGGGAGGTAATTCAACATCCACTCCCTGATCTCTGCCATCTGTGGCGTTTCCGTTCATACCTGCAAGAGCGCTGGTTGTAAGTGAACCGCCTGCAACATTGAGTCCAAGGTACCACTGCCCTGCATTAGGGGTCTGACCTGTTGTCAGATTAAGTGAAAGGAAGTTGCTCAGAACAGGGGTTGTGTTTGTATTCTGATCTGTGAAGAGATTATTGGGAACACCGGCTGAAATAAAACCGGAAGACCATGTTTCTTCCACATAGGCAAGCAGATTGATTTTTGAGGGATTACCGATATCCGATCTTTTTATTCTGGCTTCCCAATATTGAGTTGTGGTGTTTTTCCAGTTACCTGTTTCAAAAGTTGCTGTAACCCACGCAGAACCGTTCCACATTCTTTTTATCTCGCCGTTATCAATAGTTGCAAATCCAAAATTATAATTTGCACTGAAAGGGAGAGTTGGTACAAATCTGTAAGTTCCTGAATTAACGGCTGTGGTTGTGCCTGATCCCGATGTGGGAACCAGCTTCGGATCTGTATCCAGATAAATTACAATTCGGCGGTCATTATCTGTGAGCCAGCCGCTGGCTGAACTGCCGCTGAACCCAATATAAAGATAAGTGGCATCCCAGGTAATGTAAGCATAGCCCGCTCCCTGGCCGCCCGCAGTGGTTGTGGTTGCAAACCTCTCAGATCCATTAATGAAATCATTGTTACCATCAATGGTTATCGTCCTGTAGGTCTGAGAGAAACCAACCGATGTGAGCAGAACCGCCCACGTGAAGAGAAGAAAAAATTTCTTCATAAGTTACTCCGTTTTTTTAATTTAATATCTTGTGAATTAACAGCGTCGCATATTCTTTGTATTATTAAAAATCTTTTCCATGACTGATTTTGCCCCGTGCCTTTCAAACTCCTTTCTCATGATTCTTCATCAGATTCATATTTACCTTAGCAGTAATAATTTTCTGACCGCAGAATAATTACCGGAAGTAAGTCTGCAGAAATACACTCCGGATGAAAGATCTGTGGCAACAAACGAAACTCTGTGATACCCAGCAGAGATGTTACCCTCCACAAGGTTCTTTATTTCCCTTCCCGCGGCATCATAGATGGTGAGAGTGGTGTAACCGGCATCAGGGATGCTGAAACTTATTATTGTTTCGGGATTAAAAGGATTGGGATAATTCTGATCAAGCCTGAAATCACTCAAAGATGGTTCTGTATCCTCAAGGCCGGTCGGAACGGGATTGATGTAAAAATTATAGATCCGGTTTGGCTCCGCACTGAACGTCACCGATGTTGTACTGAGCATATCCGGGACGGTTATGGCCTCACCCTGCAAAGTGAATGAGAAGTTCTCCTTTATATAATCCGGCATTTCAGTGAGAATGTTATTCCATGAAATCGTCACCTCTCCCCCGCTGCCTGAAAAGAGAGAAAACTGCCAGCCATAACCCGACTGATTTGAAGCGAAGGGTTCTTTAACGTCATGAGCAAATTTTTCGTTGCTGCCGGGAACCGTGAACCATGTTTCAATATTATCGGACGAAGGAACAGGGGGTGGTTTCAGATAATCATAAACCGGGTCAAATCCGGTAGTGGCAGCCGGTGATGTGCCAAAACAAAGGTAGCGGTCGGCACTGTTATTCAATGCTGCAGTAATCTGCACCCGCCAGTTTTCGGATGTTCCTTCATTCAGAACCGGAAAATTATCATTCCCTGTGTAATTACGGTCAAAAATAACCTTCACACCTGAGTGCAGTGCATTCAGAAAATATCCCTCCCATTTGCTGAGGGAGTCGGTTACAGAGCTGTAGCTTCCGGAACTGTATTTAATATAGTTATGCTGCACCCAGCCTGCACTTACCGCACCCGCGGCAGTAAGGGTGACACCGTTTTTGCTGTATTGTATATTATTAAGTGAAAATTTGCTCAGGAAAGGATTTGCCACAAGGTTCCACGCTGAATCAAGCGCAACAGAATCAGCGGCTGTTATTGCAGTGCCTGTCACATCAATTGTATCAGATGCACTAAGTCCGAGCCAGTAACCCCGCTTTGGCTGGACGACTGAGGGGACTGAATAAGCTCCCGATGAATAGGAATAAAGAAGGTAAAAATCAGTATCATCACCAAAAACATCTGCGGGTGCCGAAGACTGAGGGGTCACAGGCAGAGAGATAAGGCTCCATCCCGCCGGAAGCTCAACAGATTCCGAGTTGAGCACTCCGCTGCCGCTGACCGTGAATACTGAAGAGCTTCCTGTCACATTACTTGCCACTGATACCGTTCCGTTATAACCCTGAACCGCAGAAGGCAGAAATTTAACCGTTATGGCTGCAGAGTCCCCCGGTGCAAGGGTGAATGATCCTGAAGAGGTGATTGTAAAAGCGTAAGAATTTGAAGTCACCGATGTAACTGAAAGATCGGCTATGCCGGTGTTTTTTATGTAATTAGTCTGATAAGAGGAGTAATCAACATGGACGTTTCCGAAACTGACCGCAGAGCTGCTGAACTGCACCGC
>JABWCA010000345.1 GCA_013359345.1 Ignavibacteriaceae bacterium
AGAATCTCATGTAAGCACCATCTGAAATAAAAGCACCACTGCCGATCCTCTCTTGCCGTTGGCTTCAGCCAACGGAAAAGGGAGCAGTAACATCATAAAAAAAAGTGTATAGTGCGCCGCGGCGCATTAGGGTATAGCCGGGCAACCGTTTTTCAGCATGACAGTCACCAGCCAGAAGGCGGGCGGTACAAAAGGAAACAGTTCAAAGTTCTGCAGTGGCTATTCCGTTTTGAAAAGGTAATAATCCTGCAATCCAATTCGTGAAATTGGCGGGAAGAAAAAAAACGGGTGCAGGGAATGCTTCATCAGGTGGATCTTTTAGCTTTTGTATTTGAGCAGATGGAAAAAACTCTATATTACGGGGAATAATCACCAGATTCCAATAAATTTAATTTGTGTTATTTGTGAAATTCGTGTGTGCAAAGTTCAATGTTCGGTGTTCAAGGTTGTATCTGCAAGTTGAGACAATCAAACTCAGAACTGTTACTTTGCGGAATGAGAGCAAGGAAGCCTGAGTCTATGCCCCGGAGCATTTATTAAAGAGTAAAAACCTGGTGCTTTATTTCATGTCAAATCTGCATCTGGAATTACTTTTGCAAACTTATATAAAGATGCATCAAAATTTTTATATTAGGATGCCTATTTTTCAATGTTGAAAGAAATTCTTTTGTAGTTTCTTCTGCGTGAGATAAAAAGAGAAATTCAGATATTTCAGAATGGTAACCGAAACAATTGATTCCCATCAGCACAAGTTCAAGGATAATTAACCCGGTATCCAAACCCAAAAGATTTTAGCTGAAAGTTACCGGTAACAGAAAAACTTCTGATTGGAAATAAATCAGGAAACAAAATGAGTGAATCGGAGATTATTTTATACACATCTGAAGATGGTACTGTAAACATTCATGTCAATCTTGAGGATGAAACTGTATGGCTCACACAGGAACAGATCGCGAATCTTTTTGGTAAGGCCAGAAATACAATCACTGAACATATCAAAAATATTTTCAGTGAAGGCGAGCTTGACGAAAAAGTGGTATGTCGGGAAATCCGACATACCACTAAACATGGTGCCATTGAAGGTAAATTTCAAAGAGTCACTTCAAAATACTACAATCTTGATGTAATAATATCAGTCGGGTACAGGGTGAAATCTGTACAGGGCACCAGATTCAGGCAATGGGCAACAAAAAGAATACACGAGTATATTGTAAAAGGATTTACGATTGATGATAACCGGTTGAAACAGGAGGGCGGGAGGTCAAGATATTTTGAAGAGCTGCTTCAGCGCGTAAGAGATATACGAAGCAGTGAACGCAATTTTTATGAAAAGATAAAAGCTATCTACGCCACGAGTATTGATGGTTTTAACTGACGGAACAAGGAAGCAGTGACATCATAAAAAAAAGTGTTTGGGTTATAGGGTTTAGGGTATAGCCGGGCACCCGTTTTGCAGCATGACAGTCACCAGCCAGCCAGCTGGCGGTACTAATCATCTCCCCAAACCATAGAATCCCGTGTAAGCACCACCCTTTTAAAAATGCAAAAATGCCGATCCTCTCTTGCCGTTGGTTTTAACCCTGCCGCCGTTGCCAGCCTGTCCGCCCGTGGCGGATTGCACGTTGTTCGTTGCACGTTGCAGCTCAAATGTACCACCCGGATGGGTGGTGATACAACAGTTCTTCTCAACACCATCAGGATTCTTCAGCATGACGAAAACAACTTGATCAGATGCGGAATCTGATAGGGATGCGATGCTCGCATCCCTGAAGAATCACAGAATCTCTCGTAAGCACTCACTTCAAATGAAAGCACCACTGCCGATCCTCTCTTGCCGTTGGCTTCAGCCAACGGAAAAGGGAGCAGCACAAATGTACCACCCGGATGGGTGGTGATACAACATGCCATCACATCTCCAACATGATTTTAAGGACAAGACAGGTGCTTTGATCAACGAAACCCGATCAACGAAACCCGATCAACGAACAACGAACAACGAACAACGATTTAACCGCTTCTCTATTTCAGGTAAAGCATTTTCCT
Source organism: Ignavibacteriaceae bacterium (assembly GCA_013359345.1). Lineage (GTDB taxonomy): Bacteria > Bacteroidota > Ignavibacteria > Ignavibacteriales > Ignavibacteriaceae > JABWCA01. The sequence goes on from JABWCA010000345.1 coordinate 2,044, forward strand.
TGTCTCTGCCACTTTACCGGTGCTGAGGCGGTAGAAGTAAGTGCCTGAGCTGAGGCTGTACTGAGCCATGTCAAAAACGGTGTGGTAGAAACCGGGCTGTTTGTATTCACTCACGAGTGTGGCAACTTCCCTGCCCAGAACATCATAAATTTTAAGATCAACAAAGGCGCCCTCACTTATGCTGTACTGAATCACAGTTGAGGGGTTGAACGGATTCGGGAAGTTCTGCTGAAGCGCAAATGTGACCGGTGCTGAGGGCAGTTCCTCCTCTGCAGAGACAAGAGTGCTGTCGAACGAGAGGAAGCGGATGGCATCGGCAACAACATAGTCACCGAGGGTGCAGAAATCTCCGAGGATAACCTGGTCGGTGCTGTCACCGGTGAATTCCCATGCGCCGAGTCTGACCCACTTGCTTCCGTTAAGCGTCTGATCGGCTCTCACGGTATCGATGCCGTTTTTATGTTTTATGATAAAGGGGGCATCCTTAGCCCTGTTTGATGCGGCAACCCACCAGGCATAAACGTCATATTCACCTGCCTTGTACAGATTGGGAGTGAATGTGACCGACGATGCGCCTGTGCCTTTAGCGGCTATCATTGCCGGGGTGTTTGCCCAGTAGCCTGCCAGGTTTGAGGTGGTCCAGGTGCCGTTAAATTTCACATAAGATGAATCGCCCGTGTCAATTTTTTTAACGTCATAAACCGGGGGAAGCAGGTTAATTGAATCTGCGCTTACAACTGCAAGCATTGTGGGGATTGTTCTCTGTGTGGTTCCGCCGAGGGGACGGTTTACGAGCTGACCCGATGCTGCCATCTGCGATGATCCGCCGCCATCAAGGTTCATTGCTTCAACGCAGCCGAGCTCAATCATTACATCGGCGAGTTCATACAGAGAGAGGCCGTCTGAGATAGTCTGCCTGCCATCGGCAACAAGCATAATCACTTTTTTATCTGATGTGAAACCGACTGCAGTGCGCGGATCCCTGTTATCAATACCGACTCCTGATCCCCAGAAAACTTCCTGATCATAGGTTATGCGGCGCTGTCCGTTTTTGACGAGCACGGGTCCTCCGCCGAGTCCTGCCAGTAGCTCATAGTGCCTGAGTCCGTTTGCAACTGTGGGAGCAGGGGCGGGTGAACCCTGTCCGTTGGGGCTGGGAGCGTTATATTTATAAATGTCGATTACATTATTGCCGAAGTGATAAATCCAGTCAACAGAAAACTCTCTGGTTTCTGTGAATCCGAAGAAACCCCGTGTAACATAGTA
>JABWCA010000346.1 GCA_013359345.1 Ignavibacteriaceae bacterium
GGGATTTTCAGATTTCCCTCTGCAGTTACTTCCCTTATTTTTTCTTTGTACCATAAGTTGTTATTAGTCTGGCCGGTGCTGCTTACGCTATCTTCTGATGTAAGTTCAAAGTCATTGATTGACATATGATTGTTCCTTTAAGTGAATAAACTGCAATAAAACCTTGCATCTATTTGAATTACGTGATACTATGTTATAAATTTTAACTCAGGGCATTAAGAAATAACGAGATAATTATTTTCTTCCCGGGATATTAAAAAGTTGAATCTTTATTTGCTTCTGACGATACGAAATCCAAGACCTGAGCTTCTGCCGGTAGGAACACCACCGAGACGATATCCCGGTCTGAGATAACCGATATAATTAAACCATCCTCCTCCTCTGTAGACACGGTAAGTACCGAGATGAGGCCCAGTGGGGTTGGTCTTTGATTCAGAACTGTAACTGCCATACCAATCCCAGCACCACTCCCATACGTTTCCGCTCATGTCATACAGACCGAGTTCGTTTGGCGTCTTCTTTCCTGCTGGTTGAGTTTTGTTGTTTGAGTTATCATCATACCATGCAACATCCCGGGCATTGTTGCTGCCGCTGTAATTGTAGCCTTTGCGTAAGCTTCCTCCCCTTGCTGCATATTCCCACTCTGCTTCTGTTGGAAGTCTGTAACCAATGGCGTTTATGTCCATTTTTAAGTTGTCTCCGCTGCCGCTGTAAACCTTCTGCAGCCCTTCCTTTTCACTCAGTTTATTGCAGAACTCAACGGCATCATACCATGAAACCTGCTCAACAGGCAGATTGTCATCATCGGTAAACCTGGACGGGTTATTCCCCATCACGCTTTTCCATAATCCCTGCGTTACTTCATAATTGGCAATAAGGAAATCTGAGAGGGTTACATTCTGAACCATTTTCGTCGAACCATGTTCCAAAATCCCCATTAGGAATGTGCCGCCTTTTATCGATACCATGGTGGCCTGAATTACCGTTTTTGAATTATTAATTGCCCTTACAGCAGAGTTGCCCTCAATCGATATTATGTTTTCTGCAAGTTTTTTAAGTTCTGAAATGCTCTCAAATGAAAATTTTGCACTTATCTTTTTATAAAATTCAACCCATGCCTCCTCTGTCAGTTTTCCGCCTTTTTCAAGATATTCTTCAATAAGTCCGGATAGTGCAAGATCAACAGCAGATTTTCTTCCGTCCCGCTTTTTATCTTTTGCACTGCCAGTTGTATTATCTGACCTTTCTGATGTCTTTAGAACTGAGTTTTCATCCTTATCTGTGAAACTGGCATCATCCTTTATCCCACCGGTTCTGCTGATTGCTTCTTCAAGGTGAAGTTCAATATCTCTTTTACTCAGCCCTAAATTAATTCCTTCCTGATACACTAAATTTAATTCCTCGCTGGTCAGGACTTTGTCAGCAAGTACCCCTTTGATTAGCGGATCAAGTGATTTAAGCGCTTCGTTCTTTTTGTTGTTAAGATATGCATTTAAGTATTCCTCCCTTGAGTGCTTACCTTTCAGGTCAGTATATGCCTCATTAAGTTTGCCGGTTAATTCTGTTGCTGAATAACCACCGTGTGTTTGTGCAAAACTTATTCCCGTACTCTCTCGCGCTTTCCATTCATCAAGGTATCTTTTTATTTCTTCATAATGGTTTGAAACAGTTTCACTTGTTATTTTCTCAGACTGATCAATATCAAGAAACAGTCTTTCAAAATAATCCCTTGAGTTCAGAACCTGCCAGTAACCCCATACCTCATCCGTAGGGATTTTGAGGTTTCCCTCTGCAGTTACCTCCCGTATTTTGTCTTTGAACCATAAGTTGTCATTGGTTTGGCCGGTACTGCTCCCGCTATCTTCTGATGTCAGTTCAAAGTCATTAATTGACATATGATTGTTCCTTTAAATGAAAAATGTTACATGGGGATTTTAACCATTTTATAGCTAAACTTCACAATGCAATTTATTCTTTAAGCTGATTTAATGACATCATTAAGGCTATGTTTTTTTCTTTAATATGAAAGCATGGAATCTATCTCTTTTTCACGATTCTGAGTCCCAGAAAATCAAATTCAAAACTCGGATTAGAATCTCCTCGAACAGAAGGGAGTACATAAGACATTGGGTCCTTCCAGCTTCCCCCTCTGTATACACGATATGAACCGTACAAGGGGCCTTTGGGGTTTGTTCGTGCATCAGAACTGTAACTCCCATACCAGTCCCAGCACCACTCCCAAACGTTGCCGCTCATATCATATATTCCAAGCTCGTTAGGCAGCTTCTGCCCAACAGGGTGCGGCTTGCTGCCTGAGTTTTCAAGGTACAATGCAACATCTCCGGCATTATTGCTGCCGCTGTAAGTGTAGCCTTTGCTCAAGCTCCCTCCCCTTGCTGCATACTCCCACTCTGCTTCTGTTGGGAGTCGGTAGCCATTAGCGCTAAAATCAGCTCTTACTCTCCATTTCAAGCGATCAGATTCATTCTTGTTACAAATATCATCATAATCTTTCTCGATTGTATAAACCTTAAGTAATCCTTCTGTTTCACTGAATCTGTTGCAGAATTCTACTGCTTCATACCAGGAGATTTGTTCAACAGGGAGATTGTCATCGCCCTTGAAGTAAGAAGGATTATGACTCATCACTCTTTCCCATAAACCTTGTGTTACAGGATATTTTGAAATAAAGAAATCTGAAAGTGTTACACTGTGAACGGGTTGTGCATCCCTTACTCCTGGGGCTTTCCCCATCTGAAATGTGCCGCCTTTTACAAATACCATTTCAAACGATGACTTTGATCGTGCAAAAACTTCCTGCTTCCATGCATTATTCTCATGCTTGATGCCCTTTTGTTCGGCAATCTTTTTGATCTCTGAAATGCTGTCAATGCTGAAACTCTGTCTGATTTTTTTATAAAATTCCACCCATGCCTCTCCGGTTATATCTCCACCTTTTTTCAGATATTCTTCTATCATTCCTGATTCCAGAAGGTCTTCTACTGTCAATCTTCCATCACCCTTTTTATCTGCTGTGATGGTGGACTGTCCTGAACTATTTAATGTTTCACCGGCTGAACTTTCATCTCTTATTCCACCCTCCCTGCTCATTGCCTCTTTGAGATACCTGTCCGTTTCTGTGATATTGAGCCCCAGCTTAACTCCTTCCTGATACAACATCATCTTCTCTTCATATGTCAGAACCTTATCTGCAAGAACTCCTTTTATGACAGGATCAAGTGATTTGAATGCTTCGTTTGTTTTATTTTTCTGATATGCTGTTA
>JABWCA010000347.1 GCA_013359345.1 Ignavibacteriaceae bacterium
CTTAAATGAAAAATGAAGGTTGCAGGATTACGTGAGCTGCGGTGCATCAGTGTTTAGCCTGACATGCTTTGACAGCATGACATTATCAACCTGCGCTGACGCGCCGGACTGCTGTACCGGAAGTCGTTTTCAGCATAAATGTTCCGGTAATCACGGGAAATTTTACTGTCACTCCGGATTTTTCTTGTGTGTCATGATAACACCGGAAATGAGAATTTTGCAATTTTTAGTAAAAACACGGAATCCCTTTAAGCAAATACTTGCATTAATCTGAACAGTTTCTTAAGTTACCGATGCCAATAAACAGGGTGTAGTGATGAAAAAAGCAGTATTCTTTGTGCTTTTTTTAGCGGCAGCAGTTATGGGGCAGGTGGAATACACAGTCTCGAAACTTAAGGTTGAAAAAGCCGTTAACAACAACAGCGGGTTATATGTTTTTTACAGGCATATCTACTCAGAACAAACCGGTGAGACCGTTACCAATTACAGTAACGTTTACAGAAAAAATCTTACAACCGGGCAGGATATCTTTATATCCGAAAGCAAATCTGTTTACTCCAAAAACAATTTAATCTCAATAGACGAAATTTCTTTTATCGGGCTGCAAAGTGACAATCCAGAAGATGTCATTTTTGCGGGCAACGTTAAACGCGATGCCGATGGTGCCTTTATAAGAACAAACTCTTTTCTCCGGTTTTATCCGGGTGTTACTCTCCAATCATTTATTGAGTCAAAAAAGACTCCCGGAAAATACTATGCGGTTTTTGACGGAAAGTTCAGGGTCAGCACTGATTACGGAATATCTTTTACTGACCTTGCACCGGAATATATTCCGGCAGGGATTTCTCCTTACGATGATAATGAAGTTTATGCCGTGAAAGACGGGAAACTTTATAAATCAGAGGACGGTGGACTAAACTTTGCTCTTGTGTTTAATGCCGGTTACAAAGAGAATGAGAAGGTGAAAATTATCTTCACTCAGGATCCTGCTGTTATTTACGCAGAGCGGGGAGTTCCCGGGCAGGAGACCGTGATTGATGTCTCGCAAGACGGCGGTGCTGCGGGTTCATGGAAGACAATCGGCAAAACGGGCCATTCAAACACTTTTATCCTTCCTCTGCAGCTTTCTGCCGACTCCGTTTATTTTGCTGCGAGAATGAACTTTTATAAGGTGTCAAACAAATACTACACTGAATTCATGTTCCCTGCTTCGGTTAAAGATTTCCGTGAATTTATAACCGGGTTAGCCGTTGTATCAGGAACCGGTAAGGTCGTGATCTCAACCCGTGATAAGATTTATTGCGGGAAGGGAAGTGAGTTCTCTGTAATAAAAGAGAACATGAGAGTTAAAAATCCCCCTGATTTCTACCCGCTTCACAACGGTGATATCCGTGTCTACCGTTATACAAATAAAAGTTATTCCAATCCGGCAAATAATCAAGAACTCATAGTGAAAATAAGGACCTACGGTGATACACTTATCCCCGGCAAGGGCAGGTATTTTATTATGGACTCTGATTATCTGACAACTTCCCAAAAATTTGTGCGGGAGGACTCTTCAGGAAAAATTTATCAGCTTACCGGATCCGGGAATGATCTTACAAAATATAAGGATGTTCTGTTATTGAATCAGTTTGCCAATCAGGGAGAATTTGATCTTCCCGATGCCGGATCCTCAGGATTCAGTCAGCAGAATGTTACATTTTTATGTGCCGGTTATTTCATGAACCGTTATACTGTGATTAAGAAGTGGAACAGCCGGTCTTATCAGGATGAGTTTATTGATTTTGTAAAAGATATCGGTATAGTCCGTGAAACAAGATATTACGATTTTGGCAAGATGGAGGCTGCTCTTCTGGCGGCATTCGTTAGCGGTACTGTTTACGGCGATCCGTCTTTACTTGAAGGTGAGAACGTGACGGATGCGGCGCCTGAATCATTCAATCTGAAGGGCAATTATCCTAATCCGTTTAATCCGCAAACCAGAATTGCATTTTCGCTTGGATCCGGAATGTTTATAGCTCTCAGGGTTTATGATGTCCTTGGCAATGAAGTGCGCACTCTCGTTAATGAGTACCGCAATGCGGGCATATACAGCGAGTTGTTTGATGCATCAGATTTAAGCAGCGGGATTTATTTTTACAGGCTGGAATCGCGCAGCGGTGCGGTTACGGGGAAGATGATACTTTTACAGTGACATCAGTGGCAACAGTGGCAACAGTGTGCAACAGTGTCAACATTTGCAGCATAAATGTGTTGGAACGCGGATTGAGCGGATTCCGCCCGTGGCGGACAGGTTACAGATTTAAACGGATTTATTTTTATAATATTAATTTGTGGTCAGATTCTGATTAATGAATGTCAGTGCTTGTGTGCTGTCTTATCAGTTATTCTTTGTGTCCGCCCTGGGCGGATTGCGCCTTTGTGGTTCAGTTAAACCATAAAGGGGCGGTTATATCAATGAGAAAATTTTTAAGGTTAGCAGGAGTTGAAAGTGAATTATAAAGGTTATATCGGCAGAGTGACATTTGATGAAGAGGCGAAGATATTTCATGGTGAAGTGATTAACACCAAAGATGTTATCACCTTTCAGGGTGAATCTGTTCAGGAGCTTGAACAGGCATTCCATGATTCGGTTGATGATTATCTGGATTTCTGTATGGAAAGGAATGAAGCACCTGATAAACCATTTTCGGGGAAATTTGTGGTAAGGGTTCCCGCGCAGCTTCACCGGAAATTGTATCTCAAGGCTGCTTCAAGAAATATGAGTCTCAACAAGTATATTGTTAAAAGCCTCTCTGAAACAGTGGCTGAGAGGAAGTAAATCGGTTTCCTCTGATGTTTTTTGGCTGATCTCTCAATTGTCGACCCAAGTGATTCATATGATTAATCCATTAGGTTTATTGTTGAGTTTGGCATCCGGAGATATAAGTGTCAGGAATAGTTTCTCTGACGATAAGTCATCCGGTAGTGTTACAATAGTTAATTGTACAGACTCTGTCTTTTCTTCGGGGCTCTGTGAACCTGAGTCAGCTCAAAATTCCTTGCTCAGTGCCCGAAAGAGTTTTATAATATTCAAGGTGAACAGAGCGAAAATCATGATTATATGATCCTGTAAAGATGCGGCGTATAACCGGGTAACCAATCTCCGCTACGGCGGACAATCTCCGCTGAGGCGGACAATCACTCAATCTCCGCCTGAAGCCGACAATCATCCAATCCTCCGCCGGAGGCGGACAATCTCCCCCAAAGGCGGACAATCTCCGCTACGGCGGACAATCCC
>JABWCA010000065.1 GCA_013359345.1 Ignavibacteriaceae bacterium
GTTTATCTATTGCCGTTGACTTCAGCCAACGGTCACGAAAGCCGGGGAAACCCCTTGGTTTTAACCACATAAGAAAAAAGGGAGACCGCATGTGACTAATGAGGTTAAAACCGGAAATGATTGCCGGATACCATTCCGTCGGTTAAAACCGACGGCAAAAATGTAAATTAACAATTAAAAACATTTCTCAGCAGTGGTTTACCATTTCGGGGGGAAGCTTCACCCGGATGGTATGCACAAAAATTGCAAAACCCCATCCGGTTAGTAACGTTGGTGCTGAACAATTCTGCAGTCACAGCGCAGAAAACCGCATCAAACCGTCTGCTGAAAATAATATAACTGCAGCAGGCCTTAGCCCGCTGCAGATATAAATAAGGAGGATTTATTTTATGAGTAAAAGTTTTATTACCGATGTGTATTTACCTGCCGTCATCCTGCAGAGATAAATTCCGTTAGCCAGGCGTGAAGCATTGAACTCTGCTTTGTATATACCCGGTTCATGGGGCAGGTCAGCAAGAGTTGTAACTTCATTGCCCGTCACGTCATAAATCCTGAGCGTAACCTGCACTGCAGCAGAATTTTCCTGACGCGGAACTGCATAGGTAATTATTGTAGAGGGATTAAAGGGATTCGGATAATTCTGATATAAAGCAAACTCTTCAGGAAGCCCTACATCAATACCCAGTATTTTACTGTAACTGAAGGTGCCGTCATGATTGGTCTGTTTAAGCCGGTATTCATAAGAACCCGGTTTCAGGTTTTTATCATTATAGAGATAAGACGTCTTTTCTGAAGTGGTTCCTCTGCCTTCAATGAATCCTGCTCTGCTCCAGGCTGATTTACCTTTCTCTTTTCTTTCAATTGCGAAACCGAGGTTGTTAACTTCGGTTGCGGTTTCCCAGGTAAGATGAACTTCATCACGGATTGTTTCTGCCTCAAATGAGGTTAGCTCCACCGGTATTGGTGAGAGTGTCAGTGATATCGGAACTGTTACGAGAGGATGCAGTCCGCAATTGCTGTGAACCATCATATCCATTGAGTAATTACCAAGAGGAAAATCCTCAGTTACAATTCTTACAATGACAGCGGCTGTATTGCCCTGCCCCAGCGTTCCGTGCAGCAGACTGTTGGTAGTGAGCCATTCAGGATCGGCTGCAAGTTTAACCGCCAGATTATTTTTGACATAATTTGCATTATAAGCCATCTGGAGGCCAATTGTTCCGTCAGCATTTTCTATTCCGGTAGTGGCACTGTTAAGCGTTCCGGTCATGTTTTTATAATAGAACAGGATCTTTCCGCTTGAATAAATAACCACCTGCCATGTATAGCTTGCGGTTCCGCTGTATCTCTGATAGTTTGTAAACTGTATAATAAACCTGTTTCCATCCTGCTTATAATGTACCGTGCCGGGTGCCTTGGCGTCAAGGTCGTCCCAGAAAGGAGAGATTATCTCATTCGGGGTGGCATTATCCGGCAGAGCTGTGTTTGAATATGCATTTGATGTCACAGGTGAGAAACAGAGAAATCCATTAGTCGATATATATATCTGTGATTTCACACTCCCGTAATACTTGAAATTAAATCCGAGGTTTAACGGACCCGCATATCCTTCATCGGTTGATGAGAGGCTGCCCGTCGGGATCCAGGAAGTCACGGGTGTTCCTGTGGTAACAATATCATCCCAGACATACTGCGGTCCTGCCGGCTCATCGCTGTCAATCCACTTGTAACCAAACAGGTCAGGGCCTCCGGACCCTTCCGTCATCTGTCCCTGTGCGGTATTCACTTCATTTTTATCGAAAGAGTACGGCTGAACAGGCGCAACGGGCATCACGCTGTAAGAAACCGATCCGGTGGGGAATATATTGTTATCAAACTCCACCTCATAATCAAGAGTTGAAGGGTTTGGTGCCGCATTGCTTATGAAAATGGTGTCTGTCACTTCGCTCTGATTAGCCAGCAGATGAGAAATGCTGCCGGGAGAAACAGATACCATCGGGAAAGCCAGCGTTGTGCCGTCAGCAGGATTTGATATCTGAGATTTATTACCCCACATATCTAATGCCTTGATTGCAAAATGATAAGAGGTTGCAGATGTTAATCCGGCAACACAGAAAGATTTAGGGGTGCCGAGAGTATCAGATTGCCCCGCAAAAATCTTCTGAGACGCATTGTTAAAATCATTGTCATTCAGAATCGGCTGGGTTGAATATCTGATGTCATAAGACTGTACTCCGCCAAATGTTGAGTCATAAGGAGCAGTCCAGTTAAGTGTGACCGAATTTGATGTTGCATTGCCTGCTGTCAGGTTAGTGACGGGATCGGGCGGCGTTGTATCGGGGGGAATTGCTCTCATAGTCTCAATTGAAGGGTCTCCCATCAGATTATACATCTCAAGGTATCTGAGCATTGTTGAGCCGGGTGTGACATTGCCTCCGTAATACTGGCAGGTCAGATACTTGGCCATGTCAAACATCGGGGTTACCTTTGTAAGGTTATCCTCAAACATTGCCTTGATAAGCTTCCTTTCAAGGATATCGTCTTCATCCCAGTATGAATTCACCGACGAACCGTAAAAAGCCGAGGCTCCTTTATCATCCCTGATCCATGTCTCTCCGAAACACTCCGCGATATGGTATGATCCTGTTATGCAGGCAAAGGAGTAAACAAACGGGTAAAAGGTGTTTGTCAGGTTTCTGATGTTTGACTGAGTGAAAACGGGGCCATCGGCCCATGAGGTCTCAGAACCGTGACCTGAATAAATGGCAAATATCTTGTTTGCATTAAGTGCATCGCTCACCTGCTGGGTTGTTGCACCGTTGTGGCTGTACAGCTTCAGATTACTATAGTTGCCGGGTTCAAAGTAAGTGCTTATAACGTAGTTATGTGTACCTTCTGTGATGCTGTAGTTATCAGTTGATGCCATAAAAACGTTGCTCTTTGGCTGTGTTGCAAGATTGTTTTCTGTATAGATTATCTTGCTGATTATATTCTGAAGTTCGGTTGCATTGGTTATAGAAAACCTTCCGATAAATGCATCTGCATAGTAATCGGTTCCCTGAAGCAGGACATAATTCATGTCGGTGTTGGGAGTGCCTTCGCCCGCACCGGTCCAGCAAGGTATTTTATCGATATCACCAACCAGAAGGATAAACTCGGGTTTTGTTCCGGGATCATTGTATCTCTGCTGAATGAACGACTTTATAGCCGTTGTTGTAGTTCCCGTAATCTGGGTCGTGAAAATATCCACGTTAAAGCCAAGTGAGGATTTATGCGATACAAACTGTGCCAGCCCTGCCTGGTACTCCGGGGCTGTTATAATCAGGTAGTTTTTGATCGTCCTCAGATTTCCCGCTTCAAATGCGGCAAAGAAATTCTGATAGAAGCCTGCATAAACATCAGATATATTGCTGATCCTTTCCGGCACAGCAGTGGCGTCAATTCTGAATTCGGCAGTTCTGGTGACCGTCAGCTCTTTTGTCAGAGGATTGTAGCTGAAAGGAGAGATGGTCACCCTCACCCCTGTTAATCCGCCGATATTAAATGGTTCGGATGCGGCTGCAAGCTGCGGACGAAGTTCACCAGCCGAGCTGTAATAATCAGCATCATAATTGAAGGGCCTTTTTTCAGGAGGAAGATCTCTCCGGTATGGCGCCTGAAACGGAAACACATGATTTCCTGCTGATGTGCTGAATGCACTCCTGCTGATGACCGTTACTGCGGGAGCTCCTCCGTTTTCACTTATTACAAGATTGAAAGTGATCTGTGGAAGCATCGGTTTTCCGGGTACCGAAGTAACTCCGTATCCCGGAATGCTAACGGTGGTCATACTCCCCTGAGGAGTTTTAATATCGTTCAGGTAATACTGTGGTAAAGTAAAATTTATTGTGTATCCTGATGAAGTTCTCACAACTGAAACACCTTCGGGTGAAGACGGATACAGGTTAATCACTGCCGCCATCAGGAATAAGCAGAAAAGTATTTTTCTCATATTTTTATCCGGGTGAATTTTCCGGTCTTATGATTTAAACCGGTCTGAATCTGATTGAAAGCTGATTGATGGTCGGCTGCCGACCTGAGGCTCGGGGGTATCACTCCCGGGTGGTATCGGATGTGTTGTCTTTATCCGGCGGAGAATATTAAAAGAGAAATCGGAACTGATAAATTAAGAAATATAAGGGGATAATAAAAACTTTATGAAAGCTGATTCATATATAAATCTGTCCGGGAAATGATAAAATAATGAGCGGGGAGTAAAATTTTAATGAGAGGTGAAGGGGTTCAGGCGCTCCTGCTTTCTGATGATCTGCCTTCCATTATTTTAAGCATTTCATCCACAATAATCTGAGTGGCGCCAATCTGGGTCACGACAAAATCGCCCGCTTTTTTACCTGTTTCTGATCTGTATGCACTGTTTGTGATAAGCCTTGAGAAGAGACGGTACATCTGTTTCTGATCCCTGACAATAAATCCGCCGCCTGATCCCGTAAGGTTCCCCACTTCCTGTGAATTATTGATTTTAGGCCCGTAAATTACCGGCACTCCGTATACCGCGGCTTCAAGAACATTATGCACATTGCTTTTGAATGAACCGCCGACAAATGCGATATCACAGTAGCTGTAAAGTGTGAGAAGAATCCCGATTGAATCTACAATTATCACCTGTTCATTCCGGTAGTTATTCAGATGAGAAAACCTTATTGTCTGTGTCACCCCCCTGAAATCGGCTTCAAGTTTTTCGATATGATAAACCGTGGGTTCATGCGGAACCAGAATAAAAAGGAGATCAGAATGATATTCAAGCAGCTTTTTTATCACAGGAACCAGCACTTCTTCATCTTCTTCCCAGGTGCTGCCGGCCACAGTTATCAGCTTGCCGGCTGTGATCTCACTGTTTATCAGATTTTTAGTTTTTGCAACTCTGCTTCTCTCATAAACCCTGTCAAAACGGGTGTCGCCTATCTTAATCAGCCTTGAAGGATCGGTGCCGAAATACCTGAAATTTTTCAGATCCGACTCAGAAATAGTGAGAATTCTGGCCATTTTTCCGTACAGCGATCTGTGAAAACTCCTTGTGATGATATTTTTCTTGGCTGTCTTATCACGCATGGTGGCGTCAACAAGAAACACGGGCACATTATTTTCGGCAGCCACCCAGACATGGTTGGGCCAGATATCATACCGCATGATCACTGCAAAAGAAGGTTTTGTGATCTCATAAAATCTGAGAGCATTTTTTCCCGTATCAAGCGGAATATATGCAACCACATCGGCAGAGGTATACCTCAGAGAATTTTCATAACCGGAGGGAGAGAAAAAGGTGACCAGAATTATATATTTCCCTTTAGACTTAAGCGATTCTATTATCGGTTTTGCCTGTTCAAACTCTCCGAGTGATGATGAATGGAACCAGATCAGTTTATCAGACCTGTCAAACCGGGCAAGGTCCTTAATCAGTTTCTGATCCCAGTTCTTTCTTGCCCGCATCCCTGCTCTGATCTTGCTGTTAAAAAATGCGCCGAGCGAGACCCCCGCAAAAAAGAGAGGCAGAAAAATAATCCGGTAAATCAGTTTCCAGAATTTCTCTTTCATCAGGCCGCCATCAGTTTGTCAAGTTTGTGCAGTACGAGCATGGGGGTGAGTTCATTCATGCATTTGAAATGTTCTTTCGGGCAGCTGCTCCTTCCGATATGAGAGCAGGGGCGGCATGAAAGGCCGGGAAGTTCAATCACAGTGCTTTTGCATTTATAGGGAAAAAATCCGAACTCCTTAACGGTTGACCCGAATATTGCTGCTGCAGGGGTTCCCACAGCTCCCGCCAGATGCATCAGCCCCGAATCATTGCATATTATTGCGCTGCAGTCTTTTATAACTCTTGCAAGCCGTATAAGATCGTTTCTGCCTGCAAAGTTCAGCGTTTTGCCTTCGCGGTGAAGAAGATCACAGATCTCTCTGTCACTTTCACCTCCAACCAGCACAGGCACATCCCCCCTTAAGATCAGCTGCTCAATGAGCAGCCCGAAATACTCAGCCGGCCATCTTTTAGTGAAGTGCTGTGAACCCGGCGCAATTGCTATAAATCTTTTTCCGGGGCTGCTTAGAATTTCTGACGTGCCGGCAGGTGCCATTATCTCACACCCCTCATCATCGGGTTTGAATCCTGCAAACTTCGGATTTGCGGCTATCGCCCCGGCATACCTCACAGGAATCTGAGGCGCGGCAGAAAGGAGATTGATTTTAGTCTGAACCAGGAGAAATTTTTTGAAATTCTCTTTTTTGTATCTGATCACTTCACCTTTGTAACCGGCAAGGAGCCTTGCTGATCTTCTGTTATTCTGAAGATCAATTACCAGATCATACTTATGCTGAGCCACTTTTTCTGCGGTTTCGGCTGAATTGCTGAAATCTCCGTTAACTTCAATCAGATTATTAATCCGGTTATTGAACTTATAAACGTCCGAATAGTTATTTTTGGTAAGGAAATCTATTTCCGTTTCAGGCATGAAACTTTTTAGTGCCCTTACCACAGGCGTTGTGAGAATAACATCTCCCAGCGAACTAAGTCTTATGATTAACAGTCTGATAGATTTAACTTTAATTAGTAATCAAAACAAAAAATTTAAACTATGGATAATAAATATATTTATACGGAAGATAACTTCCTCTCTCAGCTTGAAGAATCCGCCTATGAAATGGGCTATTACCGGATGAAATTTTTCACAAGAGACGGGCACCTTTCAGATGAGAACACCGGAGAGCTCTCAGATTTCTACTATTACCCCAGCGGAGGCACACTCAGAGATTCAAAATTCAATATAGTGTTTTATACTCCGAAATTCGACACCTACAGAGGATTTGTTCCTCCGCACGCCAGAAAATCTGAATGAGCGGCCTGCTATATGTTGTTGCCACCCCGATCGGCAACTATGATGATATAAGCCTGCGGGCTCTGAATCTGATCAGAGAATGTGATATTCTTATCGTTGAATCTTTCAGGGAAACCGCCCGGCTGTTAAGGCATCACGGAATTAAGCGGGAGATGGTTCAGATCGATAAAAACAATGAGGAATCTGACACACCTGATCTTGTGATGAAAATCAGAACCGAAGAACTTACAGCCTGCCTTGTTTCTGACTGCGGAACTCCGCTCTTTGCTGATCCTGGTACGGCGCTTGTACCAATGGCACTTTCTTTCGGGATCAAAGTTGTGCCTGTGCCCGGCCCCTCATCTCTGATGGCTGCACTTTCAGTAAATGCCCTCAATATACAGAAGTTTTATTATTACGGCTGGCTCCCTCAGAAGACCGATGAAAGAAAAACCGAGCTGTACAGGCTCTCTAAATTCAGGGATGTGATTGTTTTCCTTGAAACACCATACAGGCTTCAGAAACTTCTGGCAGAGACGGCTGCAGCTTTCGGGCCGGGTACGCAGGCAGAGCTTGGCTATGATATTTCACTCCCCTCAGAAAAGTTTTACCGCGGTTCACTCAAACATTTATCCGCACAGGCTCAGAAAGAAAATCTTAAAGGAGAGTTTGTGCTTATTGTTGATAACAGGAACAACAGGTAAAAAAAATTCATTCAGGGTCTTAATCAATGGAAAGTAATTTAAAGCTGACCGGTTTTTGAAATCCTTACAGCTATGACTGCATGAGCAAACAAACAGATCTGATCCCTGTAACCTTTTTCTTTATTAATACCCCCGGGTGAGCCTTATTGATATTCATATAACAGAGGCTGTCTCATAAGTTGTAATTTGTCATTCTTCAGCCCGCTGAAGAATGACAGTAAAAGTTTCTTTTGAAACAGCCTCTGGAAGCATATTTTTTACTGAGCTGAGGTTCAGCAATTGTTATTACAGCTTAAGTTTTATTCCCCCGTTTATTATTCTTCCGTCGGTTGGGGCGTAAATTTCGGCAAACACCGGATTGCCGGGGCTTCCGGTATACATCCTGCCATAATTCTGCTGCTTCACATCAAGAAAGTTTTCTAAATTCAGGAAGAGAGAGAATTCTTTAAAATGCTTTTCAATCATGAATCCGTTTATCCAGTATGACCTTCCCCTGCTTCCGTCAGTCAGTGACTGTTCGCCTGTATAGTAGGCCTCTAACCCGATTCTGTAATCACCATGCACTTCATAAAACAAAACCAGACCTAGTTTGTGCCTTGGCGTAAGAGGCATTTCCCTGCTTTCAGGGCCTTCAGATCTGACGTAGGTGAATGTGTAACCGGTGAACAGCTTGAAATGATCATAAGACAGCTTGATGTTTGTCTCCAGTCCCATGGTATGATAATATCCGCTGAAAGAGGTGAATTCCCATGTGTTGAGACTGTTATCAAACATCAGGATCAACGGGTCATTTATTCTGGTATAGAAGAACATATTATTCACGGATGCGGCAATCCGGTCAATAAACACGTCATTATAGTTGATATCGAAATTAAAACCGAGTGATTTTTCTGACTTCAGTTTCTTTTTATCAATCGGGATAATGTTTCTGAAGAAGAGTTCTTCGGCATCTTCTGTGAATAGAGTTGGCAGCTTATACCCGAACCCCCCGCCTATCCTTGTGGTTATTTTACTGCTCCATCTGGAAAGCAGAGAAAACCGCGGAAGAATATAAACGTCATAGTCCGCTGCGTAATCCATCCTCAGCCCTGCTTCTGCGGAATGTGTTTCTGAAAGATCAGCTGCAGCCTGGATGAATGTTCCGGCGGTTAAATCAGAGAAATCTCTTCTGATTCCCTGCAATTCATCATCCTTAAAGCTTTCAGTCTGCACACTCATTCCCGCAATCCAGTCTATGCTGCCGCCTGATGAATTATAAGTTGCTTCAGTGAAAGTTGAAACCTGACTGCCTAAAAACTTATAAGAGGGGATTGTGAGCTCTCTGTTAAAGTACCCTGTACTGTTCCTGATGGCAAGCGTGTTTCCGTTTGAAGTTATCAGTTCATATTTTAGCTGAGCGGAGAATCTGGAGCTTTTGTTTTTTTCACTGTAAATCTTTTGACCGAGAGGCAAAAATCCCCCCTCGCGGATTTCTGTCGTAAATGAACCCCCGGCAAAGAACCTGCTGTTATCTGAAATATTGAAAACAAATTCCGGCGTCACGGTATATCTTCCTGTTTCAGGAAGATCAGTGAATCCGTCATCATTGTTATCATAACCCTTCTGTGTGTTTCTTGTAAACAGCAGGGTCATTCCGAAAGAATCAAACTGCTTTGAATAAAATCCGCTCAGATCAATTCCGCCGGCAGATGTCACGTTTGCAAGAAAGGACAACTCTCCTTCGGGATCGGGTGATTTTGTTATCAGGTTTATAAGTCCGGCAATTGCGCCGCCGCCAAAAAGGGTTGATGAACTTCCCTTGATAATTTCAACCTGTTTAAGATCAAGCGGGGGCACCTGAAGCAGGCTCAGGCTTCCCGCAAATCCTGAATATAAAGGAAATCCGTTTCTCAGGAGCTGTGTGTACCTTCCCTCAAGCCCCTGAATTCTGAAAGAGCTGTTTGCGCTGAGCGCTGAGGTCTGCTGAACCTGTATGCCGGTGCTCTCATTCAGGATCATCTGAATTCCCGAGGGATCCATATTTATTTTTTCCCCGATCTCCTCACCGGCTATAACCTCAACTCTGGTTGGTGTGTTTTTGATAAGGCGTGAGGTTCTTGTGGAGGTCACTGCCACTTCCTCCAGCTCTTCAGCCTCCTCTTCAAGCTCTATGCTTATTACAGCTTTCACTCCGGGTACTTCTATTTCAAGTGCGCTTTCCCGGTAACCGACAAAAGAGACAACAATCCTGTAACTCCCGTCCGGAATATTTTTTAATTCGGCCAATCCTTCTGAATCAGTGGATCCGCCAATTTCTGTGCCTTCCAGTATGATGTTAGCTCCCGGAAGGGCTTCACCTGTTTCCATTTCTGTAACTTTAATGACAATAGTGCTGCTTTGTCCTGATATGATATGTGCAAATATCAGAACAAGGAAAATTATTGAGAAAAATCTCATAAAAACCTCTTTATCAATTAATGAATAAAATAAACGGAGATTTTATGAGTTTCGGGAGGCTGCCAGATCGGGTCTGTATGTCCTGTTTTTCGGGTGATTGTTATATGGGAAGCAAATGCTGAAAAGTAGCTGTAAGGTACAGCCGGCATGAAGATTTCTGTTTTAAAATTATTGAGGCAGCAGCCATCATTGCAGAATACGGAACAGTTCTCACTGTCGGTTTCTGTGTGCGTTGTTTCGCATAATTCTTCACTTTGACTGCCGGAGCAATCACAGGAGAGGAGAGGTCCCGTCAGAAAAAGAATCAGAAGAAGAATTTTTATTAACTGCATAGTTTAAAATAATAAGATACTGTTATAATTTCAAACTGCCGGTTTTTAAGCATCATCCTTGCTTATCTTTTTCTTCATTGGCAAGGTCTGCGTTGTGCTTTCTGTTATGAGTTTCTTTATCAGGTCTCTTCCTTCCGCTCTTTATCTGCTTTAATTTATCTGCCGTTTCGGCACTGCCGTTTTTCACCTCCTTTTTCGCACTGCCCCTTTTCATACTCCCTTTTTTGCACTGCCCCTTTTTTACACGACCTTTTCATATTGCCTTTTTTCACAGCCGAAAAGCGTTTCGGCAGTGTGTAAGGCTGTTTATTGTTTTCCTGTTCACTAAGCAAAGGCGTCTCACTTCGCCGCGGCGAATCACTCCTTCCAGTTTCCTGATTCCTGTCTCCTGTCTCTTGTCTCTTGTCTCCTGCCTTCCTGTTTCCTGATTTCCTGTCTCTTGACTCCTGCTTTCCTGTTTCCTGATCTCTTGTTTCCTGATTCCTGATCTCCTGTCTCCTGCCTTCCTGTTTCCTGATCTCCTGTTTCCTGAAAAAAAAAGGCTGCCCCTTTGTGAGGAACAGCCTTATAAAACGGTCAGCTTTACCGACTATTTCATTAAAATCATGCTTCTTACTTTTGTATAGTCACCGGAACTTAATCTGTAGTAGTAAACACCGGTGGCAAGCCCCGAAGCATTAAAGTCAACTTCGTGCCTACCTTTTTCCATTACAGAATTGATCAGTTCCTGAACCATACTTCCGGATGCGTCATAAACTTTGAGAACAACTTTTCCCTGTTCCGGAATTGAGAAAACAATCTTTGTGGAAGGGTTGAACGGGTTGGGATAGTTCTGCTCAAGATTATAGCTCATGTAAGGTTCATAGTTAACCGATATGGGTCCGTAAACAGTCATTGTACCGTCATAGTCATACTGTTTAAGTCTGTACTCATTCATGCCGGCTACCGGAGCATTATCCAGCCAGGCATAAGATGAAGGCTCGGTTGTTGTGCCTTTGCCATTGATCAGGGAGAGCTGAATCCATGTTTCATTATTCAGTTTTCTTTCAACTGCAAATCCGCGGTTGTTCAGTTCAGAGCCGGTCTGCCATGAAAGGAGCACACCGTCATCGGTTGATTTTGCTGTGAAACCCGCAAGTTCAACAGGTGTTGAGGTGAGCTGTTTTACGGTTATGTTATCAAGGTAAATACCGTCTTTCTGTAATGATCCGTCAGATCTGAAATAGAATCTGAATTTAATTGTCTGTCCCAGATAAGGAACAAGGTCAATAACTTCATGCACCCATGAGGTATTAGTGCCGTCGTAGAGGTGCTCTCCCGGGGGCTGGAATGTTCCGGATGCCAGATTAGTGTAGCTGCCCTGAACTGCAGTCCAGGTTGATCCGTTATTTGTGCTGATCTGAATCTGGGCATAATCCCAGTTATCCTCGATATCCCATTTGAGATCATACTCGAGTGTTGCGCCAAGAACCGATTGCGGCAAAGTGATTGTGCCTGTATATTTCAGATCCATGGTTGCATTTGCGGTATAATTACCTGAAGGTGATTCTGTTATAGATGCCGGGGCGGATACAAACGATGATGTTGTAGTGCCCCATGTGCCGGTAACTGTCCAGTTTGACATTGAGTGAGCGCTGTCCTGAACAGCAACTACTGATTCCGAAATCACAAACTTATATAATGAGGGCGGTGGTGTGCTTCCCGGCGGATTAAATCCCGAGCCTCCTGCAGGTGAAGTTACAATAAGGCTTCCGGCGTCATCCTGAGCTGCAAGGTAATACTCAACAGTGCTGCCGAGATCCTGTGCCGGGATCGTAAAATTATAGCTGCCCTGATTAACCGTGCCGTCTGTCATTGTGAATCCGGAATATATTCCGCCAAACGGTTTAACCCGGTAATATAGTTTCGGGGCGGGCATGCCCGAAGGAATTGTGAGCCCTGATGAAACACGCGCGTTCACTGTGATGTTTCCGCTGTAAAATCCTGAAGCCAGCGGAGTGTGGAGAATATCTATCCTGAGGTTTGCCGCAAATGTGGAAAGTGACGCAATAGTAAGTTTTGCACATCTGTAAAACATCTCCTGATTGATGTACTGCATCTTATCATTGGTTGTATGGTAATACTGATGGAAATCATTATCCTCTTCTATCAGAAGAATTGCTCCGTAACCTTTTGACCAGAATGATGCGTGATCACTATAGGTTGACCCCGGATTCAGGAGAGCCATTGTAAGGCCTGTGTTATACATTGTGTTAATTTCAAACATTTTCTGAGCTAACTGCAGTGAGTTGGCACCCCTTGCGTGAAGATCAGTCTTGTAATCATTGTTTGAATCCCAGGCAATCATATCCATATTGAAAACACCGAGAATTGAATCACCGGCTGCCGCTGCCTGAGTTGCATAATAATTGCTGCCAACAAGTCCCTGTTCCTCTTCATCCCAGAGGGCATAAACAATGGTAAACGGGAAGGAATAATTTTTCAGAATCCTTGCTGCTTCCAATACTGCAATTGTACCGCTTCCGTTGTCATCCGCACCCGGGGCAAGGCTGCCCGAGGGCATATTATCAAAGTGCGCGCATACTATATATTTCTGATTGGGAAACTGTGTGCCGGGCTGTACGGCAAGAACATTTCTGCCTGTGGTGCTGAAACTCTGGAAAGAAGGCGTGAATCCGTAATATGCCAGTCTTTCATAAATGTACTGCGCAGCTAACTCGTTAGCTGCATTGTTCTTATGCCTTGATACAATGGTAACCTGCTGCCCGTTAACGCTGCAGGGTATATCCCCCGAAAGCTGTCTTAAATTATATATAAGTGAATCCTTATTTACCTGATTTACTATATTCTGTATGAAGGGTGAACCCTGAGAATATATATACTGTGATATTATTATTACAAATAGTAGTATTATTTTTTTCATGAAATCCTCTTAAAAGAATATTCATAAAATAAGGAATAATAATTAAACAAAAAGTGCCAAAATGAATTAATTTTAAGCGGGGAACGTTAAATCTGTAAAAAACAGAGGAATACTAATGAAATTTTTTATCGCAATGATTTTACTTGCAGTTGCAGTTAATGCCCAGAACCATACGGGCAAAAACATTGAGTATTATGAAGGCAGCACGCTGCTTGAAGGCTATGTTGTTTATCCGGATGATATTAAGGGCAAAGCACCGGTTGTAATTCTGGTTCATGAATGGACCGGCATCAATGATCATGTAAAGATGAGAGCCGGTATGCTGGCAGAAATGGGATATATTGCTTTCGCTGCAGATATTTACGGCAAAGGGATAAGACCCCAGACTCCCCAGGATGCGGGAAAGGAAGCAGGTAAATACAAAGGTAACCGTCCTCTGCTCAGGGCAAGGATAAATGCCGCGCTCGCCGAAGCAAAAAAACTCACCAATGCCGATGTTAACAATATTGCCGCTATCGGTTTCTGCTTTGGAGGGACAACTGTACTTGAACTTGCGCGCGATGGCGCCGATGTTAAAGGAGTCGTAAGTTTTCACGGCGGACTTGATAACCCGACCCCTCAGACCAATAAGATAAAAACAAAAGTTCTCGTTCTTCACGGGGGGGATGACCCTTATGTTTCAAAAGAAGAATTCGACGGCTTTGTAAAGGAAATGCAGGATTCTAAAGCCGACTGGCAGCTCTTCTCTTACGGCGGGGCTGTTCACAGCTTCACAAATGTTTTCCTTGATACCGATAACTCAAAGGGTGCAGCCTATAATGAGAAGGCAGCCACCCGTTCATGGAAAGCCATGAAAACCTTCTATGATGAGATTTTTACGAAAAATTAATTAAACAGTCCTCCTTTTTCTGACGGGTACTCTCTCCGCCCTGTTATTGAAGAAGGAGGATTTTTTATATTTACACCTTCCATTAAAATTTTCTTTTTCAATAAGTTACGAGAAAATGTACATACTTGGCATTTCAGCCTATTATCACGATTCGGCAGCAGCACTGATTAAGGACGGCGAAATCATTGCCGCCGCCCAGGAAGAGCGCTTTACCCGGATCAAGCATGATCACAATTTTCCCTCAAATGCCGTAAAATTCTGCCTGAAATATGGAGGAATAACCGCATCAGATCTTGAGGCGGTGGTCTTTTATGACAAGCCTTTCCTCAAGTTCACGCGCCTGCTTGAAACCTATCTTTCTTTCCCAGGCAGGGGGCTCAGTTCATTCATGAAGGCGATGCCTCTGTGGCTGGGTCAGAAACTCTGGATCCCTGATCTTATCGAAAAAGAGCTTGAAGCCGAAGTAAAGGTCCTTTTCCCCGAGCATCATGAATCACACGCGGCATCTGCATTTTTCCCCTCTCCCTTTGAAGAAGCCGCCTTTCTGACCGTTGACGGCGTGGGAGAATGGGCAACCACATCATGGGGGACCGGCAAAGGAAATAAAATTGAAATCATGGGGGAGATAAAATTTCCGCATTCACTCGGACTTCTCTATTCAGCATTCACTTACTTCACAGGCTTTAAGGTTAACAGCGGCGAGTATAAAGTAATGGGTCTTGCCCCTTACGGCACCCCGAAATACACAAAACTCATATATGATCATCTCATTGATGTGCGTGAAGACGGCTCGTTTGCCCTGAACATGGAGTATTTTGATTACGCCACGGGACTCAGGATGACGGGCAAAAAATTTGAAGAGCTCTTTGACGGGCCAGCCCGTAAACCTGAATCAGACCTCACTCAGCGTGAAATGGATCTCGCCCGTTCGGTTCAGGAAGTCACCGAAGATGTAATGCTTAAAATGGCACGTCATATCCGTAAAGAGACCGGCATGAAAAATCTCTGCCTTGCCGGCGGTGTTGCCCTCAATTGTGTTGCCAACGGGAAAATACTGCGTGAAAATATCTTTGACGATCTCTGGATACAGCCCGCTGCCGGTGATGCCGGCGGAGCGCTCGGTGCCGCACTGATTGCGCATTATCACTACTTCGGTAACAGCAGGGATAACAAAGGCAAAAACACCCAGAAAGGATCGCACCTCGGCACATTTTACAGTAATGAGGATATTAAAAAGTTTACTGATAAGTTCGGAATTCCGGCAGAATATCATGAAGACTCTGAACTTTACAGCCTGATTGCAGATGAGATGACAAATGAGAAGGTTATCGGGTGGTTCAGCGGCAGGATGGAGTTTGGTCCGAGAGCGCTTGGCGCAAGATCAATCATAGGTGATGCCCGCTCCCCTGAAATGCAGAAAAAAATGAACCTGAAGATCAAGTACAGGGAGAGTTTCCGTCCCTTTGCCCCTTCTGTGCTTGCAGACAGAGTCTCTGAGTGGTTTGAGATTGACCGCGAGAGTTCGTACATGCTCCTCGTTGCCGATGTCAGAAAAGATAAACAGCGCGAGATGACCGAAGAGGAGAAAAAGCTCTGGGGAATTGACATGCTGAATATAGTGAGATCAGAAGTGCCTGCCATAACCCATGTTGATTACTCAGCAAGGCTGCAGACCGTTAACCGTGAGGATAATGAACGTTACTACGATCTGATAAGTGCATTTTATCAGAAAACCGGATGCCCTGTAATAATTAACACTTCATTTAACGTGCGCGGCGAACCGATAGTTGAATCGCCGCTCGATGCATACAAATGTTTCATGCGCACCGAAATGGATATTCTCGTGCTTCAGAATTATGTATTATACAAGGAAAAACAACCTGAATTTCATGACGAGATTGACTGGAGGCAAAAATATGAACTGGATTAAACAGGAAATAAAAGGCCTCGATCTCTCAGAGGGGAGTCTCAGGCAGTTCGGTTTTTACGTTGGAGCAGCCTTTTTTGTTGTTGGCTCGGTGCTGTTTTATTTCGGCAGGGCAGAATATCTTCGCGAGATACTGCTTGTTGCCGGCTCTCTGCTTGTGATACCAGCATACCTCAATCCCTTCTGGCTGAAGTATGTGTATATCGGGTGGATGACAATAGCCATTGTTCTGGGCGCCGTAATGAGCAGGGTGTTTCTGACCCTCATCTTTTTTCTTGCAGTCATGCCGGTCGGAGCGGCTGCCAGGGTGTTCGGAAAAAAGTTTATGGAACTGAAGGCTGATCCTTCGCTGCCCACTTACTGGGTGAAGAAGGAAAAAAAAGAAATTGATTATGAAAAAATGCACTGATAATTAAAGGTTCAGGAAAATGTCGAAGACAAAAATTGTATTACAGTATTTCAGCTTCCTTAAGGAAAATAAAAAGTTCTGGCTCATGCCGGTTGCAGTCATTATTATCATCCTTGGCCTGCTTATAGTGCTTGGCAAGAGCAGTCCGCTTGCACCGTTTATATATACGCTATTTTAACAGTGACATCAGTGTGCAACAGTGCCATCAGATCATATGTTTAAAAAATAGAAGCGCGAGATTTTGAAAAGAGGTATCCTTCCTGCAAATTAGATGTATTTAGCTAATAAATTAATTCATCAAACAGAGAAGGATACCGAAAATGGAACTGCAATTTAAGCCTGCACCTGCAACAAAAGCAAACGAAAAAGGAATAGAAGTAAAAAA
>JABWCA010000348.1 GCA_013359345.1 Ignavibacteriaceae bacterium
CTTATTCCGCTGAAATCAAATCTGAGGATATGGTATGAGTTCCTTAGTTCGGTGGTGTTCTCCGGTTGCCCTATATAATACTCACCAAACAGCTCGCCGAACCTCTCTTTATGCTGAATTCCATAGTAATGCTCAAGCACAGAGAGAAACAAAGATTTGCCGAATCGCCTTGGTCTGAGAAAAACAATAAACTTATCACTCAGATCTTCAAGCTTTCTTATGAAAGCTGTTTTATCAGCATAGAAAGCCCCGCTCTGAACAAGATCGGCATAGTTCGATGATTTTGACGGTAACTTTTTGGGCATGGATTATAAAATTTTCTAAATCAGATATTAATATAAACAGTTTGAGGGAATAAGCAGAGCGAACAAAAAAGGGAGCGTTGCGCTCCCCTTGTATCAATAGGATTTAAGCTTTCTGAACTTCTCATAGGTGAAGAACAAACCGACCGCAAATCCGAAGAACAGAACCATGCTCACGATCTGAAAAGCCTGCGATGAAATTACCGCACCAATTTTTTCATAATATCCGGTAAA
This sequence comes from Ignavibacteriaceae bacterium, assembly GCA_013359345.1. Taxonomy (GTDB): domain Bacteria; phylum Bacteroidota; class Ignavibacteria; order Ignavibacteriales; family Ignavibacteriaceae; genus JABWCA01. The sequence goes on from JABWCA010000348.1 coordinate 537, forward strand.
ATCAACTGAGTTAAAAACACTCTCACCACCCCCTTCACGCGATCCCTGATTCATATTTGAAATCAGATAACCGGCCAGGACTGAAAAAAGAGTTACAAAAGTTAATGAAAGGTAAGTCAGAAACCTGCCCGTGCTGATCCCCGATCTTATAATCACCGGCTTGATCCTGTTCATCACCGCCGATGTAAACTCCTCAGACACTTCAGGGGGTTCAATATTCATAATCAGTCTGTCAGTCTTAATATAATTCTGATGAAGAGTTCTGCATTCTGCACACTGCTCAAGATGGAGCTTTAATTCATTCTTTTCAATGTCAGAAAGTTCACCTGTTAATTCCCTGAATAACAATTCATCGCTCAGGTGTGTCATCTCAATTCTCCTTCAAGATTATTCTGCGTAATATAATCTTTTAATGATTTCCTTGCTCTGAAGAGCATCACTTTCACATTCGATTCGGTCATATTCATAATTCCGGCAATTTCTTCTATCGTCTGCTCTTCAACATAAAACAGTGTGACCACGGCCGAATATTTTGGCGGCAGCTGATTAACAAGTTTAGTTATCAGTTCCTTTTTTTCCTCAAGCTCGCTGAGATTGTCCTGTTCTCCGAAATGAAAATTATCGAGACTTTCAAGATCAGTTCTCTCTTTCTCCTGTTTCCGGGCAGCAGAGTTGATTCTGTTTAACGCCGTATTGTAAACAATCCTGAAAAACCAGGTTGAAAACTTTGATTTCCTGTTAAATCCGGAGAGATTCTTATATGCCTTAAGAAAACAATCCTGCAATACCTCCTCAGCATCAGCATCATTTCTCAGCATCCTGCGCAGCATACCGAAAGCCTTGTTCTTATATCTGTCTATAAGAAAACGGTAATCGGAATGATTGCCTGCAATCACCGAATCGATAATTTCGAAATCATTTACGTTTTTCATGTATCTATAGACCGGAATTGCAGACCAGAGGTTACACTCTTCATTTATATAAGTGCGATTTTTCTTCAGATCTAAATTAATGATATTATCTGAAAAATTTTTTACCCGAATTGTAACCTGATAAAAAAAACGCTGTCACAACAGACAAAGATTAACGAAATTAAAAACAAACCCGAAAGGAACTGACAATGTCACCAGATGTTTTGGCAGTATTTATCCCGATAACAATGATTTTCGGAACAACAGCAGTCCTGATCACTCTCCTTTATCTCAGACATAAGGAGAAGGAACAGATCCTTCAGAAGGATTTCAGCGCTGAAGAAGTGGTCAGATTATTCAACACTCCTAAAAAAACCGGAAGATCAACAGCGCTTCTTGTAATAGGTATCCTCTCAATATTTTTCGGTCTTGCACTTGGCGGTGCTATTTCGCTCGAGCATGCAACAGATCAGAAACACTGGGTCCCTATGTTTATTTTTGCAGGCACCGGACTTGGTTTTGTGGTTGCCCATTTCGTCAAGAGAAAAGTTGAAGAGGCAGACAGGCTCAAAGAAAAGAACGAAGTATCACTCTGATTTTACCTTCCTTTCATAAAGGGATGTCATTAACGGCATCCCTTTTTTCTTTCCGGCGATTTTATTTTAACCCGATTAATAATATTTTGCACACAGTATTTAATAATTTTTATTAATCAGGATCATGTATGTACTATCTGATTTATGCAAGTTCAGCCACCGTTCCCTTTTCACGTGCTGACCTTACCGCTCTCCTTGAAATAAGCAGACGTAATAACGTTGAAATTAATGTTACAGGCATGCTTTTGTACAAAGACGGAAATTTTTTACAAATGCTTGAGGGGGAAAAAGAGAATGTCATGAAATTATATGATAAAATTTCTCTTGATCCCAGGCATACCGGTGTGATCACTATTCTTGACGGAGAGGAAGAAGAAAGGCAATTCCCCGAGTGGTCTATGGGATTCAGGGACCTCAATTCACCTGAAGTGTTATCTCTTCCGGGATATTCTGATTTCCTTAACACCCCATTCACCGGCACAGAGTTTTCATCAAATCCCACCGAGTGTCAGGAGCTTCTGATGATCTTCAAGCAGAATATCAGATAAAAGAAATTCAACGGACAACTAAAAGAAAACCCTGCCGTTAACCGACAGGGTTTTCTTATTTTAATTAATCTCAGGCACTGCATTTCAAACGCTTCTGTATAAGATTTTATCAGTTCACCGGGGTCTTGTTTCCGAAAAATCTGCATTACATCCGGTACAATCCGGTATCCGGGGTTCTGTAATTTGCAGAACTTTTTGATACAAAGCCGTTTACCGGTCAGCTCTGAGAAACAACGGCAATATCTTCCGGGAAATTATCCTTCCTGAGTCTGAAGCCAGCGTTCTGCATCAAGTGCAGCCATGCAACCGGTTCCTGCGGCAGTAACTGCCTGTCTGTAATTCTTATCTGCCACATCACCTGCGGCAAAAACGCCTTCAACATTTGTGTAAGTTGAACCCGGCCTGGTGATCAGGTAACCCGTCTCATCCATATCGAGTATGCCTTTGAACAGCTCGGTGTTTGGCTTGTGGCCTATCGCAATAAAAATGCCGTCGATTGTTTCATCATGCATTTCACCGGTTACAGTGTTTTTAATTCTCATGCCGGTTACTTTTTTGCGGCCGTTTTCATCTTCTTCACCCAGAACTTCATCAATGGTTGAATTCAGCATGAATTTAATTTTCGGGTTCTTTTCTGCCCTCTCGAGCATGATCTTTGAAGC